>PXRQ01000001.1 GCA_003022005.1 Halobacteriales archaeon QS_5_70_15
AGCCGTTCGCGGACCCCCGGCTCCATGTTGTTCCCGTCGATCAGGACGTACGCCGTCCGCTGATCCCCGACCTCGGTGACGGCGACGCGGACCCCGAGCGGCCCGATGCCGTCGATGGGGTCCCAGTCGGTGGGGTCCCACGCGACGCCGAGACGCAGCGCCCCCGTCCCGCTCGCGGCCAGCCTCCGCCCGAGGTGGCCGGCGCCCTGTATCATGTCGAACGAGCGGCGCGACCCGGGGACGACGTGGCCGAGGTCCTCGCCGTCGAGGCCGTCATTGCAGTTGTGGGCGTCGACGAGCAGGACGTCCGAGAGCCCGCCCGCCCGGGCTTCCGCGGCCGCCGAGAGGCCGACCGCGTACTCGATGTCGTCGGCGAACCCCGGCGAGAAGGTCGACGTCATTAGCGCACCGTCGCCGAACCGCTGGCCGAGGAGCTTCGCCTCGCCCTCGGTTTCGCGCGCGGCTCGCGTCGCCTCGGCGGCGTACTCGATGCGGTCGTGAGCGGTCCGTGCCGCGTCGATCAGGCTCTCGACTTCGCGCGCGGTGACGAGGTTGAAGTCGTGGCCGGCGGTGGCGTGCGGCGGGAACGCGAGCCCGTCGGCCTCGCGAGCCACCCGTTCGGGGAGGTTCCCGCCGCCGATGTCGCCCATCGGCCCGGGGTGGATCATCGGGAGGACGAACCGGGCCTTCTCGCCGACCGCGGTCCGGAACGACAGGACGGTGACGGGGACGACGGCCTCCTCGCCGAGCTGTTCGAAGAACTCCTCGAGTTCGCGCGAGCCCTCGGCGATGTGGCCGATGAACCCCCCGATGAAGTCGAGCACCGAGACGCCGAGCGACTGGCGCCACGGCCGGTCGATGACGACCAGGAACAGGTAGACGGCGCCCGCGTAGAGGCCACAGGTCACCGCCAGGAGGATGAACTCCTCGGGGCCGACGACGAGCAGTTCGGGCGGCGCCTTCTCCGGGCGCGAGAGGTACGACCGGAGGAGGGGGCCCCCGACCTCGAAGTAGCGCATCGTCCCGGAGTAGACGAACAGCAGTACCGCGCCGGCGACGGTCTGGAGGCTCGCTGGGACGGCGGCGACGAGCAGCGACCGCCGGGAGACGGCCATCACGACGAGCAGCCTGAGCGCGAAGATGCTCGCCAGCGCCGCGACCAGCGCGTCGAAGACGAAGTCCTGGCCGAAGGCCGGGGAGAGTACCGTCACCACGCCGGCGAGCGTGAGAACGACGACGACGACGAGTTCGCACGTCAGCGCGAGCAGGGAGGCGCGGTTCGGGGTGAGCTGGCCGCCGAGGCGCGCGTCGACCCACGGGGTGACGAGGCTGGCGACCACCGTCGGGACGCCGATGAAGAACCCCCCCTGCCAGGCGTCCTCGAGGACGAACCGCGAGTCGAAGGCCGCCACCCCCGCGAGGGCGGCGATGAGCAGCGAGAACGCCACGCTCGAGTACCAGGACGGCGCCCGGAAGATGAACCGCGAGAGCGAGGCGAGGTCGCCCTGGGTGTTGCTCATGTGTGATGTCCTTTACTCCCCGATTACTTATTCGCTCGTCGGACCTCCGTCGAACCTCGGTTCGTCACTCGTCGGACGCCCGTTCGCAGACGGCGCGGAAGTTCTCGAAGACCGCCTCCCCCTCTGCAGTGTGTGCGACCTCGGGGTGCCACTGGACGCCGTACAGGTCCCGGTCGGCGTCGCCCATCGCCTCGACGGCACAGACGTCGCTCGTCCCCGTCCGGGCGAACCCCGGCGGGAGCTCCTTCACCTCGTCGGCGTGGGAGGCCCAGACGCGGGTCTCCGGCGCGAGCGACCCCACCACCGGATCGTCGGGGTCATCGATGCGGACGGTGACGTCGGCGTAGCCGCCGTAGTCCCCGGCACCGACACGGCCGCCCAGCGCCGCCGCCATGTCCTGCATCCCGAGACAGATGCCGAGGACCGGGACGTCCAGGTCGAGGTACCGGCCGCCCCGCTCCGGATCGGCGCTGTGAGGGCCCCCCGAGAGCACGACGCCGTCGGCGTCGATCTCCGACGGCGGGGTCGTGTTCGGGACGATCCCCGTCTCGACGCCGACGTCGCGGAGCGCGCGCCGTTCGAGGTGGGTGAACTGCCCGTCGTTGTCCACCACGACGATACGAGTCATCTACCGGCGCTACTCCGCGTTCGGATAAAAACCCCCTGAATCGGCCGTCGACGCCCGATCCGGGCCACACCGGGCGGCTCGTCGGCCGAGCGGGTCACTCGTCGGCGTCGACGGCGAACGGCGAGTCGCTCTCGGTCCAGTCCCACCCCGGGAGCCGCGTCTGGAACCCCGCGGCGAGCGCGGCGTCGAGGTCGTCGACGCCTGCTGCCTCCCCGGGGTCGCCGTGGGCGTGGACGTCCGCGTAGTGGAACGTGGCCTCGGCGAGCAGCGAGTACGCCCGACCCCTCGTGCTCGCTATCGTGGCCGCGAGCTCCCGGCCCAGTATCTCGTCGACGACGAACCCGGGGTAGTCCCCCTCGACGTCGAGTTCCCGGAGCAGGACCACGAGCGCGGCGGCGTTGACCGCGACGTCGCCGTCGGCGAACACGCGCTCGACCTCGGCGCGGTAGTCGGCCTCGGTGACGGCGTCGACCGTCGTCCCGAAGGCCTCGCCGAGCGCCGCGCGCGTCTCGTTGATCAGTTCGACGACGACCGTGCGGTCGCGCACCCAGTCGCGCTCGCGTTCGACCGCGGCCGGCGTGACCGCGAGCCGATCCCCGTTCATACGCGGATATCGTCCCGAAGGGTTTTATACGCACAGTGGCCTACGTCGGGGCACACGCGGGTTTTCCGGAAACCTCTCCCGCAGTCGCCCCACGGGGCGAACTCTCTGTCGAGTGAGATCCCGAACATGAAGAGATTCCTTCCAACGCGCCACGCGACCGTCGGGCGGGTCGACACGGGTCGGCCGGCCAGCGGCGCGGCGCACCGACACGCATGAGCACAGTAGAGCGGCAACTCGAGGACCTGAAAGCGAAGATCGCCGGCGAGATCCCGGACGACATCTCCATCTCGGACGTGAAGTACGAGGGGCCGGAGCTGGTCGTCTACACGCGGGACCCGAAGAAGTTCGCGCAGGACGGCGACCTCATCAGGCGCCTCGCCTCGAAGCTCCGCAAGCGCATCACCGTCCGCCCCGACCCGGACACCCTCTCGCACCCCGACGTCGCCCGCGAGGAGATCCGGGACGTCATCCCGGAGGAGGCGGGGGTCACGGACCTCGACTTCCACGCCGACACCGGCGAGGTCATCATCGAGGCGGGGAAGCCAGGGATGGTCATCGGGCGCCACGGCTCGACGCTCCGGGAGATCACCCAGCGCGTCGGCTGGACGCCCGAAGTCGTGCGGACGCCGCCCATCGAGTCCTCGACGGTCTCGAACGTCCGGAACTTCCTCAAGCAGGAGCGCGAGGAGCGCCGCGACATCCTCGAACGGGTCGGCCGACAGATCCATCGCAAGGAGATGGCCGACGAGCAGTGGGTCCGGATCACCACGCTCGGCTGCTGCCGGGAGGTCGGCCGCGCCTCGTTCATTCTCTCGACCGCCGAGACGCGGATCCTCGTCGACTGCGGGGACAAGCCCGGCGCCGAGGGGGAGGTGCCGTACCTCCAAGTGCCGGAGGCGCTTGGCGCGGGCGCGAACAACCTCGACGCCGTCGTCCTCACGCACGCCCACCTGGATCACTCCGCGCTCATCCCCCTCCTGTTCAAGTACGGCTACGACGGGCCGATCTACACGACCGAGCCCACCCGCGATCTGATGGGCCTCCTGACGCTCGACTACCTCGACGTCGCGGCCAAGGAGGGCCGGAGCCCCCCCTACGAGTCGAGCATGGTCCGGGAGGCGATCAAACACACCGTCACGCTGGAGTACGGCGACGTCACGGACATCGCCCCCGACGTGAAGCTCACGCTCCACAACGCCGGGCACATCCTCGGCTCGTCGATCGCGCACTTCCACATCGGCGACGGCCTCTACAACGTCGCGTTCAGCGGGGACATCCACTACGACGACACCCGGCTGTTCAACGGCGCGGTCAACGAGTTCCCCCGCGTCGAGACGCTCGTGATGGAGTCGACGTACGGCGGCCGCAACGACTACCAGACCGACCAGGAGGACTCGGAACGGCACCTGAAGGAGGTCATCACCCGCACCCACGAGAAGGGCGGGAAGGTGCTCGTTCCGGCGTTCGCGGTGGGCCGCTCCCAGGAGATCATGCTCGTCCTCGAGGAGGCGATGCGGAAGGGCGACATCCCCGAGATGCCCGTCCACCTCGACGGGATGATCTGGGAGGCGACGGCCATCCACACCACCTACCCCGAGTACCTCCGGGACGACCTCAGGGACCGGATCTTCCACGAGGACGAGAACCCGTTCCTCGCCGACGCGTTCAACCACATCGACGGCGGCGAGGACGAGCGCCAGGGGATCGTCGACGAGGGGCCGGCGATCATCCTCTCGACCTCGGGGATGGTCACCGGCGGGCCGATCATGTCCTGGCTGCGCCACCTCGGGAGCGACACGGAGTCGACGATGGTGTTCGTCGGCTACCAGGCACAGGGCACCCTCGGCCGCCGCATCCAGAACGGCTGGGACGAGATCCCGGTGAACGACCGGAACGGGAGCGGCCGCTCGAACACGCTCACGCTGAAGATGGACGTCGAGACCGTCGACGGGTTCTCCGGCCACGCCGACCGCCAGGGGCTCGAGAACTTCGTCCGCACGATGAACCCCCGCCCGGAGAAGGTGCTCTGCGTCCACGGCGACGAGAAGAGCACCCAGGACCTCTCCAGCGCGCTCTACCACGAGTTCGACATGCGGACGTTCGCTCCGAAGAACCTCGAGACGTTCCGGTTCAAGTAGGCCGCACCACCACCTTCTGCACGGGTGGCCGAGCGAAGCGAGGCCACCCGACAAAAACGCGGGGAGAAAGCGCGACTCGCTCCCGCCGGCTCACGGTTCGCTCGGCGCACGGCTCCCTTCGGTCGGCCTCGCTCGGGTCGCTCCTCGCGGGCGAGCGTACCGAAACACACCGCTCCACGACTCCGTCGATCCCCCGAGACGGACGGTCCGGTGCCAAAGAATAGTACCTCCTTGTCCAATGTGGACACATGGCAGACCGTCCGTGGGAGCGGGCCGCCCGGTGGATGGACGCCCTTCGGCGGGCGCTGACGTCCCTCGTGTGGCTGGCCGCCGACCTCGCGGGGGTCGACTGGGGGGAGGATCCCCACACGACGGTGGCCTTCCGGGCGGTCGTCGACGCGGTGGTCCCCGAGACGCCCGAACTCGAGGCGGAACTCGGGTCCGAACACGTCCCCGGGGGGCTGTCCATCGGTCTCGACGAGTTCGTGATCACGTACGTGGACAGCGGGTTCCAGCTCGGCCTGCCGTACGTCGGCCCGCAGGGGAACGTCCCGATGGCCGACGCGGCCGCACACGTCCTCGACGTCGCGGCGCTGGAGCTCGTGAACCGCGGGGGGAACGTCCTCGGTCCGGGCCGGGACCGCGCCGGGGTGCTCTACGAGCCGGGGAGCCCGGCGGCCGAGCGGGCCGAGCGCGCCGCCGGGACGTTCGCGAGGCTCTCCAGGGAGGACCGGCTCCGGGCCATCGGCCTCCTCGACGAGATCGAGTTCGAGGCGACGCCGTTCCCGAACGAACTGTTCGAGTTCGACGCCGGGCTGGTCGGCCAGCTGGTGATCGGGTTCACGGAGATGATCTACTACAGCGAGTGGGAGGGGTACGACGAGTACGTCGGGCCGCCGAGCGAACTCACCCATCCGAACAGCCCGGCGGCGGTCCAGAGCTGGCGGCAGACGGGGTATCCGGGTGTCGCGCCGGGGTACGCCGCGCTCCGGGGGTACCTCGGCACCGACGAGGGTTCGCTGGGTGAGGGGGAGGTCTGGACGACCGTTGACGGGGACGCCGCCTCGCCCGTCCGGGTCACCCGCGACTCGGGGTCGTTCCGCGAGAACGACTACGACACGAGCGGTCACGAGGAACCGTTTCCGGACTGAGCGGCGACAGCGTCATACGGTCGTGCGTAACGATGTACCGGTACCGCCCGGACCGTGTCTGCGATCACCGGTAAAAGGCTACGCACGACCGTATCAGTCGGCGGCCTCGCTGGGGTCGACGACGTCCCCCGTCTCGGGGTAGACGCCGACCCGGTCGCAGATGTCGGCCATCGGGCAGGCCTCGGGGTCGTCCAGACAGGCCGGTTTCCGGGCGGTACAGAAGTCCCGCCCGAACTGTATCATCGCGGTATGGCCGAAGCCGCACTTCTCCGGGGGGACGTTCCGCTCCAGGCGCTCGCGCACCGCCTCGTGGTCGGCGCCGGGGGGTGCGAGCCCCATCCGCCGGGCGATGCGGTGGACGTGCGTGTCAACCGGAAACACCCCGCCCCGGCCGCCCGAGAACAGCAGGACGCAGTCGGCGGTCTTCGGGCCGACCCCTTTCATGTCCAGGAGCGTCGAGCGCACCTCGGCGGGGTCGCCGCCCGTGACGAACTCGTCGAACCCGTCGGCGCTCCCGTGCGCCTCGAGGACGCGGTCGGCGAGCCGTATCAGGGTCTCGGACTTCTGGTTGTAGAGCCCCGCGGAGGCGATGGTCTCGGCGAGGTCGTCCTGCGCGGCGTTCGCGAGCGAGGCCGCGAGGTCGCCCTTCCACTCCCTTCCGCCGGGTCCGTAGCGCTCCATCAGCGAGTCGTGAGCCGGCTGCGAGGCTTTGTCCGAGGTGTTCTGCGAGAGCACCGTGCGGACGAGACACTCGAAGGCGTCCCGGCCGCCGTAGGCCTTCTGCCAGTAGCGCTCCCCGAGGCGGTCGACGACGGCCTCGGCGCGGGTCGACGGATCGGGGTTCGGCTCGAACGCCGACTCGATCCCGCCACCGTCGGGCCCGCCGCTGATGTTCCGTGCGGGCTCCTCCTCCTGCTCCTCTGCCATACCCGGGGGTGCGTGCGGCGCGAGTAAAAACGGCGGGGAGGCCGCGAGGGAGACGGGTCCGTTCACCGTGGGCCGCACGGTTCCGGGCGGGGAACGGACGGACGAGGACGTCCCTATGGGTCGGCGGGTCCGACGCGTCCGGTGACCGGTCCGGCGGGTCGGAGCGTCGCCGTCGCCCGGAGGTCCGAGAGCGCGTCCCCGGGTATCTCGACGTCGAACTCGCGGGCGAGGCCGGCGAGGACGAGCGTCGCGCCCGACAGCGCGAACCCCTGGCCGATACAGGCGTGCGGTCCCGACGAGAACGGGAAGTAGGCATCGACGTTCCCGGGCTCCCGGCGCGCCCATCGGTCCGGGTCGAACTCGTCGGGATCCTCGAAGTAGCGCGGGTCGCGGTGGATCGACCACTGCGGGAGGATGACCGACGAACCCGGGGGGATGGCGTAGTCGCCGAGGCGGACCTCCTCCTCGGTCGAGCGGAAGACGGCCCACGCCGCCGGGTAGAGGCGGATGGCCTCGCGGAACGCCCGCTTGGTGTAGTCCAGGTCGCGGACGTGCTCGTGGCGGGGGGTCCCGTCGCCGAGCACCTCGCGGGCTTCCTCGCGGACCCGGTCGCGGACTTCGGGGTGCCAGGAGAGCAGCGCCCAGGCGTAGGTGAGCGACAGCGCGGTCGTCTCGTGGCCCGCGATGAGGAACGTGAGCACCTCGTCGCGGATCTGGTTCGGGGGCATCTCGACGCCCCGCTCCTCGGCCCGGAGCAGCATCGCGAGCATGTCCCTCGGCTCCTCTCCCTCCGTCCCGCCCTCGGCGAGGCGCTCGCGCCGCCGCGCGATGATCTCCTCGCCCATCGCCCGTATCCCGTCGGCGGCCCCCTCGAACGCCTCGGAGGTGGGGTTCAGGAACCCGGGGGCGAGCGTCGAGGGGGAGAACTCGAACTCGCGGCCGGCGGTCTGCATCCAGCCGTGGAACTCGTCGGCGTCCTCGACACCGATGTCGTTCCCGAGCAGTATTTCGGAGGCGACCCTGATCGTGAGCGTCGTCATCTCGGCGTGGACGTTCCGCTCGCCGGGGGCGGCCCGCCACTCGGCGGCGAGTTCCCCTGCCCGCTCGCCGACCGTGTTCGCGTAGGCGGTCACCTGCTCGCCGGCGAACGCGGGGGCCATGAGCGAGCGCTGCTGTCGCCACAGGTCGCCCTCGCTCTGGACGAGCCCCTGTTCGGCGATCATCGCCGCCGATCCACTGGGAGCGACGCGGGGGAACTCGGCGGGTCGGGAGAGGGCGTCGTGGACGAGCCCTGGGTTCGTGACGACGACGAGCGGGCCACGACCCGGGACGGGGACCGCGACGAGGTCCTCGAAGCGGGACTGGACCCCCTCGAGGAACCGGCGGGGATCGGACCCGAACCGGGCGGCGTTCAGGACGCCGCTGTCGGGGGGCCTCGGGAGCTGCTGTCGCATATTCGACGGAAGGTCGGCGCGGTCTTGGGGCTTTCGTAGGCGGGGATCCGGGTGGGGGACCGGAACCGCCGCCCGCGGTCGCGCTACCGCTCGACTCGGAGGGTACAGGTCAGGTCCGCGCCGTCGGCGAGCGCGGCCACGAGGTCGCGGTCGAGGTCGGCGGCCGCGGCGTCCGCACCCACCATCACCGTCCGATCGTCGACGTAGTCGCTGGTCCGGACGACGAGGCTCCGGTCGTCCCCGAAGGTGAGGCCGGGGTCGCCGCGACCCGTGACGGTCACCTCGTGTCCGCCCGCGCGGAGCGTCGCGACCACCGTGGCGTCGGCGTCCCGGCAGGCGTCGACGAACGCGGCGTCGAAATCGGCGGGGACGCGGTCGGCCTCGACCCCCAGTATGCAGTCCCCGGCGGGCGTGAGCCAGTCGTCGGTCGTCAGCTCCCAGGTGCTCGCGTGCGTACCGGCTACGCTCTCGTGCCCGCGGGCACGGACGGTCTCGGTCGGGGGGATCACGAACGGAGCTCGGTCGGCGAACCACTTGAGTGCGGCCGTCCGGGGTGGGTCCCGGCGGCCGGCGCCGGCGCCCGGCTGAACCTCCGGTCAGTTATATACCGCTCCGGACCCCGTGGTAGCCGTTAACGCGCCGCTGTCGGGCGGTTCGGGCGGCCTCCGTGGATCGGAGCCACCACAACGCTTAAATCCTTCTACCATGTACCGGACGATACCAGAACGCCTCCGGCGTTCGACAGCATCGCACGACGCCCAGATGACAGGGAAACTGCTTGTCCGGTGGCAGCCGAACCCGGGAGCCGCGCCTGTGGAACGCCGAAGCGGTAATGGAATCGACGACAACCATGGCAGAGAGCATTGACGACTCCAAGAACGTAGCACTGACAGACGAGGACCTGGAGAACGAATCGAAGGGTCAGCTCATCAAACGGGCCGGTCAGCTCCGAGACCGGCGCAACGAGCTCAACCAGAAGGCCAGCGAGCGCGCCTCCAAGCGCGACGAGCTCAACGCGAAGACCCGCGAGAAGGTCGACGAGGCACAGCAGCACCGCGAGAAACGCGACGAGCTCAACGAGAAGGTCCAGGAGCACAAGGGGAAGCGCAACGAGCTCAACGCGAAGGCCAACGAGCTGTTCGACAAGGTCGACCAGCTCAAGGACGAACTCGAACTGAACGACGGGAAGTCCGTCGACCAGCTGGAGGACGAGATCGAGGACCTCGAGTTCAAACAGCAGACCCAGGTGCTCTCGAGCGACGAGGAGCGCGAGCTCATCGAGAAGATCGAGGACAAGCGCGCCAGGCTCGAGGACCGCAAGGAGAAGCTCGACCAGAACCAGGACCTGGAGGAGCTCAAGGAGAAGGCCAAGGAGGTCCGCGCGAAGGCAAGCGAGCACCACCAGAAGGTGACCGAACTCGCGGACGAGGCCCAGGAGCACCACAACCAGATGATCCAGGCCTACCGCGAGGCGGACGACATCCGCGACGAGGCCGACGAGTGGCACGAGAAGTTCGTCGAGGCCCAGGAGGCCGCCGACCGCCACCACGAGGACTTCGTCCGCGTACAGAAGCGGCTCCGCGAGATGGACAAGGAGGAGGAGCGCGAGCGCGAGTCCGAGCGCGAGGAGAAGCGCGAGGAGGCGAAACGCGAGGCCGAGGAGATCTACCAGAGCTTCAAGGACGGCGAGACCCTCGACACCGAGGACCTGATGAAGCTCCAGAAGGCCGGTCTGCTGTAACCCGACCCCGATCCGCACCACAGGCCCGGCTCCCGGGCGTCTACCCTGTTCGTCTTCCCATGCCAGCGACCGCCACGAACCGCCGTCGGCGTCCCCGATCCGAGGAGGGTCACCCGACCCGTCGGCGATAGCCATAACCGTCGGCCCGCCGCAGGTCCGCCATGCGACGTGATCCGCCATGAGCGACCGGACGGCGGCCGGTCGAGTGCTGCTCGTCGTCGTGGCCGCCGTCCTCGCGGCGGCCGCCGGATGGGTACTGTTCGTCCTCCTGCCGGAGGGAAGCCTCGCCCGGCTGCTCGGTGTGCTGCTGACGCTCGGACTTCTCGTCCTCGGGGGCCGCCTCGGCGGGCGGTTCGCCGACGCCCGGTTCCCGACCCACGACGTCGCGGAGGTGGCCGTCGACGGGCCGATCCCCCGCGACGGCGGGAGCCCCTCGTTCCCGCCGTCGGGCCCGACCAGCCCCGGCGCCGACGATATCGTCGAGCGCATCGAGCGGGCCGACGAGGACGGCGGAAGCGAGGCGCTCCTGCTCCACCTGAACACCCCCGGCGGCCAGGTGGTCCCGAGCGACGACATCCGGCGGGCCGCGGCGGAGTTCGACGGGCCGACGGTCGCGTACACAACCGACGTCTGCGCGTCGGGCGGCTACTGGATCGCCAGCGGCTGTGACGAACTGTGGGCCCGCGAGGGCTCGGTCGTCGGCTCGATCGGCGTCCGCGGCTCGCGCGTGACCGGCAAGGAGCTGTTCGACCGTGCCGGCCTGAACTACGAGCAGTTCACCGCCGGCGAGTACAAGGAGGCCGGCGCGTTCCCGACCGAGGTCGACGAGAACGAGCGGCGCTACCTCCAGGGGCTCGTCGACGACTACTACGACCTGTTCGTCGAGACGGTCGCGGAGGGCCGGGAGGCCGATCCCGCGACGCTCCGGGAGACGGAGGCGAAGGTCTACCTCGGTAGCGAGGCCCACGAGCGGGGGCTGGTCGACGAGATCGGCACCCGCGAGGACGCCCTCGACCGGCTGGAGGAGACGCTCGGCCGGGCGGCGACCGTGCGGGAGTTCACCCCCGCGAAGTCGCCGCTCCAGCGATTCCGCGGCGGAGCGGCGGGCGTCGCCTACGCCTTCGGCGCAGGGGTCGCCTCGGCGCTCGTCCCCGACGGCTCGGTCGACCGGTTCCGGTTCGATTGATCTGCCCTCCGTCTTCGGGTAGATGCTCTCCACCTGGAGCGAGGAGTGGGTGGACCTTTCGGGGTGGTTTCTGAATCCGTTGTGCTGGAGACGACAACATCTCGAAAGCCCCTGACCGCTACGCTCCCGGGCCTCGCTGCGGTCCTCGTCGCTCGCTCCGGTCGCTCCTGCGGTCCTCGTTCCGCTGGATCGCTCCGCTCGTCCAGCGACGTTCGCCTCACTGCGTTCGGCTCACCGTCGGCCGGGTTCGCGTAGAGGCCAGCCCCTTTGATACGGTCGTGCGCAACGATGTACCGGTGATCGCCCGCTGGGGATCGACGATCATCGGTAACGGACGACGCACGACCGTACCAGTCCCACCCGACACCTTCTCTCGATACCCCGGACCCGTCCCGACCGACGAGCCTTTTTATACGGAGGGTCCGTCGTTCCGATAGTGAGTACGCTGGTCGTGTGCCTGGACCGCGGGGGGCTCGCCCCCGAGGGGCCCCTGGTCGGGGTCGACGCCGTCCGCGACCTCGTCGTCGAGGCCGGGATCGAGGACCCCGAGGACTCCCGCGTCAACTGTCTGCTCGAGACGCTCCGCGTGGCGCGGGACATCGAGGAGGGCGACGAGGAGGCGGTCGTCGGCGTCGTCTCCGGCCGGGGAACGGGCGATCCCGTCGCCGCCGACCGCGCGGTGGCACGACAGACCGACGAGCTCGTCGAGCGGTTCGACCCGGATTCGGCGGTCGTGGTCATCGACAGCGCCGAGGACGAGCGGCTCCTGCCCGTCGTCGAGTCCCGCATCCGGGTCGACGCCGTCGACCGCGTCGTCGTCCGGCAGGCCCACGACATCGAGTCCACCTACTACCTGCTCAAGCAGTTCCTCGGCGACGAGGAGCTCCGGGGGACGGTGCTGGTTCCCATCGGCGTGACGCTGCTCGCCTTCCCGCTGTTGCTGCTGCTCGCGGACAGCATCACCATCGCCGTCTCGGCCATCGCGGCCGTCATCGGCGTGTTCCTGCTGTACAAGGGCCTCGGGATCGACGACTTCCTCGCCCGGCTGCCGGGGCTGCTCCGCGAGGCGTTCTACTCCGGGCAGGTGTCGCTGGTCACCTACGTCGTCGGCGCGGGGCTGGCGGCGGTCGGCGTGTTCGCGGGCGCCATCGGCGTCTCCGGGATGACCGACCCGGCGCCGTTGCTCGTGGCGATGCGGTTCGTCTTCGACAGTGTCCCGTGGCTGGCGCTGGCGGCGCTGGCCGCCTCCACCGGCCGCCTCCTCGACGAACTGCTCGCCGAGGAGGGGATCCGCTCGTCGTTCCTCAACCTCCCGTTCGGCGTCGTCGCCGTCGGCCTCGTCGTCCGGGGGTTCTCCGCGTACTTCCTCGAGCGCGGTGGGGTGATCCCGCCCCTCTCGGTCCCCGCGGCCGAACTCGGCCCCGTCTCCGTCGAGGGGATCACCTTCTCCGTCTGGACCCGGCTCGCGCTGTTCGTCCTCTCGGGCATCCTCATCAGCCTCGCCGGGGTCCGGTTCGCCTCCTACGTCAGCGAGTCCGACGTCGAGGAGGAGTTCCCCGGTCCCTGACACGCGCGGTCGGAGCGACGTACCGGCGACCGCGCCGACCGGATCGGGGGCCATCGGTGGCGGCCCGCGACCGACCGTCCGATCCCAGTAATCGCGTCCCGGATGCCCCCTCGAACCCCGGTCCGCGCCGGGCTGACGCCCGCGGCCGTGCTCCGCCTTCGCCGGGGGTATTGATACCGCACAACAAGGAACTACGCCGGATAGGTGCGTAGGTCCGCAACGCTATGCCGATCCTCGAACGTCCGAGGTTCGAATCCGAGGAGGGGAGGCGCATCTACCGACACGTCGAGGGGAGTGGCCCGGTCGACGTCGAGGCGGCCCGGGCCGCCGTCGGGCTCGACGAGGAGGCGTTCGGCGAGCACCTCGACCGGTGGAGCGCAGCGGGTACGTCGAGGAGCGCGACGGGCCCCTCGAGGTCACCCGCGACGTCGGTGCCGAGGAGGAGTACGAGACGGCGGAGTTCACCTACGCCGTTCGGCCGGCCCGGAACGAGGACGTCGAGGCACTCGTGGACACCATCGAGGCCGTCACCTCGAAGCGGACGTACGTGGTCGCCGAGCGGCTGGCCGAGGAGCTGCGCTACGACGACACCGTGACCCGCCACACCAGCGTCTGGTCGCGCGTGTTCTTCGTCGCCACCGTGGACGGCGACGTCGTCGGCTGGTCGCACCTCGAGCTCCCGCAACTGGAGAAGCTTCGGAAGACGGCCCGGGCGACCGTGGGCGTGCGAGAGGACTACCGGGGGTACGGCATCGCGACGCGACTCCTGGACCGCGCGGTCGACTGGGCCGAGTCCAACGGCTACCTGAAGGTGTACGACAACGTCGCCCGGACCAACGGCAACGCCATCTCGTTCCTCGAACGCCACGGCTGGGACCGGGAGGCGGTCCACCGGACCCACTACACCATCGGCCACAAGCAGGTCGACGAGGTGATGATGGCCTACACCTTCGACGAGGGGTGACCCCTTCGCCGGGGAAGCGCGATCCGAGTGACCGACCGGTCCGGCCCCGCGAGCCGCGGGCGGCGAGCGGCAGGCCCCGGCAGCGATACCCGCATCGGCACGGAGGCCGACACCACCTGCCGGGGGGTCGGTCCCGGCCCTACTCGAGCGGGAACCGCCGTTCCGTCTCGCTCTCGACCGCCTCGGGTGGAATCTCGCGGCCGCCGACCTCGACCGTTTCCCCCGAAGCCAGCCGCCCGAACGCCGGCCCCTGCGGGACCCCGAGTTTCCGGGCCTTCTCCGGGTCGAACCCGCTGGTCCGGGCGACCGCCACGCCGCCCTCGCGGTCGACCGAGTCGTACTTCCCGCGGAGGACCTCGAGGAGCTCCTCGAGGAGGCCCTCCCGGTCGGACCGGTCAGCGAACGCCGCCCGTCCCTCCGGGACGGTCCCGCCTTCGGTCGTTTCGAAGGCGACGGCACGGTCGGCGACCGCCGCCCGCACGCGTTCGCGGTCGATACCGACCGCCTCGTCGAGCAGGTCGGCGGGGAGCGACGCCACCTCGAACACCGCCTCGCCGTCGGACCGCTCCGCCGCGGCGCCGAAGCGGAGCCCCTCCCCGACCGGGGAGAGCACGTCCTCGGCCCGCTCGACGAGGGGGAGCGGAACCCCGGACGTCTCCCGGAGCCACGTCTCGCTCACCACCTCGTATCCGGCGGCCCCCACCGCCTCCCGGACCGCCGGGTCGTCGCCCTCGCCGTCGAGCAGGGCGCGGGTCGCGGCCGAGCGCTCGAACGTCCGGGAGAGCAGCGCCCGGTTCGCCGGCTCGCCGAGGTCGCCCATCGCCTCGAGCCCCCAGTCGGCCGCGACGTGGCCCACGGCCCAGTCGGTCTCCCCGACAACCCGCTCGAACCGGCGGACGTAGTGGCCGCCGCCGAGCCCGACGACCTGCCGCTCGCGGTCCGGGTCCACCCCCCGCAGGTCGAGGACGGCACGGGCGACCGCCTCGGCGCCCTCCGGGTCCGCCCACTGCTGTTCGCCCGAGCCGAGCTCCGCGAACAGCGACGGCGCGCCCACCTCCGTGGGTCCGTGATGAGTACACTCCAGTCCGACGTCGTACCCCGCCGGGGCGTGCCGTTCGAACGATCCGTGGACCCGGGCGAGGGCGTTCGGCGCGGCACGGGCGAGGGCGTTCGGCTCGCCGCCGTAGTCCGCGGGGCCGAAGTTCCCCGTCGCGTGTGCGGTCAGCAGCGGTCCGGTCTCCCCGGCGTGCCGGGAGACGAAGACCAGAAGCTCCGGCGGCTCGGAGAACGCGTCCGCGGGCCGCCCGAGGTGGAGGTGGAGGTCGTCGAACTCGCGGAGCTCCATCCCGGGGGCGGTGTAGTAGGTCCCGCCGCCCCCGGGGTCCGCCCGGCCGTCGTCCGTCCGCTCGGTCCAGTCGGCGAGTTCCCGGAGGTGCTCCCCGACGTGGACCGACGCCGAGTCCGCCCTGCTGACGACGATGGCTAGCACGGTCGGCGGTTGCGGCCCGCCGGGATTAACCCCCGCGGTATCGGTCCCGCGAGATGACCGCCGCGTCCGGTCCGCGGCGGGCCGTCAGTACCGCTCCGATCCGCCCTCGACGACCCGCTCCCGTTCGTGGATGGCCCGCGTCCCGTCGGTCGGCCCGTCCGAGACGAGGCGGTCGACCC
>PXRQ01000002.1:0-2840 GCA_003022005.1 Halobacteriales archaeon QS_5_70_15
GAGTTCTCCCGGAGGGTCTCGGCGGCCCACTCGGCCTCGGCGTAGTTTGGCATCCCGACGAGGACGTTGCCCGGCGTCTCGGTCGCTACCTGACGGAGCGCGTCGGCGTATATCCGCCTCGCTTGGGTCTCTTCCCCCGGACTTCCCCGATTGTCGTAAGTGAACTTCGGGGCGTCCACGGCGAAGCTCTCGCGATTCGCTTCGGGGAAGTTGAGGCCGTAGGTTCGCTCCACGACCGGGCGGTCCTCTTCGGCCTCCAAGTGATTGAGACCGGTCACCTCCTCGAACACGTCGAGGGGTTCGAGCGTGGCGCTCATCAGCACCCCGCCGCCGAACGCCCCCAGCCGCTCGCCGATGACGTCCCCGGGGACGCAGTTGTGCAGCGCGAACCGGGCGTTGTATGCCCGGCGCCAGGACTCGCGCGGCGCGGCGTCGTTCCAGGTCCGCTCGAGCCCCACCTCGCGGAAGAACTCCGTGTGGTCGGCGCGGTGCCACGCCGCGAGCGTTCGGCCGACGCCCGGTGCCGTGCGGCTGGACTCGTCCCCCTCTTCGTCGTCCTCGTCGTCGACGGCCCCGTCCACCCGGTCGAGGATCCCCGCCACGACGGCGCCGACGGGTTCGGCCCG
Source organism: Halobacteriales archaeon QS_5_70_15 (assembly GCA_003022005.1). The sequence goes on from PXRQ01000002.1 coordinate 627, forward strand.
CACCCAGTCCCGGTCGCTCCACCCCGCGCGCTCGGCCCACTCGGTCAGGTCATCGGTCGCCGGCTCCTCCGGGTCACGCAGGGGTATCTCCGCGTCCGGCAGGTCCGGCATCGACTCGCGCCACCCCGGATGCTCGGCGTCGAGGTAGTTCTCGACACGGTCGTCGAGGTACTCCCGGAGGTCGGCGAGGAGCTCGCGGGTCCGCTGCAGTTCCTCGACGCCGACGTCCGTCTCGGCCAGTTCCGCGCGTATCTCCTCGACCGGTCCCGTCGCCCGGCCGGTCTCTTCGGTGAAGGTGAGCGGCTGGACGACCTGTGCGATCTCCCCCGCCGCGTCCCGCAGCGCGGTGTCCGAGACGCCGCCGCTCACGAGCTCCCGGACCCGCGGTTCGAGCATGTGCGCCTCGTCGCAGACGACGAACGTCCCCTCGTTCAGCAGCGCGCCGGTGAACGACTCGACGGTCGTCGGGTCGAACGCGTGATAGTAGTTCCCGAGGGCCACCTCGACGTGCGGGAGCAGCGCGCCCATCACCGAGTGCGGACAGCTCCCGGTATCGACCGACAGCCGGACGAGGTCCTCGGGTTCGACGAGCCCCAGTTCCGTGTGGTCGAACGGAACGGCCTCGACTCGCGGGCTCCGCCCGCTCCCGGCGTAGAACGGGCAGAACTCCACGTCGCTCGTCCCCGTCCCGTACTCGGGCATCTCGCGGGGGTACGGCGACGTCCCGCCGGCGGATTCGAGGTAGGTCGCCGCGCCCCCGCCGTCGGCGCCGGAGTCGGCCAGCCCGACCTGCTGGCTCCGGGCCTCCGCCGCGAGCGCCGCCGCCGTCGTGTCCTCCGTGAGTCCCCGCGTGCGCTCGCGGAGGCTCTCACACCGGTCGTAGACGTTGGTGTCGTCGATGCCGCCCGCGCCCTCGCGGTTGTACGGACAGACGTCGGCCTTGCCGACGAGCGTCAGCCCGGATACCGGGTTCCGGTCGGCGGGGAGGTTCGCGTTGATGGTCCGCAGGTCCTGCTCGAACTGCCGGAGCTGCTGTTTCACGCTCGTGAGGACGAACACGCGCTCGAACGGTGAGTCCGGATCGCGGACGAGGTGGATCCCGGCGGTCAGCGCGAGCATCGTCTTCCCGGTGCCGCAGGCGCCCTCGACGACGGTGAACCCCGACTCGCGGCCGGCCGCGACGGCCGTCTCGATGCCGTCGGCCTGGTCGTCGTAGGGCTCCTCGTGGCCGAACACGTCGCGCCACGCCGGACCCTCGTCGTTCCCTTCTCCGTCCGCGGTCACGTCGATCCCTCGCGGCGCGCCGGCCATAGGACTGTCGAAGGGTGGTCCCGGCACCGGTCTTGAACCTTCGTGCGGTCGCCCGCGGTGGCGGTCGGACGGGCCGAGCGGATATCGTCGACAGGGTCACCTCGAAAGTCCCTCCCGGGTCGGTTGCCCGATTCAGCCGGTCCGGGTAGACGTGAAAGGGGCGGCCGGCTCCGGTCGGGGCTTTCGAGGTACCACCATCAGATCCCTGCTGGCCGACGCAGCCGATCGAAAGGCCACCGGAACCCGTACCGCGGGGTCGCGGACAGGTCCTCCACGACCCGACAACCTCTTACTCGTCCCGGCAGAACCGGTCCCCCGTGCCGCGGTTCGCATACCCGTGTCCGGGCTGCCGGACTACGAGCAACGTCCACGACGCCGGCTGCGATGGCTCTCGGCCGGCCCGTTCGACGAGGGGGATCTGAAGTCCGAAGTGGGGGAGTGGACGCCGCTCCACGAGGCCGCGCTGGGGCGGCTTCGCGGTGACCGGCGGGTCGAGGGGGCCGAGGGGGAACTGCGACTGCTGACGACCGAGGAGTACAAGGATCGGGTCGCACGGCCCACCCGCGAGCCGCTGCGGACGATCTACGAGAAGGGGTCGGTCCCCGGCGCCCACGACAACAGCGTCTTCGCGCTGGTGGCGTTCTACGAGATGGTCGGGCTGACGTGGCCCGAGACCCGGGAGCGGGTCGTCGAGTGGCTCCACGACTCGGGGACGTGGGCCCGCGGCGGCTTCGAGGAGTCCTCGCCGGAGGAGCTCGTCGACGCGAAGAGGCACGTCTACGACCAGGGGTACGGCTGGAAGGAGAAGGCCACGGCCGCGAAGGCGGTCATCGACCGGTCGCTGTGATGAGAGCCGCCCCGGGCACCCGCCGGCGCGCGCTCCGCGCCGGGGCGCTCGGCGTC
>PXRQ01000002.1:2997-15205 GCA_003022005.1 Halobacteriales archaeon QS_5_70_15
GGTGATCGTGGTGGCCGTGGCGCTGATCGCCGGGGCGGTCGCCCGTCGGATCCACCCGCTGGTCGGGGCGGGCCAGGAACTCGACCGCGGGGACCGCATCGGTCACATCACGCTCGGCTCGCGGGCGGACGTGCTGTTCCCGTCCGGGGTGTCCCTCTCCGACGTTCGGGTCGAGCGCGGGGAGAGGGTCCGGGCGGGGGAGACGGTCCTCGCGGTCGACCGGGGCGACTGACCGTCGCGGACCGGCCGGCTCGATCCGAACCGACGCGACGTCACCCTGTCCCCCCGCGGACCCGTGTCCCCCATCCCCGACCCGAAGGGGTTTATCCGGGCCGCACGCACCGCTGGTATGCTCCAGTCAGGCGACCCGGCGCCGGAGATCAGCGCGACGAACCAGCACGGCGAGACCGTCACTCCCGACTTCGAGGAGCCCACCGTCGTGTACTTCTACCCGAAGGACTTCACCGGCGGGTGCACGATCGAGGCGAACGACTTCCAGGACGCGCTCCCGGAGTTCCGCGACTCGGGGATCACCGTCTACGGCGTCTCGCTGGACGACGTCGAGACCCACGCCGACTTCGCCGAGGAAGAGGGGGTCGAGTTCGACCTGCTCGCCGATCCGGAGGGGGCGGTCGCCGACGCGTTCGGACTGGACACGAGCGAGGGGTACACCGATCGGCGGACGTTCGTCCTCGTCGGTGGCGAGGTCGTCCGCGTCTACGACCCCGAACTCGCCGACCCCTCGGGTCACGCCCGGGAGGTACTGACCGACACCCGCGGGGAGTACCTCGCCGGGGACTGATACGGTCGGTCGTAGTCCCTTACCGGGGATCGGCGACTCCGCCCCGGATGATCTACCGGTAAATCGGTACGACCGACCGTACGACGCCGGCGAGCGCACCCGCCGGGCTCGTGAGCCCCCCGGCGGAATCACGGTTCGGCCGGTGGGAGCGCCTCGGAGCGTCACCCCCCGAGTGCCGGGTATTGATTACGGACGGGCTGGAGGGACGTGTCATGGAGTACCCGGACTCCGACAGAGCCGAGGAGCTGACCGAGCGCGCCCGGCGGTTCATGGACGAGGTCGTCCTCCCGCTCGAGCGGGAACTGCCCGCGGACTACACCGTCACCGACGACGACATCGCGGGCCTCCGCGAGGAGGCCAGCGAGTGGACGGTCGCTGCTCGGGCCGCCCGCGATGCGGGTGGACGCCCCCGACGAGGGGAACATGCACACGCTCGAACTCGTCGGGACCGAGCGACAGAAGGAGGAGTACCTGGAGCCGCTCGTCGAGGGGGAGATCAGGTCGTGCTTCTCGATGACCGAGCCGATGCAGGGGGGCGGCTCGGACCCCAAGATGATCCGCACCACCGCCGAGAAGGAGGGCGACGAGTGGGTCATCGACGGCCACAAGTGGTGGGCCTCCTACGCGAGCGAGTCCGACATCCTGCTGGTGATGGCCCGAACCGACACCGAGGTCCACCCCTACTCCGGCTGTTCGTTCTTCATCGTCCCGACCGACGCCGACGGGGTGAACGTCGTCCGGGACGTCCCCCACCTCGGCCAGAGCCTGCTGCCGGAGAGCCACGCCGAGATCAGGTACGAGAACGTCCGCGTCCCCGAGGGGAACCTCCTCGGCGAGGAGAACGAGGGGTTCGCCCACGCCCAGCAGCGGCTCGGCCCCGCGCGGCTCACCCACTGTATGCGCTACGCCGGGCAGAGCAAGCGCGCGCTGGAGGTGGCGAAGGCCTACGTCACGGAGCGCGAGGCGTTCGGCCAACCCCTCTCCGAGAAGCAGTCGATCCGGCACGACGTCGCCCGCGCGGAGATGCGCCTGCACGTCGCGCGGACGGCTATCCGCGACGCCGCCGACAGGATCTCTCGGGGGAACCAGGCCCGCATCGAGGTGGCGATGTGCAAGGTGTTCTGCGCGAACGTCGCAAACGAGGTGATCGACACCGCCGTCCAGGTCCTCGGGGGAAACGGCATCGCCAAGGACCTCCCCGTGTCGGACTTCTACGAGAACGTCCGCGCGTTCCGGATCTTCGACGGCGCCGACGAGGTCCACCTCCGGACCATCGCGCGAGAGGCGTTCGACGGGATCGAGACCGCCGAACTGGAGAACGTCACGCGGTACTGACGGTTGGGAGCAGGTAATGGGTCTGAGGGTGGGGAACGGAACGACACGCGGGCCCGACCGGGACGAACCGGACGACCCGTACGTGCGGCTCGCGGGCGACTTCCCGCAGGGTTCGGTGCGACAGGGACTGATACGGTCGTGCGTAGTCTTTTACCGTCGATACCCGACCCTGTCCGGGTTATCGCCGGTACATCGTTACGCACGACCGTATGAGGCCGTCCCCGTCGCGTCGCCGTTCCGCTCCGCTCGTACTCCGCTGGACCGTCCGCCCCGTCCGTGTGCCCACCCGACCGGCCGTGCCGGTCGGAGGAGCCCCGAGGGACGGACGGCCGTTCAGCTAGACATCCGGTCGCAGTTCCAGCCGGGGTCCCGCCCGGTGCGGTCGATGAGGTCCGCCCGACACGCCGGGCAGTAGTCGGGGGTGACGGATTCGTTCCGGGGAACGTACACCGCGCCGCCGCACTCCACGCACGCGTCCGCGACGACGGTCGCACAGTCCGCACAGACGTTGAAGTCGTCGACCGTGAGGTCGCGCAGGGGTTCGAGTTGTTTGTCCAAGACGTACTCGTCGATGACCGCCTGACAGCTTTGGCACGGTTGCATGGCGATGCGGGTTACACCACACCACCCCCACGTATATACCTGCCCTCCGGAACGGACGCCCCGTCGTCCGGACGAACCGCGTCCACCGGGCCGGTCGTATCCTCCCAGTGGGTCCGTCGCATCCCGATCCCGGCGGCCGGTGGCCTCGCCCTCGACACCGACCGGCCGCGCGAGCGAACGTCCCGGCGTGGATGCGATCCCAGCGTGGGCGGTCGCCCCTCCGCGCGTGGACCATCGGGGGAGTCGTGGTACCGGTGGGTCGTGGTACCGGGGGGTCGTGGTACCTCGACTCTCGGAAAGGTTATGCCCGACCCGGGGCTCTGTCCGTTCGTAATGGCACACGGTAAAGTTGATTTCTTCAACGACACGGGCGGGTACGGTTTCATTTCGACTGACGACGACGCGGTGGACGACGACGAGGACGTCTTCTTCCACATGGAGGACGTCGGCGGCCCGGACTTAGAGGAGGGCCAGGAGGTCGAGTTCGACATCGAATCGTCCCCGAAGGGGCCCCGCGCGTCGAACCTCGTCCGCAAGTAACGGCGGTTCCCGTTCGTCGCTGCGAGCGACGGAGGGTCCGTTCTCCGACACCACCGCTCGCCCTGACCGGCGCGCGCTGCGCGTGTCGTCCAACCCGGGAAGGGGTATCACGGCCGGATAGCAGCCGGTACGATCACCGTCCGGGTGACGGTCGATACGTCGTCGTACGCGTTCGTTCGGTCAGCCGTCCCGTTTCCTTCACCGCGTCTCCCGCTTCCTTCGCCGCTTCGATACACGACGCATGGGTGTACGGGAACGCCCGGCCACACGCGCGACACTGTCAGAGCTTCTCGGCGTCCCGCGCCTGCTCGGTCCGCCGTCGGGCCTGTTCGAGCCGGCGGTCGGTCGCCCGCGCCAGCGAGCCCGGTAGTTCCCCGCGGGCCTCCTCGAGCCGCGCCGCAACCCGTTCCAGCCGCGTAGCCACCGCATCGAGCCGCTCGTCGGCCCCCGCTCGATCGCCGTTCTCGGCGCGCTCGGCGGCCCGACGCGCGGCCTCCGCGACGGCGGCCAGCGCCCGCGAGAGCCCGCGACGGCTGCAACCTCCGCGCGCGTCTCCTCGGCGACGTCGGCGAGGAACGTCGCCAGCGGGGCCTTCCCCGTCCGTGGCTCCCCGATGCGGACCGCGTCCTCCTCGCCCGGGTCGACCCTGAAGGCCCCGACCTCGTCGGCGGGGTCCCGGACCTCCGTCGTGTAGGCGCCGCCGCGGTGGACGTAGACGGCGTCCGGGCCCGACAGCGGCGCGTCGTAGAGCCGGCCGGCGAAGTCGTCCTCGACGGCGAGGTCGGTGAGATCCGCGTTCGCCCCATCCGTGTCGACCTCCAGTTTCGTCGCGTTCTCGCGGGCGACGAGCGGTATCTCCCCCTCGACGCCGCCGACGGCCGGCCCGTCCCCGGTGACCGACACGTCCTCCGCGTGCGGCGCGAGACCGGCCCCGTTGACCGTGAGCCGGTGGTCGCCCGCCGCCGCCCCCTGGACCATCGCGACGCCGCGGAAGGTCGGCACCGCCTCGGCCTCGCTCTCGAGCAGGGCAACGGCCTCGAGCGTCGGCGACACCGTGGTGAGCCCCTTCCCGTCGGGGGCCTCGTCGAGGGTCACCGCCTCGGTGACCGCGGCGAGGACGCTGGCGGTCGGCGTCGGCGCGGCGATTGCGTCGTACCGATCCGCGAGCGCCGCGCGGTGGGACGGACCGGAGACGTCCGCCGCCGGGTCGGCGTAGCGGGGCTGGCTCGCCGGCGTCGGCACGCTCGTGATGTGGCTCGCGAGGGCGTCCTCGGCGAACCCGGGGACGGTGAACTCGAAGCTCAACTGCGGGCCGGTGAACCCCGTGATGTGTTCGAGGTCGTTCGTGGGGACGAGGTCGTACGTCACGTCGACGTCGTCCTCGCGTTCGGCCGGCCCGAAGACCAGCCCGGTCGACCGCGCGGGCAGGTCCGTCGGCGGCGAGGCGAGCGCGTCGAACGAGCGGACGGTCAGTGCCTCGTCGACGAGGTCCGACCGCTCCACGGAGGGGAGACGCTCGTGCTCGTAGACGGGTACGCCGTCGAACTCCGGCACGAGGTACGGGAGCCGCGCCCCCTCGTCCCGGGGGAGGCCGTACGCCGCCGGGATCGCCGCCAGCTCGCCCAGCGCCTCGACGGCGCGGTTGGTGATGTCGGCGGCCGTCCCGTCGCCCGGGAGCCGCTGGAACCGCTCGGTGATCTCGTTCACCGAGAGGGCGCTGGAGTGCGAGCCCAGCTCCGAGAGGACCCGCGGGGGTCTCTCGGGGTCCGGATCGAGGAACTCGTTGTTCGGTACCTTCCGGGAGTGGGAGCTGGCGACGTGGAGCTGTGGCTCCCCGGAGTCCGTGTCGACGAAGACCTGGAGCAGTTCCCAGTCGTGCCAGTGGAAGTTCGTCGTGAACTGGTCGAACGCCGAGTAGTACCAGAACTGGACGGCCGCGAGCGGCGAGTCCTCGTACCGCACGGCGCGGTAGAACACCGTCGGGTCCGGCGGCGTGTCGGACTCGCGGGCGCGTTCGGCGTAGCCGTCGAGCGCGTCGAACCCGTTCACGACGGTCTCGCCGTCCCGCTCGGACTCGTACCCCCGGGGGTCGGTCGGGAACCACCGCTCGGCCGTGTCGAAGTAGAGGGTCGGCGCGAACCGCTCGGCCAGGTCGCGGGCCTCGTTCCCCGGCACCTCGGTCGCCGTGGCGTTCCCGCTGTCGTCGCCGTCCCCGGAGGAGCAGCCGGCGAGCGAGGCGGCCCCGGCGCCCGCGACCGTCCCGAGGACCGTGCGTCGGTCGACCCGCCGGTCCGGAGTCGACCCCTCGTCACCGGACACGGGTCACCGACCTCCTGTCCGGACGACCCGCCACGGTGGGTTCGGGGCCAGGGATCCGGCCGACGTCTCGGGGAGGATGTGCGCTCCGTTCACGTCCACGCCGCGGGCCGTCCGGGGAATATGTCTTCCGAACGCTGGTCACGGAGCGGCGACGGATCCGCCCGGACCGACCCGAGAGCCGCCGACGGGGCGAAAGGGAGCGGAGGACGGGACCCGACGGGCGGGGGGTGAGGAACAGGTAGGGAACGGACGGGAATGAGGAGCGGGAGTCGACGGGATAGACGGGGGAGAGGGGAAGAGACCGGCCGCCCCCCGACTACGCCGCGGGAACGATACGGTGGAGCCCGCCGCCGCTCGAACCGGTGCCGAGCACGTAGACCTCGCCGTCGGGGTCGCGGCCGAACGAGAGGACGCGCTCGAGTTTCTCCGCGTCCGACCCGGCCACCTCGACCACGGTCGTCTCCCAGAGCCCCTCGCCGTCCGACGGCGTGGCGACGAACAGCCGCCCCCCGGCGTTCAGGTCGCCGAAGACGTACCGGCCGAACAGTCCCGGCAGCGCCGACCCGCGGTAGACGTAGCCGCCGATGACCGAGCCGCCGGTGAGCTCTCCCCCGGTGTGGGCGTACTCGACGACCGGATCGACGAGCGGCTCGCCGCCGCGGACGTCCGGCGGCGTCTCGTCGGGGCAGTCGTCCGCGCCGAAGCACTCGATCCCCTCCCGCACGTTCCACCCGTAGTTGCCGCCGTTCGTGACCAGGCTCACCTCCTCGCGGGCGAACTGTCCGACGTCGGCGACGTAGAGCTCCTTCCCGTCGAACGACATCCGCCACGGGTTCCGGAGCCCCCAGGCGAAGTGCTCGTCGAGCCCCTCGCGTCCCACGAGCGGGTTGTCCTCGGGTATCGCGTACGCCTTCCCGTCGTCCCGTCCGTCGACGTCGATCCGCAGGACGCTCCCCAGGAGGTTCTCCGTCACGTCCTGCCCGTTGCCGCCCTCGTTCGCGTCGTACCAGTCCTCGACGTGTCCCCGACCCCGGTCGCCCCCGGACCCGCCGTCGCCGACGGCCACGTAGAGGTGTCCGTCGGGGCCGAACGCCAGGTCGCCGGCGTTGTGGTTGCCCTGCGGTTCGGGTATCTCGAGGACGGTCCGTTCCGAGTCGCGTCGCACCCGCCGGCCGTCCGCGCTCGCCTCGAACTCCGCGAGGACGAACGTGTGGCTGTAGTTACGGGGAGTGCCCGGCCGGCGCGGGGCGCTGTAGCGGACGAACAGCCGACGGTTCTCGGCGAACCCGGGGTGGAGCGCGAGGCCCAGCAGGCCCTTCTCCCCGCCGCGCTCGATCGAATCCCGGAGGTCGAGGAACGGCTCGTCGCGGGGGCCGCCCGCCTCGTGGACGTGGGCGATCCCGCCCTGTTCGATGACGTAGCGCCGGTCCGCGTCCGTGGCGAACGCCACGCCGACCGGCGCCTGCAGGCCGTCGGCGAGCGTCTCGAGGCCGACCGACGCCGGGGGCGATCCGGTCGCAACGGTACGCGTCCCCGTCTCCGTCCTCGTCTCCGTCCCCGTCCCCGCCTCCGTCGGACGGGGCGTCCCCGTTCGGGTCGGGTTCGCGGTCGACTCCGTCCGCCGGTCAGGGGTGTCCGTCCCGTCGCCGGTCCCGGGGTCCGACCCCGAGCCCGAACAGCCGGCCAGTCCGGCCGCGAACCCGGCGGCAGCGACGGACAGGAACCGCCGCCGGGTGGAGGTCCGCTCCATGGGAAGCGGGACGGCCCCGACACCCAAATACGTCCGCTCTCCGGCCGACGGATCGCTGCCGGGCGAGCGGACCGGGGAGCCATGGCCCCGAGCGGGACTCCCGGACGGTTCAGAACGGGAGGAACCGGTCGTAGGCGTCGTCGATGAACTCGTTGATCCGGTCGCCCTCCGGACTCCCCCAGGGGTTGCGCGAGAAGTAGTACATCGAGGCGAGAACGACGCCGATGACGAGGGCGTACCGCGGCGCGACGGCGCTCACGAGGAACGTCGTCACGCCGGCGATGGCGCCCGACAGGAGGACGTCGACGACCTGGTGGACCACGCTCATGGCCGACGGTAACGGCGAGAGCGGTATGTGCCTCCCGGTTCCGGTCGTCCCGAACCCGGTCCGGGCAGGGCCTGGCCGCGGGGGGACGTGGACTACCGGCCGCGGAACCGAGCGACGAGGACGAGCGCCCCGACGACGGCGAAGGCGGTGGCGGCGACGGCAGCGAACTCGGGACTAGAGACGGCCGTCGAGTCGAACGGCGTCGGGGTGGTCGTCGGCGTCGACACACCGGCCTGCATCGGGACCCCTCCGGACGGCGGGACTGGGACCACGAGTAGGTGGTCGGCGGGGGCGGGCTAAACTCCGGCGGATCACGGGGGCGGCCGCAGGCAGGACGGCGATGGTCGGGAGGTGGCGCTCGGAGCGGCCGAAGCCCGTGATTCTTATACGGGGGCGCCCGTCACACCGGGTGATGGACCGACGAGACGGAACGAGCGGGGGGCGACCGTGAGCGACGAGGTACACGCGTACACGGTTCGCCTCGAACTGGTCGACGAGCCGGGGGAACTGCTCCGGGCTCTCGAACCGATCGCGGACAACGGCGGGAACCTCCTGTCGATCTTCCACGAGCGCGGGAACGTCACCCCGCGCGGACAGATCCCGGTCGAGGTCGACCTGGAGGCGACGCCGACGCGGTTCGAGACGATCGTTGACGCGCTTCGGGACGCCGGTGTGAACGTCATCCGGGCGGGCGCGGACCGTTACGGCGAGGAGATCAGCGTGGTGCTGGTCGGCCACCTGGTCGACACCGACCTCTCGGACACCCTCTCGCGGGTGGAGGACTGCGGCGGCGTCTCGGTGTCGGACGTCTCGCTGACCGCCCCGGAGGGCACCGAGGAGGAGTCCGCGGCGCGGCTCCGGCTGGTCGCCTCGGCCGACAGCCGGGGACGGGCCCTCGAGACGATCCGGGAACTGGCCGCCGAGAAGGACCTGCGGGTCATCGAGCCGCTGGCCGATGGGGGTGAGCCCTGATGCGCCTGGCGGTGTTGGGCGCGGGCGCGGTGGGCGAGAGCGTCGCCGAACTCGCCGGCGACTACGGCCACTCGGTGACGGCCTTTGCCGACTCCTCCGGGTCGGTCGTCGATGCTGACGGCGTCGACGTCGACGCGGCGCTCGACCGGAAGGCCGAGACGGGCAGCGTCGGGAGCCGGAGCACGGAAGCGGCGCTCGAGGCCGACTACGACGCCCTCGTCGAGGCGACGCCGACGACGCTCGACGACGCCGAACCCGGCTTCTCGCACGTCCGCCGGGCGCTCTCGCGGGACCGCCACGTCGTCCTCGCGAACAAGGGTCCGGTCGCCGAGCGGTTCGAGGAGGTGCGCGACATAGAGCGGAGGTCGGCGGGGAGCGTCCGGTTCGAGGCGACCGTCGGGGGAGCCATCCCGGCGCTCGCCACCATCGAGGACATCGGTCCCGAGCGGGTCACCGCGGTCCGTGGCATCCTCAACGGGACGGCGAACTTCATCCTCACGCGGATGGCCGCGGAGGGGCTCGGCTACGAGCACGTCCTCGCGGAGGCACAGGACCTCGGCGTGGCCGAGGCCGACCCCTCCTTCGACGTGGAGGGGACCGACGCCGCGCTGAAGTGCGTCATCCTCGCCAACGTGCTCTCGGACGGCGGGTTCTCGCTCGCGGACGCCGAGGTCGAGGGGATCGAGGAGATCCCGGGGTCGGCGCTGGACCTCGCCGCCGAGGACGGCCGGACGGTCCGGTTGGTCGGCGAGGTCGACGCCGACGGCGTCCGGGTCGGGCCGCGGCTGGTCCCCGAACACGGCACGCTGGCCGTGACGGGGACGGTGAACATCGTCCAGCTGGAGACCGAACACGCCGGCCGCCTGAACGTCTCCGGGCGCGGGGCCGGCGGGCCGGAGACGGCGAGCGCGGTGCTCTCGGACGTGGGGCGGCTCCCCCGACTCGAGTAGGCCGAGCGACGGTCGGCGGTGACACGGGCCGCTCCCGCGACCCCCGCGACTTGCAACTGCTCGCCGAGCCCCTAAGCGACCCCCGGCCCCTCGTTCCCGCAGTGAGCGATCTCTCAGCCGAACTCCGGACGATCCGCGACAGCCCGAAGCGGATGGTGACGTCCGTCGTCGAGCAGGTCCGCGAGGACGACGTCCCGTTCATGGCCGCGAGCCTCGCCTACCAGGCGTTCGCGTCCCTGATCCCGCTGCTCGTTCTCCTGTTCATCGCCGTGACGATCGTGGGCGACGAGCAGCTCGCCCAGCGAGTGGTCGAACTCACCGAGGGGGTTCTCCCGAACGCCGCCCAGGACCTGGTGAGCAACGCGATCACCAGGGAGAACGGCGTGGGGGGTGCCAGCGCCTCCATCGTCGGACTCGTCACGCTGCTCTGGGGATCGCTGAAGGTCTTCCGCGGGCTCGACAAGGCGTTCTCGGAGATCTACGAGACCGCCGCGGCGAACTCCTTCGTCGACCAGATACGCGACGGGCTGATCGTCCTCGCCGCGGTCGGCGTCGGCATCGTCGGGATGATCGGCGCGATGGTCGTGTTCGGGGCGTACGGTGGGCCCCTCTCGCGGGTGATCAGTCTCGTCGTGCTGGTCACGGGGCTCACGGTCGTCTTCCTCCCGATGTACCGGTACTTCCCCGACGCGGACCTCGACTGGGTCGACGCCGTCCCGGGGGCGGTGTTCGCCGCCGTCTCGTGGATGGCCCTCCAGTTCCTCTTCCAGCTCTACATCCAGTTCTCGAGCCGGGGGGACTCCTCGGGGATCATCGGGGCGGTGCTCCTGCTGTTGCTCTGGCTCTACGCCAGCGGGCTGGTGCTCCTGCTCGCCGCCGTCGTCAACGCCGTCCTGCTCGGCGAGGGGGAGCCCGCCCCGCGGACCGGAAGCGAGAGCCGGAGCGAGGGAGGGGTGGATGAACTGCACGACGCGAACGACGTGATCCTCGACCGGCTCCACCGCGAGCGCGCCCGCCGACAGACCCTCGAACACGAACGCGAACGGCTCGTCCGGGAACTCGAACGGGCCGAGTCGAACACCGAAGCTGACCTGTCGGCACTCCGTCGGCGGAACCGGGCGCTCAGACGGTGGCTCGCCTGGAAGGAGCGACCGCTCCCGGCCCGGCTGGTCGGCCGACTGCTCGGGGCCGCCCCGCCGAAGCCGAGCCCGGGGTCGACCGGCTCCGGGATCGATCCGGGTCCCGCGCGTTCGAGTGAGGAGGAGTCGGTCCCGAGCACCGACTGACCCCGCGTTTCGAGCGACCGACGCTCCGTCGGCGTCCGGGCCGGGCGTGCTGTGTCGACGCGTGACAGCGCGCCGTCGTCACTCGGTTCCACGGGGCCGCCGTATCGAAATCGTTTTACGGAAATCGGGCCATACTCTCCGGTACAGCGCGTTCCGCGCGTGAGACACCAATGGCTGACAAACCACACCAGAACCTGGCCATCATCGGTCACGTCGACCACGGCAAGAGCACGCTCGTCGGCCGACTCCTCTTCGAGACGGGGTCGGTACCCGAGCACGTCATCGAACAGTACCGCGAGGAGGCCGAGGAGAAGGGCAAGGGCGGCTTCGAGTTCGCCTACGTCATGGACAACCTCGCCGAGGAGCGCGAGCGCGGAGTCACCATCGACATCGCCCACCAGGAGTTCGACACCGACGAGTACTACTTCACCATCGTCGACTGTCCGGGCCACCGCGACTTCGTGAAGAACATGATCACGGGCGCGAGCCAGGCCGACAACGCCGTGCTCGTCGTCGCCGCCGACGACGGCGTCCAGCCCCAGACCCAGGAACACGTCTTCCTGGCGCGCACCCTGGGCATCGGCGAGATGATCGTCGCCATCAACAAAATGGACCTCGTCGACTACGAGCAAGGCCGCTACCAGGAAGTCGTCGACGAAGTCGAGGACCTCCTCAAGCAGGTTCGGTTCAGCGTCGAGGACGCGAAGTTCATCCCCGTCTCGGCGTTCGAGGGCGACAACGTCGCCACCCGCTCGGACCAGACCGACTGGTACGACGGCCAGTTCCTGCTGGAAGCGCTGAACGACCTGCCGGAGCCGCCGACGGACGCGCCGCTTCGCCTGCCGATCCAGGACGTCTACACGATTTCTGGTATCGGGACCGTCCCCGTCGGCCGCGTCGAGACCGGGACTCTCAACACCGGCGACAACGTGAGCTTCCAGCCCAGCGACGTGGGCGGGGAGGTCAAGACAATCGAGATGCACCACGAGGAAGTGCCACGCGCCGAACCCGGCGACAACGTCGGGTTCAACGTCCGCGGCATCGGCAAGGACGACATCCGCCGCGGTGACATCTGTGGGCCCGCCGAGGAACCGCCCACCGTCGCCGAGACGTTCCAGGCCCGCATCGTCGTGATGCAGCACCCGAGCGTGATCACCGCCGGCTACACCCCGGTGTTTCACGCACACACGGCACAGGTCGCCTGTACGATCGAGTCCATCGACGCCAAGATCGACCCCTCGACCGGCGAAGTCGCCGAGGAGGAGCCGGATTTCATCCAGTCCGGCGACGCCGCGAAGGTGACAGTCCGGCCCCAGAAGCCGC
>PXRQ01000003.1 GCA_003022005.1 Halobacteriales archaeon QS_5_70_15
GGGGGGCGCGACGACGCGAGCGGCGCGGCCGGTGGGGGGAGCAGCGACGGTACCACGACGATCGGCGCCGCCTCCGACGACACGCCCGTCCTGACCGACGAGGACCGGGTCAGACAGCTCCTCCGCGAGAACGGCGGTCGGCTCCAGCAGGGGGAGTTCGTCGAGCGGACGGACTGGTCGAAGTCGAAGGTGAGCCGCCTGCTCTCGGGGATGGAAGAGGACGGCGAGATCGAGAAGATCGCCCTGGGGCGCGAGAACCTCATCGCGCTCCCGGGCGAGGAGCCGGAGGGGGCCGAGCGGCCGTTCGAGGAGTGATCGATCAGAGCACGGCCGACGGCAGACTGCGGCCCGGTCGGATCGGTCATCGAGCCCCGGGGACTCCCCGGAAACGACCGGTTCGGACCGGTCTCCCCCGTTCACCGCCTCCGGGGGTATCGCGGGCGGTTCCGGTCACGTCCGGGCCACGACCGCCGGGACGGGTCCGAACGTCCGCGAGGGGGAGTCGTCCGGACGCGGGGGTCCTACGGCGGTGTCGGCCAGGGCAGTTCCCGGACGCCCTCGGCTCCACAGCGGGTGCACCACGCGTAGTCGATGTCCGGGCTGGACAGTTCGAACACCATCCCACAGACCGTACACCAGTACATCGACTCGTCCCTCGTCCCCGTCTCGTGGTCGGAGTCGACGAGCAACTCTTCGATACCCATTAGCCCGTTCGTGCGGACGGCCCGCACGGTTTTGAACCCGGACGGTCGTCCCGTCAGTTGTGGACTGTTTCGGGCGGTCGGATCGCCACGACGCCCGAGCCGTCCCGTGTCGAGGGCTCGAAGCCTCCCCGTCGTGTCGAGTCACCGCCGGTCGGCACCGGGGCCCCAGTCGACGCGGGGCCGGCGCGCCGGCCCCGTTCGATTTACGGTCCCCGTGTGTCAAGCGGGAGATCGAGCCGCTCGAGGACGAGCACCCCGAGTTCTTCGATCACCGGCGGGAGGCGGCACGGACGAACTGGGAGGACGGTACGCCGGCCGCGGAGTGGCTCGCGCTCGTCGCGGAGATGCGCGACCGGGCCGACGAGGCGGGGTTCTACCGGCTGCTGCTGCCCGAGGAACTCGGCGGAAGTGACGCGAGCCACCTGACGATGGCGCTGGTCCGCGAGCATCTCGCCGCCCGAGGACCGGGGTTGCACAACGTCCTGTCGTTCGAGGCGTCGGCTGTCGGGAACCACTCGGCGGCGCGGCTGATACACCGCTACGGGAGCGACGAGCAGCGCGACCGGTACCTCGAGGGGATGCTCTCGGGGGACGTCGTCGGCGCGTTCGGACTCACCGAACCCGAGCACGGCAGCGACGTGACCCACCTGGACACCGTCGCTCGAACGGAGGGCGAGGAGTGGGTGATCGACGGGCGCAAGCGCTGGATCACGGGGATGGACCGCGCCGACGTGGTCCAGGTGTTCGCCCGCACGTCGGGGGAGGACGGCGACCGCGAGGGGATCACGGGCTTTCTCGTCCCGACCGACGCCGACGGGCTCGAGGTGCCGTACTACCACTGGACGTTCAACATGCCGACCGACCACGCCGAACTCGTCCTCGACGGGGTGCGCGTCCCCGAGAGCGCGGTCGTCGGCGAGGTCGGCGCCGGTCTGCGGCAGGCCCAGGACTTCGTCCACGAGGGGCGCATCCGGCAGGCGGCCTCCTCGCTCGGTGCCGCGCAGTTCTGCATCGACGAGACCGCAGACTACGCCCGCGAGCGGGAGACCTGGGGGACCGAACTCGCGGGGCGACAGGGCATCCAGTTCCCGACCGCGGACCTCCACACCGAGGCGGAGATGCTCCGCGGGCTGGTCCGCAAGACCGCGTGGATGCTCGACCGGAAGGACCAGCTCGCGGTCAGCGAGAAGGTGTCGATGGCGAACTACCGGGCGAACAGGCTCGCCTGCGACGCGGCGGACTGGGCGATGCAGGTCCACGGGGGAATGGGCTACAGCCGGGCGAAGCCGTTCGAACACGTCTACCGTCACCACCGCCGCTACCGCATCACCGAGGGGACCGAGCAGATCCAGCTCCGGAACGTCGCCGGCCACCTGTTCGAGTACATCGGCTGATACGGAGGGTCGTGGCGGTGGCCCGGCTATCGTCGGACGGTGTCCGCGACCGCCGGTACGTGACTGCGACCGTCCGTGCGGGGTGGAGCGGGTTCGCGATCGGATCGCTAAACCCGCGATTTGAGCCTTCAGGGGCCTCTCGTCGGTGGCTGCCGGACGACGGGACATGAGGGAGTCCACGGCGGTGCGGTTGAGCGGGCCGGTCCGGGGCGTCGGGAGCGAGGCCGTCCACGTCAGGAACTACGACGGCCACGGGACCCACCACGTCCGGCTGCGGGCGGTCGACGGGGCGGGCCCCGCGATCGAGCGGTCGTCCCGGCTCGCGCCCGGGACGACCGAGAGCGAGCACACACCGTCCTCGTCGAGATCGGAAACGGACTCGTCAGCATCACCGAGGGCGTCCCGAGGTGAGCCGATCCCCCGTCCGAAGAAGCAGAAGGGTCCACCGGCTTCCGGGGCGCTATAACGGCCCGCTCCGAAGCCCGGGTATGCCGCTCGGAGAGTCCAGACTGCGGTCCGAACGCATCCGAACCCGGGGCGACCTCCTGCTCGACGACCCGGAGGCGAGTCACGCCTACGCCTGGCTCCACAGGCACCAGCCGGCGACGGTCGACGAGTACGTCGGGACCGTCGACGTCAACGTGCGACAGGCCCGTCTCGCGGCGAACCGGCTCGAGGCCCACGGGCTCCTCGAACGGACCGGCGCGGGGTACGAGGTCGAGGCGCTCCACGAGACGGTCGAGGGTGTCCACGTCACGCCCGGCGTGGCCGCGGTGCTCGCGATCCAGCTGGAGAACTACGCGGCCAGGGTGTTCGTCCAGCGCCACGGCACCCGGACGCTCGCGGAGGCCGTCGCGTGCTGGCCGCTCATCGAGGACGGGACCATCGATAGCGGCCGGGTCGGGGAGGTGCTCGGCGTCCACGAACAGGACGGCGTCGCCGCGACGAACTTCATGCGCGCCGTCGCGGACTACCTCGATCTCGACCCGCACCTCGACGCGGTGCCGACGCCGGACGTCGGGCCCTCGCTCCCGTAGCTGCCGCCGGGACTCTCGGCCGACGGGTGTCCGGAGCCGGGTCGGGGTCCGAGGGACCGCTCGGCGTATCCCGTCTCGAACGGGCCTCCCCCGCCGGACGCCGCCGCCCTCGACGGATCGTCGCCCCAACGGTTATCCTGGGTCCGCCGGACCCGAGGGTATGGCCTTCGAGGACGTCGTCGTCGCCGGCATCGGGGAAACCGGGAAGCACCGCCCGAGCCGGACGAACGACCAGCCGTACCACACCCTGGAGGAGTACTTCCGGACGGCCGCGGAGCTGACGCTCGCCGACGCCGGCCTCGAGTGGGGGGACGTCGACGGGCTCGGGGTGGCCCGTCCCTCGACGGAGACGCCGTACCGCTACCCGCTGATGGTCGCCGAGACGCTCGGGTTCGAGGACCTCCGGTGGCTCACCTGTACGGACCACTGCGGCGGCCAGGGCGTCCCGCTGCTCGCCCAGGCGGCGATGGCCGTCGACGCGGGGATGGTCGAGTCGGTCCTCTGTCTCGGCGCCGACACCCCCAAACACCCGGAGAAGGGCTCGGGCGAGGTGTTCCCGCGGGACCCCCGCGGGTTCGCCCGCGAGTACGTCGACCCGTTCGGCCTCCAGGGGGCAAACGCCCTGCTCGCGATGGCTCAGCGCCGCCACATGGACCGGTACGGAACGACCGTCGAACAGCTGGGCGAACTCTACGTCACACAGCGGGAGAGCGCGACGCGGAACCCGCTCGCGTACTTCGACGAGCCCGTCGAACTGGAGGAGTACGTGAACTCGGAGCCCATCGCGGACCCGATCCGGCTGTTCGACTGCGTGGTCCCCGTGAACGCCGGGTTCGGGTTCCTGCTGACGACGCCCGAACTCGCCGCCGACCTCGGGGTCGATCCGGTCTCGCTCCGCGGGGTCGGCAACAGCCACAACCCCGAGGTCGCCCCGCGGCGGGAGTTCACGGCCATGGGCATCGGGGCGGCGGGCGAGCGGGCGTTCGGGATGGCCGACGCGACGCCCGGGGAGATGGACTTCCTCCAGCTCTACGACGACTACCCCATCGTCGAACTCATCCAGCTGGAGGAGCTCGGCTACACCGAACCGGAGGTGGGCGGCGAGTTCCTCGAACGGACGGCGTTCGCCCACGACGGCGACCTCCCGGTCAACACCGGCGGCGGCCAGCTCTGCGTCGGCCAGGCGGGGGTCGGCGGCGCCGCGTTCGTCCAGGTGCTGGAGGCGGTCCGCCAGCTCCGGGGCGACGGCGGCGAACGGCAGGTGCCAGGGGCCGAGACGGGGCTCGTGACTGGCGTCGGCGCCGGCCAGTACGGCAAGAACCTGACTGCCCACTCCGTCGCGGTCCTCGAACGGGGTGGTCCGGCGTGAGCGACCGCGACCTCGATCACGTCCCGCTCCCCTCGCTCGACGCCGGGGTCGACCGGACGTTCTGGGAGGCGGCCGCCGAGGGTCGCCTCCTGATACGGGGGTGTCCCGCCTGCGGCGAGCGCCAGTTCTTCCCCCGGTCGTGGTGTCACTACTGCGGTTCGGGGGACGTCGAGTGGGTGGAGAGCGGGGGGACGGGCCACGTCCACACCCACACGGTGATCCGCCGGGCGACGGAACTGCCGGCGTTCGCCGACGGGATACCGTACGTCGTCGCGTACGTCGAACTCGATGAGGGGGTCCGGATCTGTACGAACGTCGTCGGTTGTGAGCCCGAGGCGGTCGAGCACGGGATGCCGGTCGAGGTCACCTTCGCCCCCGTGAACGAGTCGGTCGCGCTCCCGCAGTTCCGGCCGCGCTGAGCGCGTCCCGCCCCCGTTCCGGCCGAAGCGCGGTCTCCGGGTCGGCCGTCCCCGCTGCGGCCGTCGACCCGTTACTCGGTCGACCGCTACCGCTCGCCCAGCTGCTCCCGCGGGTAGTCGTTGAAGCTCCCGTCCTCGAACACGGTCACGCGGCCGGTCTCTTCGCTGAGGGTGACGGCCGCCCACACCTCGTCGGGGACGGAGATCCCGGCCGCGCTCAGGTGCTTGGTCCCCATCCAGTCGGCGTGCTGGACCGTCCCCTCGCGGTCGGCGAGCTCGTCGGTTCCCGGCGTCTCGATCCGGACCATCTGTCGCTGGATCGTGCCGTCGGTGCTGATGAGGACGGCCCCGTCGCGCTCGAACGCGACCGTCCGGGCCGCCTCGACGAACGTGTCGAGGGCGCTGTCGACGACCCGGCAGGTCTCGGTCGGCCACTGGTTCTCGCCGAGCGAGTCGGGGTACTCGCCCGACTGGACGCCGGCCACGAGGACGAAGTAGAGGCTCGGCCCGCGGACGTACGACTCCTCCTACCGACCGAACCCGAGGCTGATGCTCTCGACGGCGCATGTGACCAGTTCCGTGAGCTCCGGGACCGTCGTGTACGCCACCCGCAGCGGGTCGTCGCTGCTCACCGCCCCACCCCCCGCTCGGCCGCTCCGTCCCCCGACTGGTCTGCCATACCCCGAACGCGAGTGTGCGGGACATAAACCATGGCCCCGGGGAACGGAGTCGGGACCGGTCCGGGCGCCCACGGCCTAGGACGACGTTCGAGTCAGCGCCCCTCGAACTCGGGGTCGCGGTCCTCCAGGAACGCCGCCATCGCCTCCCGCTGGTCGTGGCTGCCGAACGCCCGGGCGGCGTCGCCGACGCTCGCGCGCATCCCCGACTCCAACCCGTTCGAGCGGAGCCGGCGCACCACCCGCTTCTGCAACCGGAGCACGAACGGGCTCTTGGCCGTCAGGGTCCCGACGAGGTCGTCGAACGCGCTCGCGTACCCGTCCGGCTCGACGGCATGCGTCACGAGGCCGAGCTCGGCCGCGCGGGTCCCCGAGAGCGTCTCGCCGGTGTATATCAGCTCGTTCGCGATCCCCTGGCCGACGAGGCGGAACAGCAGGCCGCCGTGGATGACCGTGGGGAGCCCGACGTCGATCTCCGGCAGGCCGAGCGCCGCGTCCTCGGTCGCCACGCGGAACTCGCAGGCCAGCGCGAGTTCGAACCCCACCCCGAGCGCGTAGTCGCCACACCCACAGACCGTCACGGCGTCGACCGCCCGGACCGCCTCGATGGCATCGTAGAACGCCTCTAGCAGGTCGTGTCCCTCGTGCGGTGCGAGCCCCTTCGCCCGCTCGAGGTCGAGCCCGGCGGTCAGCCCACTGACTCCCTCTCCCGAACTGTCGTGTCCCTCGGCCGCGACGGTCAGTACCGAGACCTCCTCGGGGGTGGACTCGACCGTCCGCCGGAAGTCGGCGGCCGCCTCGGCCGTGAAGAGGTTGAGATCGCCGAAATCGAGACGGACGTGGGCGACGTGGGGATGCTCCGGATCGCGCGTACGTTCGACACTCACGACCCGACTTCTCGGGCGTCCGGTATAGGGCCACGGGGCGCTCGAGCCGGTACAGGCGGTGGAGCCGGTACGGATCACGGGTGTTCTTTGACCCGTCCCGTCGCCGTACTCCGTTCCCTCCGGGGGGCTCACTCGAGCTCGAACGACTCGGCCCGGCGGCCGCGTTCGAAGGCCGTCACCCCGATGGCGTCGTCGACGACGACCTCGGCGTGGGTCCCGGTGACCGGCGCGTCGGGGAGCTCCTTGCTGAAGGCGTTGACGACGGCGTGCTCGATACCCCGGAAGGTCGTGTGCCGGGTCTCGTGGATGTGGCCGCTGAGCGTCGCGCGAACGGTGCCCGCTTCCCCGACGAGTTCGAGCAGCTCCTTGCGGTCGCCGAGGAACGCCCGCTCGGGGAACTCCCCGAACCAGTAGTTCCCGCGGATGTCGTAGTGTCCGACCGGATGGTGGACGAGGAGGACCGCGTCCTCGAGTGCCGGGAGCGTCTCCCGGAGGTAGTCGAGCTGTTCCCCGCCGAGCTCCCCGCGTGCCCCGGCCAGCCGCGGCGCCGAGGAGTCGAGGTAGACGACGTCCCGCCCGTCGACGTCGAGGTGGCCGAACCGCGGCTGGCCGCCCAGAGCCGCCGAGAGGTCGGCACGGGAGAGGTTCTCGACGTCGTGGTTGCCCAGCAGGTACGTCGTCGGGAACGGCGCGTCCTCGAAGACGCCGGTCACGGCCTCGACGTGTTCCCGGTCGATCGCGGTGGTCGCCCCGTCCTCGATCAGATCGCCGAGGACGAAGGTGCGGTGGGGGTCGAACCGCTCCAGCCGTTCGGTGACCGCCCGGAGCTCGCGCTCGATCGGTTCCGCCTCGCCCTCGCGCATGTGTACGTCCGTGACGATGCCGATGCGTGTCATGGTCCGGATCGGTCCCGCGACCGCGGGAACCGACCGAAGGTCCGCGCCGCGGGGCAAAAACCCGTCGGCACGGACGACCCCCGTCCGTCCCTCGCGAGTCGCCTCCCGTCTCCTGCTCTTCACCTCCGTCTCCGGTGGTCGGTGCACGAGCCGGTCGGTGGCAGTTATGATCGAAAGCCGGCGACAGTCGGTGGGTGATCGAGGGTCGATGCGTGTCGGCGGTGGATCAGTCGGCGGGGACGACCCCGTTCTCCGCCGGCGACACCCGACCTTCGAGCAGGAGGACGCCGACGGCGAGGACGCCACAGACCCCGGCCAGCGCCGGCCAGAGCCACGCCGCCAGCCCGTAGTCGAAGAAGAGCCCGCCGAGGAACGAGCCGAGGCCGAACCCCCCGCGCTTGGCCACCTCCAGCAGCGAGAGCTGCGAGCCCCGCTCGCTCTCCGTGCCGAGGTCGCTCATCAGCGAGGTGGCGACCGGCGAGTGGAGTATCTCGCCGACCGTCCGGAGGACGAGGTGGGCCGCCACGAGCCCGACCCCGAGAGTGAGCACCGGCAGGGCGCCCGCCGCGTCCGTCCCGGTCGCCCCGGTCCTCCCGAGACCGAGGGGGTAGACCAGCCAGACGGCGACCATCGACGCCGTCCAGAACCCCGCGGAGGCGACGAGCCCGCGGGTCCGCCGCCAGTCCGAGATCGCGTCGACCACGGGTATCTGGAGGAGCACGAGCGTGACCGGGTTGAGGACGAACAGCGTGCCCAGCTGGGCGGCCGAGAGCCCGAGCGTCTCCGTGGCGACGACGGGGACCGTGGTCCGCATCTGGGCGTACATCACGGCGAAGCCGACGTTCAGCCCCGCCAGCGCGACCACCCGCCGCCTCGTGATCGCGCGCCCCCAGTCCCCGACCGAGGCCCGGAGATCGACGCCCGGACGCCCCTCGTGGACCCGGGGGACGAACGAGAGGAGGACGACGGCGACCACCGCCGAGGTGATCCCGTCCGCGAGGAACACGGAGACGCTGATCCACTCGTACAGCAACCCGCCGACGACGAACCCGGTGCCGAAGCCGACGTTGTTGGCGACCTTCAGCATCGAGTACGCCCGGTCGCGGTCCTTGCCGGCCGTGAGGTCGGCGGTGTAGGCCGTCGCCGCGGGCGTGTAGAGGCCGGCTGTCAGCCCCGCCAGCGTCGCGACGAGGACGAACGCGCCCCCCGCGTCGAGCGGGTCGACGAGGGCGGCGAGATCGGTCACGGCGGCGTAGGCGGCGAGGGTCACCGCGTTGCCGGCCATCGAGGCGATCATGACGGGCTTGCGGCCGACCCGGTCGGCCGCGTACCCCCCGATAGCCGTCGCGACCGCGAGGGCGACGTTGTTCGCCAGCAGCCCGAAGCCGACCAGCGAGAGCGCGATGCCGACCTCGAGGTGGAAGTGGACGGTCGCGAACGGGTAGACCATCCCGGAGCCGAGGACGTTGATCAGCTGGCCCGCGGCGACGACGTAGACCGCCCGGTCGAACCCGCGCACGGCGTCGAGCGACGGACGGCGCACGGGCGTCGGTTGTGCGAGCGTCGTCTTATGCGTGCGGTTCCACGACGAGACCGGCCCGACCCGGCGGTGTCCGACGCCACGGCTCGCCGGCGGGACATCCCGGTACGTCCCGAGACGGCCAGGGGGGACGACCCGCTACAGCGTCTCGACGTAGTGTTCGCGCTCCCACTCCGTGACCGTGCTCCGGAACGACTCGAGCTCGCGGCGCTTGGTCGCGACGAACGCCCGGATCACCTCCTCCCCGAGGTACTCCGCCAGGACCTCGTCCTCCTCCAGGGCGACCAGGGCCGTCTCGGGGCCGCGCGGGAGCTCGGGTCGCCGACCCGCGGGGTTCCCCTCGACCGGGTCGCCGGGATCCAGTCCCGCGTCCAGCCCATCGAGCCCGGCCGCGAGCGTCGCCGCGACGACCAGATACGGGTTGGCGTCCGCCGCGCTGATCCGGCTCTCGAACCGCGTCGTCCCGGTCGGGATCCGAACCGCCGTCCGTCGGTTGTCCCGACCCCAGGAAGCGGTGTAAGGAACGAACCCGTCGGGATCGAAGCGCTTGAACCCGTTGAGCGTCGGCGTCCCGATCGCCGCCAGCGCGTTTGCGTGTTCGAGGAGGCCCCCGAGGAAGTGTCGACCCCGCTCGGAGAGCCCCTCGTCGTCGCCGTCGTCCGTGGCGAACGCGTTCTCGCCGTCCTCGAACGCGCTGACGTGGAGGTGGTAGCCGCTGCCGGACTCCCCGGCGAGGGGCTTGGCCATGAACGTCGCGTACCGGTCCTCGAGCCTGGCGGTCTGTTTGACCAGCCGCTTGAAGTCGAACGCGCGGTCGCCCGCCTCGGACGCCGGGCCGTACTCGAAGAGTACCTCGAGCTGGCCGGGGCCGTGCTCGTGCTGGACGGAGTCCAGCGGGACCCCGTACGCCTCCGACCACTCCGCGAGCTGTTCGTAGAACGGCACGACCTCCTCGGTCGCCCAGGCGACGCACTCGTGCCTGTGCGAGGTCGCCGGGACGAGCCCGTCCTCGACCGACTCGAGGAGGTAGAACTCCAGTTCGCTGCCGACGTGGAACTCCAGGTCCGTGTCGGCGACGTGGGTATCGAGGAGTTCCGCCAGGACCCGTCGGGGAGCGGCCGCGACCGGCTCGCCCCGGAACTCGAGGTCACAGAGCACCCGCGCGGCCGACTCCCGCCAGGGGAGCCGTTTTAACGTGTTCGGGTCGGGGCGAAGGCTCCCGTCGGCGAAGTCGACCTCCTCGGCGAGCCCCGAGCCGGTCGGGAGGTCGTTGCGCGGGGTCTGGACGAGCACGGCCAGGTTCATCGCCGGGCCGTCCCGCCACTTCTCGAGGAACGACGCCGCGGACAGCTGTTTCACGCGGGAGATGCCGTTGACGTCCGGCATCTCCACGAGGACGTGCTCGATGTCCTCCTCCTCGATCCGTCGCTCCATCGCCGCTGCGGGGTCGTCGGTCATCGTCGGGCACTCGCACAGGGGGTGGAAAGTCGTTGCGCGAGTCGACGCCGGATCGCCGGCGGCCCGCCGGTCCCGGCGGCCTCGACGCGACGGCGGGGACCGGGCTCCGCGGTCCCGAGAGCCCTGGACCTGGGCCGGCGCCGGCTACAGCGCCTCCACCGCGGCGATCGCGTCCCGCACGTCCTCGCGCGAGAACTCCCGCTCGATCAGGTCGTCGTCGGCCCGTTCGTGGACCTTCCCCGCGAGGGACGCCGCCGTCCGTTCGTCGTCGCTCGGTAGCCCGAGGGCCTCCAGCGAGAGCTCGGCCCCCAGGTCCCCGTACCACGCCTTCAGTTCGGCCACCGTCTCCCGCCCCTCGCCGAGGAGCGACTGGAACACCAGCACGCCGTAGGCGACCCGTTCGCCGTGGTACGACGCGGCCCGTACGCCGTCGTAATCGAGCAGGCTGTAACAGAGGACGTGTGCGAGCAACAGGTGTGGCTGCCGGCCCAGCAGCCCCGCGGCCAGTCCCGGCCCCGCGATACACGCGTCGATCACGTCCCCCAGCGTGTCGTTCGGTTCGCCCCGTTCGCAGGCGTCGAGGGCCGCGCGAGCGTCGTCCCGGAGGCAGGCGACGTACGACTCGCGGGCGACACCCATTCCCAGTCGCGCCGGCACGCCCGCGCGCCCCGGGGGTATCCTGGCGGTCTCGAAGTACTTCGCCGTGGCGTCCATGATCCCGGCGGCCAGGAGCCGGCGCGGTGCGTCCGCGATGATCCCGGGGTCTACCAGGGCCCACTCCGGACACCGCGACAGCGTCGCCGCCCCCAGGTACGATCCGTCCTCCTCGTGCAGGACCGAGACCGGCGTCCACGCCGCACACGTCGCAGCCACGGTCGGGATCGTCGCCACCGGGCAGCGACCCTCGGCGACCAGCTTCGCCGCGTCGAGCGCCTTGCCCCCGCCGACTCCGACCAGGAGGTCCGGCGCCTCGGCGTCGACCGTCCGGCGGTAGCCGGCGATCCGGTCGGGGGAACACACCCCCTCGAACGGCAGCACGGTGTACTCCGCGCCGAGCGCATCGAGGCTCCGCTCGATCCCGTCCCGGGCGGCGGACAGCGCGGTCTCCCCAGCGAGCACCGCGACGTCCGAGACGTCCCCCTTCCGCCCGAGGTACCTGTCGAGGCGTCCCGCGATCCCCGCCTCAACCGCGTAGCATCCCGGCGCGATCCGTAGCCCGATCCCGCCGTCGTCCCGGTCCACGAGCCGGTCGTCGTCGTCCCTCCGGTCCATCGGGTCACCGGTGGACCGGCCCGGTGAAACAGTTTCCGCCCGCTCGTATCCGTCGTCGATCCGGTTCCACGGCCCCGCCGTCGCCGCGAGGACGACCTTCTTACCGCCAGCAGCCGTCTCCGGGGAGGTGACGGAGACGGGCGAGCTCGTCGGCGAGGGGATCGGGGAGCAGACCCACCGGACGCTCGGCACCCCGGGAGCGATCCTCCGGAAGGCCGGAACGTCCTTCGAGCACGCCCTGCGGGCCGGCGTCCACCTCACCGACACGGACGACTACGCGGGTTCGATCGCGTCTCCCGGGACCGGAGGCCTGGCCCCCCGTCCCACACGAAGACCGTCGAGGCCGCCGATCTCGCGATCCCGGTCCGCGTCGAGGTCGACGTGATCGTCGCGATAGAGTGGTCGACCGCGCGCTGTACCGAGCGGCTGGAGCCGTGATCGAGCGGACCGGCCCCGAAACGGTTCCCCCGGGGATTCTTCCCCGGTTGCGGCCCCGCCGCGGACGGTGCGTCGAGGAATATCGTTCGTATGATGTTTGGGGCGGGAAGACGATACGGAACGAGCTCGGGAGTCATAATCCGCTCCTTCGCGGGATTCTCGGACACCTACTCCCCGGATCACAACAACTATACCCGAACCATGTCAGTATTTATCTACCATGCCGGAACCGATCGACAGGCGAACGATCCTGAGGACGTCCGGGCTCGCGCTCGCCTCCGCCCCGCTCGCGGGCTGCGTCGGCGGCATCGGCGGCGGCAGCGGCGGCGGTGGCGGCAGCGACCTGGAGGAACCGATGGACCTCACCGAGGAGGACTTCGACGACCCGACGGGGTACGAGAACACGTTCAACAACTGGAACTGGTACGACGGGTTCGCTAGCTACGCCCAGGAACAGCTGCCGAAGGACTTCGAGGACCTCGACACGGTCAACGTCTCGGGGTACGCCTCCCCGACGGAGTGGTACTCGAAGATCCAGGCGGGCAACCACGACATCGACAACATCGGGGGGACGGCGAACTTCACGTACCGATCGATCCAGAACGACCTCCTGCAGGCGGTGCCGCTCGACCGGATGCCGAACGTCCAGGAGAACGTGCCGGACCAGTACATGAGCTTCGTCGAGGAGTGGTTCACCGACGACGAGGGGAACCAGTACGCGCTCCCGCAGTCCCGCGGGGTCAACCCGGCGCTCGGGTACAGCCAGAACGTCTTCGACGAGCCGCCGTCGTCCTGGGACGTCCTCTGGGACGACGAGTACGAGGGCCAGATCATCATCCAGGACCGCCCGAACGTGGCCGTCCAGATCGCGGCCCGCTACACCGGACAGGACTGGCGGGACCCCGACGACTTCGAGGACATCAAGGAGGCGCTCCTCCAGCAGAAGCCGCTGGTCAAGACCTACTGGACGGAGTACTCCTCGGCGATGCAGCAGTTCATCAACGAGTCGGCCGTCGTCGGCACCCAGACCATGGGGCGGCTGTACTCCGCCCGATTCCAGAACGACGCGCCGCACGTGAACTGGACCGTTCCCGACGAGGGGTCGACGTTCTTCGCCGACCAGTTCATCATCCCGACGAACGCGCCCCACCCGATCATCAGCGCCTACTACATGAACTGGGCGGCCGCCAAGGGGAACGCCATCAAGCTGTTCACCACGATGGGGTACCTGCCGGCGATCGGCGGCGTGGACAGCCAACTCGAGAAGGAGGGTGTCAGCCAGGAGAAACGCGACTTCGTCAACTGGCAGCAGAAGGGCGGCGAGCGGCTCGACTTCCTGGCACCGCTCGACGACGAGGTCCGGGAACGGTACTCCGAGATCTGGACGGAAGTCAAGGCGGCCTGACCGACCGGCCCCGCCGGGAGCGGATCCCGGCGGTCGACCGGTCACTACCCGTCACCGAAAATTATGAACACCGTCACCAACGAGGGAGACACGGCTGACGCGAACGAGTCCCGCCGGTGCTCGCAGGTGATCCACACATGGCAATATTATCACTACGGAACGTAAGGAAGGAGTTCGGGGACCTGGTGGCCGTCGACGACGCCTCCTTCGCGGTCGAGGACGGGGAGTTCGTCTCGATCCTGGGGCCCAGCGGGTCGGGGAAGTCGACGATCCTCCGGATGATCGCGGGATTCGAGACGCCGACCGCGGGGGAGATCGAGATAGAGGGTCGGAACGTCGTGGGCGTCCCGCCGTTCGAACGGGACGTCAACATGGTGTTCCAGAGCCTCGCGCTGTTCCCCCACCTCACCGTGGCGGAGAACATCGCGTACGGGCTCAAGAACCGCGGGGTCCCCGAGGACCAGCGGGCGGACCGCATCGAGCGGATGCTCGAGATGGTCCGCCTGGGCGGCTACGGCGACCGGGACCCGACCGAACTTTCGGGCGGCGAACAGCAGCGGGTCGCCCTCGCCAGGGCGGTCGTCAACGAGCCGAACATCGTGCTGTTCGACGAGCCGCTCGCCTCGCTGGACCGGAAGCTCAGACAGCACATGCAGGTCGAACTCCAGCGCATCCAGACGGAGACGGACATCACCTTCCTCTACGTCACCCACGACCAGGAGGTCGCCATGTCCGTCTCCGACCGGATGGTGCTGCTGAACGACGGCGCGATCGAGCAGGTCGGCACCGCGGAGGAGCTGTACCGGCACCCCACGTCGCGCTTCGTCGCGGACTTCATCGGCGACGTCAACACGATTCCGGGGGTCGTCGTCGCCCGGCAGGACGGACAGGCGATCATCGAGATGGGCGACAGCCGGTTCGCCGTGGACTCCGAACGGATCGTCGACGGCGGTCGTGATCCCATCGACGTCGACGACGTCGCCGTCTGCGTCCGGCCGGAGGGGGTCCGCATCTCGGAGGCCGAGGCGGGCTCGTTCGCGCTCTCCGGTCGGATACGGAACCGGATCTACAGGGGCGATCAGGTCAGCTACATCGTCGAGACCGACGTCGGGACGATCCTCGTGAACACGACCGACGAGCGGTTCCAGGTCGGGGAGGAGGTCTACGCGACGTGGGACGAGGACGGCACGCACGTGTTCGCGTCCGAGGTCGCCGGCGGCATCCAGGCCTCGGGAGCCGGCGTCGGGGGGGCGTGACCGATGGCCAGGGAGGCCGAGCGGCTGGGCGGCGAGTCGGGACGGACCGGCTCGATCAGGGGGTTCCTCGACTACATCCGCGACAAGCCCCGCGTCCGTCTGGGACTGATCATCGGTCCCCCGCTGCTCGTGCTGGTCGGGTTCTTCGTCCTGCCCATCGTCTCGATCGGGTTCCTCTCGTTCAGCCCGCCACAGCAGACGAACATCCTTCCGGGCGGGCGGGTCACCCTGGAGAACTACGCCCGGGCGTTCACGCAGTCGGTCTACCTCGACGTCCTGTGGCGGACGACGGTGATCACGGTCCAGACGACGGCCATCGTCGTCGCCATCGGGTACACGATGGCCTACAGCATCGTCCGGTTCTCCCGGCGGACCTCGCTGCTGTTGCTGCTCGTCATCCTGCCGTTCTGGACGAACTACATCATCCGCATGTACGCGTGGATCAACATCCTCCAGAAGGGCGGCGTCCTGAGTTCCATCCTCGAGATCGTCGGGGCAGTTCAGGGCGAGGTGGGGTACCTCTTCACCTGGCAGGCGGTGCTGATCGGGTTCGTCTACGTCTGGCTGCCGCTGGCGACGCTGCCGTTCTACGCGACGCTGGCGAACATGGACGAGGACCTCATCGAGGCCGCGAAGGACCTGGGCGCCGGACCGATCAAGACGTTCCTGACGGTCACGCTCCCCCTGACCAAGGGCGGGCTGATCGCCGGAACGATACTGGTCGCGATCCCCACGTTCGGGTCGTTCATTACCCCCCGGCTCCTGGGCGGGACGAACGTCGTCATGATCGGCGTCGTCATCGAGGAACAGTTCGGCAGCGCGTTCAACTGGCCGTTCGGCGCCGCGCTGAGCATGCTCGTTACGGTCCTGGTCGTCGCGCTGCTGATCGGCGGGGTCCGTGCGGGCGGGAGCCTCTACGGCATGGGGGGTGACTGACCGTGTCGACCGACTCCGAGCGGGGCCGCCCGCCATCGCTGGCCGAGCGGGACTCGCTCTACTACCGGATAGAGCGCGTCGCCGAGAACTACGGGCGGTCGGTGGGTCGCGGCGCCGCCGCGCTGCTGTTCTTCTACCTGTGGGCGCCGATCGCGGTACTGGTGTTCATGTCGTTCGCCCCGACCGTGCTGACGTTCCCGCCGGATCACCTGACGCTGGAGTGGTACGTCGAGTTCCTCAACGACGAGGCCGCGCTCCGGGCGATCGGCCTCTCGCTCCAGGTCAGCCTCCCGGTCACGCTCATAAGCGTCATCCTGGCGACCCTGGTCGCGTACGCGATCGACCGGTACGAGTTCCCCGGCAAGAGCTACATCCAGATCCTCGCGACGCTCCCGCTGATCGTCCCGCTGGTCGTCGGCGGGGTCGCCCTCGTGTTCTTCTTCGGGCTCCTCAAGGTCAGCGCGGGCTACACGACGGTCGTGATCGCCCACGTGGTCCGGTCGCTGCCGTTCTCGACGCTGATCATCGTCACGGTGTTCCTCTCGTTCGACCGGACCCTCGAGGAGGCCTCGATGGACCTCGGGGCCGACGAGTTCCAGACCTTCGTGAAGGTCACGCTCCCAGAGATCATGCCCGGCATCGTCGCCGGCGGCCTGCTCGCGTTCACCATCTCGTTCAACGAGTTCGTCTACACCTTCTTCGTCAAGAGTTCGGGCACGACGACGCTTCCCATCTTCATCTGGGAGAAGGTCCGGTTCGGGGTCACGCCCGAGGTGAACGTGATCAGCGTCGTGTTCATCGCCGTCGCGGCCGTCCTGATCCTGGCCGCGGTCTGGCTGACCCGCGTCGAGGCGCTCACCGGCCGCGCCTGACCCTGGTCCCCTCACCCCTACTCCACCCCGCTTCCGCTCCCACACCCACCTACCCCCGCACCCACTCACGCCGCTCTCACATCCGCTTCCGCCTCTACAGGCGGAGCAGGCCGAGTGCCTCGGGGGCGTTCGGAAGACCGGAGGTCCTCCGTGATGACGAGACGCCGGAGGCGTCTCGAACCACTCGACTCCGAGGGTGAAGGCTGCAAACGCAGTCGAACTTCCACTTTCACTCCGGACGGTCGGCGTTCAAGGGTAACGCAACTGCTACTCTCGAACGGAGCAAATGGCCCACGATCAGACTCCCGTGAAAACGCTGAATCTCACGGTCTCAACGCCATCGAGGTGCTGACGGACGTCCTCCACGAGATGCGGACCGACCCCGCGTTCGAGGCCCTCGCGGACGTGCCCGCGGACGTCCGGGAGGCGATCGAGGGCGGCCGGTCGGAGGCCGAGGACCCGTTCGGCGAGGGCAGCACGGACTTCGTGCTCTCCCCGTCGCTGACCGTGGGCAACATCGAGGGGGCGAGAAAGTGAACCTCGCGGCCGATCGCGCCCGCGCGGAGGTGGACCTCCGGCTGCCGGTCGGGTCAGCGACCGACGAGGCGCTCGCGTGGGTCGAGGACGTCGTCGCCGGGCACTCCGGGGAGATATCCGTCGAGTGCCTCTCGCGGACCGAGCCGGCCTACACCGACCCGGACCACCCCCTGCTCCGGACGCTCCGGCGCTGTGCCGTCCGGGTGCAGGGCCGGGAGTCGAACCCGCCCCCCTTCGCCTGCGGGTTCGGGTTCACCGACTGCCGCTTCTACCGCCGCGAGGGGATCCCGAGCGCCTACTACGGCCCGTACCCGTACGACATGGGCAGCCAGAACGAGTACATCACCGTCGAGGACTTCGCCGAGTCGGTGGGGGTCCACGCGCTGACCGCGGTGGAGTACCTGACCGGCGAGCGAGCAGCCGGGGGGTGAGCGACCGTGGGGGGTGAGCATCCGCGGGGGCCGGCCCCACCGACGCGAAGGTATATACGGAGCGGAGCGAACGGCCCGGACGTCGGACCTCGGAGTCCGCACGCACACATGGCGACGTACACACTCCTCGTCGAGAACGCGTACGTAGAACGGCTCGGTCGGACCGTCGACATCGGGATCGAGGGCGACACCATCGTGCGGGTCGGCGACGTCGACGGGACCGCCGACCGCGTCGTGGACGCGGCCGGGAACCTCGTCGGGCCGGGGTTCGCGGAGTGTCACCTGCACGTCGACAAGGCGTTCGCCGCGTGTGGCGCCCGCAGACCGCGCGGCCACGAGGAGCCGTTCAGTTTCGACCGGATCGCCGACCTCGAGGCCGAGTACTTCGCGGCGGCTTCGGTCGAGGACATCGAACGGAACGCCGTCAGGAACGTCGAGATGGCGGTCGCGGCGGGGTCGACGTGTCTCCGGAGTCACGTCGGGGTCTCGGGAGAATCCGGGCTGAAGCGCATGGAGGCGGTGGTCCGGGCCCGGGAGGCGACGAGCGACATCGCCGACCTGCAACTGGTCGTCACCGCGGGCGACGTCCGCGAGGCGGACGCGGCGGCCCGGGCCAGGGAGGCCATCGAGATGGGTCTCGACGTCGGCGGTGGAGGAGCGGGGGCGTTCGACGAGCCCGTGCTGGTCGGCGGGGTCGATCCGGCGACCGCTCACGACGACGTCGAGGGGGTGCTGCCCGCGTGGTTCGAGCTGGCCCGGGAGTACGACGTCGGCATCGACCTCCACGTCCACGACGGTGGGACCCTGGGCACCTACACCCTCGAACGGCTGGTCGAGTTCGCCCGCCGGTTCGACTACCACGGCAGGGTGACCGCGAGCCACTGCTACTGCCTCTCGAACGTCCCGGAGTGGCGACAGGACGAGCTGGTCGAGACGCTCGGCGAGGTCGGGATGAGCGTCGTGACGTGCTACCAGAGCACCCGGCCCGAGATGCCGGTCCGGAAGCTGCTGACCGAGGGCGATAGGAAAGGGGTCACGCTCGGTCACGGCACGGACAACGACCGGGACTTCGTGTTCCCGCACGGGAACGCGGACATGCTGGAGGGGGCGCTCGTCCAGTCGAACAAGCTCCACGGGGACCGGACGTTCGTCGAGGACTACCGCTGGTACGACACCGACGAGGGGCTCGGGGCGCTGTGGGAGATGCTCACGCACAACGGCGCGAGGGTCCTCGGGATCGGGGACCGCTACGGGGTCGAGGAGGGGACCCCCGCGAACCTCGTGGTGTTCGACAGCCCGTCCCCGCAGTGGGCAATCATCACCCAGGCCGAGCGGACGCACGTGATCACGGACGGAACCGTCGTCGCGGAGGACGGGGACCTGACGCCGGAGCACACGGTCGTGGGAGGGCACGACGACGTCCTCGAGCCGCCCGACCGTCGGGGGCCGAGGACGGCACGGAGTAGACGGGATCGGCCCGGGTACCGGCGGCAGGATCGGCCCGGGGCGGGGACGGAGTACCCACGCCGCCTCAGGATCCGCCCGCTCATCGGCGCTCGCGGACGTGGTCGCTCGTTCGCACCCGGAAGTCGAGCTTGTCCGTCGAGCGGATCCACGAGAGGTGGCCCGAGAGCCGGTCGGCGTCCCGGAGCGCCTCGATCGTGTGGGACTCCTCGCGGAGCTCCTCGTTGGTGAACGTCGCGTGTTCTGTTCGTGGCGGGGCCGACAGAGCGTGACCGTCGGGCTCTCCGCACGGTTCTCGGGGACCAGGTGGTGCTCCTGGAGCGCCCCCGGGTCGTCGATCCGTTCGTGTGGGACGACCCGTCGACACAGCGCGCACGTCGTCGGCATCGGGGAGCGCTACGGGCCGGTGGTACACGAACCGTTCGCCGACCGACCCGGTCCCGCCGGGACGCCGCGGACCTCGCAGGGCGGGTCCCGGTCGCGTCTCACCCGCCCTCGGACCCGTCGTCGACCCGAACGAAGGTGACCGGGCAGGGAGCGTTCAGCATGACCTCCTGGGCGGTCGACCCGAAGACGGTCTTCCCGCTCGGGGACCGGGCGCGACCGCCGACGATGATCAGGTCGACGCCGTGCTCCTCCGCGAACTCGACGATCCTCTCGCCCGTCTCGTCGTCCTCGCCGAGGCGGCCGTTCCACGTGAACTCCACCCCCGCCGCCTCCAGCGCGTCGCCGAGGTCGCGGATCGTGGCGTAGCGCTTGGCGACGGTGTCCGGCGTGTGCTCGGAGTCCGGGTCGATGTCCAGGTTCTCGCGTGCCGACCGGTACTCCTCTCGCGTGAACACGTGCAGGAGCTTCACCGTGGCGCCCGCCGCCCCGGCGAGCGCGGTCGCCGTCTCGGCGAGTTCCGCCGCCCGGTCCCGGTCCGTGCTGCCTACCGCCAGGAGGACGGTTTCGAGCTTCATACCCGGGAACTTTCCCGCGTCGCGACATAAACGTTGTGCGGGGTTCACTCGGCGGCGAGTACCGTTTCATACGGTCGTGCGTCGTCTCTTACCGTCGATACCCGACCCTGTCCGGGTTATCGCCGGTACATCGTTACGCCCGACCGTATCACTGCTGGCCCCGGGACCCCCTCGATCGCCTACCGGCCGGGTCGACCCTTCGAGCCCCCGACCACTCCCGCGGTGTCGCCGGGTCCGATGCCGGGTCGAGGTGCGCGGAAAAGGCCCCACCCCGGAGCCGTCGCCGCCCGGTCCCCGGGCTCGTCCCGATTTACTCGGAACCGGAAGAACACCTTCGATATGATTAAGTATGTCAGACCGAAACCGGTGTCCGACGCCTACTACTATGATCGAGAAACACGACACAGGGATGACACGCCGTCGCTACGTGGCCGCCTCGAGCACGCTCGCTGCGATGGGTCTCGCGGGCTGTACCGGCAGTGGCGGTGGCGACGGCGGCGGGAGCGATGGCGGTGACGGCGGCGACGGCGGCGACGGCGACGGCGGTGACGGTGGCGGGAGCGAAGGCGGCTCGGGCGGGCCGCTCGAGGTGCTCCACGGCTGGACGGGCGGCGACGGCGCCAAGGCCGCCGAGGCGCTCGCGAGCGCGTTCCAGGAGGCCCACCCCGACGTCGAGGCGGAGTTCAACCCCATCGGCGGGGGCGGGAACGAGAACCTCGACGCGGTGGTCGCCAACCGGCTCCAGAGCGGCGACCCGCCGAGCTCGTTCGCCAACTGGCCCGGGAAGAACCTCCTGCGGTACGAGGGGGCCCTCGGGAGCGTGGACGACGTCTGGTCCGACGCCGGCTTCGAGGACGTCATGATCGACGAGGCGGTCGACCTCCACGAGATGAGCGGGAGCTTCGGGGCGGTCCCGCTGGGCTCCCACCGGCTCAACTGCCTGTTCTACAACGTCTCGGTCGTCGAGGAGGCGGGCGTCGATCCCGACTCGCTCACGAGCGTCTCGGCGCTGGTGGACGCGCTGGAGACGGTCTCGAGCGAGACGGACAGGATCCCGATGACACACGCGATGTCGGGTACCTGGACGACGACCCAGCTCTGGGGGGCGATGATGCTCGGCCAGGAGGGGTTCGACGCCTACACGGACTTCATCAACGGGGAGGGCTCCGAGGAGGCGGTCCGGGCCACCTTCGAGTCGACGGCGACGGTGCTCGAGAACTACATCAGCGACGACGCCGCCTCCATCGGGCTGACCGAGTCCAACCAGAACATCATCAACGGTGAAGCGGCGTTCATCCACCAGGGTAACTGGGCCGCCGGGGCCTACCGGAACGCCGAGGACTTCGAGTACAACGAGGACTGGGGGTTCAAGACGTTCCCCGGGACGGAGGGGATGTACACCCTGCACTTCGACTCGTTCCTCTACCCCTCGGACAACCCGACCCCGGAGAAGGCCAAGACCTGGCTCGAGTTCGTCGGGAGCGAGGAGGCCCAGGTCGCGTTCAACCAGTTCAAGGGATCGATCCCGACCCGGACGGACGTCAGCATGGACGAGTTCGGGCCGTACCTCCAGGAGACCGCACAGGACTTCGCGGAGGCCGACCAGCGCCCGCCGACGCTCCAGCACGGCCTCGCGGTCACGCGGGAGAAGATGACCGCGCTCAACGAGGTGGTTTCCTCGGAGTTCACCGGGCCGTACAACGTCGACGCGGCGACCACGGGGTTCATGGACGCGGTGTCGGACGGCGACGGCGGGTACTGACCCCGGCGGACG
>PXRQ01000004.1 GCA_003022005.1 Halobacteriales archaeon QS_5_70_15
GCCCAACGAAGGCGGCCTCTCGGTGTACGGAACCAACGTCCTCATGAACGTCACCGAGGAGACGTCGGGCCTGCCCGCCCGGAACGGCCGGTACACCTCGACCGAGGACGCCCGCGAGGCCGACGCCTCGATCCCCGAGGAGTTCGACGCCGAGCGGGTCTCCGGCGAGAACGTCCGGGAGAACATCCTCGTCGACGAGCCGACCTGCCACTCCTGTCCCGTCGCGTGCAAAAAGGAGGTCGAAACCTCGATCATGCACAAGGGCGAGGAGATGAACGTCCGCACCGAGTCCTACGAGTACGAGTCGGCGTGGGCGCTCGGGCCCAACTCCGGGCACACCGACCGCGACGAGATCGCCGTGATGATCCAGCGGTGTAACGACCACGGTATGGACACCATCGAGGCCGGCAACATCATGGCGATGGCGATGGAGCTGACCGAGAAGGGCAAACTCGAGGACCTCGGTGACGGGATCGACTGGGGCGACTCGAGCGAGATGATCGACCTGCTCGAACGGATCGCCACCCGCGAGACCGAACTCGCCGACCACCTCGCGGAGGGCCAGGCCCACATGGCCGAGGCGTTCGACGGCCACGGCTCGACGCTGACGGTGAAAAACCAGGCCATCGCGGCCTACGATCCGCGGTGCATGAAGGGGATGGGCATCGGCTACGCTACCTCCAACCGCGGGGCGTGTCACCTGCGCGGGTACACGCCCTCCGCCGAACTGCTGGGCATTCCGGAAAAAGCCGACCCCTACGAGTGGGAGGGCAAGGGCGAGCTGTGTGCGCTGTTCCAGGACATGCACGCGATTTCGGACTCGTTCGACATCTGCAAGTTCAACGCGTTCGCGGAGGGCATCGAGGAGTACGTCAAGCAGTACAACGGCATGACGGGGCTCGAGGTCTCCGAGGACGAGCTGATGGAGGCCGGCGACCGGATCTACACGTTAGAGCGGTACTACAACAACCTCAACGGGTTCGGTCGCGAGGATGACTCGCTGCCCGCCCGGTTCCTCGACGGCGAGGGGAGCGTGCCCGGCCAGGGCGCGAGCGAGGGGGAGGTCTGCGAGCTGGACCCGATGCTCGAGGAGTACTACGCGCGGCGGGGCTGGGTCGACGGGGTCGTCCCGGACGAGCGACTGGACGACCTCGGCATCGAGGTCGGCCCCGGGACGGGGGTTTCGCGGGGGGACTCGGCGGCCCCCGCCGACGACTGATGATGTCGGCCGCGCTTGCCGACGGCTTTCCGGTGCCGGTCCGGTAGCCCTCGACGACCTCGGCCCCCCTCGAGCACGTCCAGGCGGTTAATGGCGCTCTTGCCGTCCCTTCCGACCCGCTCGGCCAGTTCGGTAACGTCGCGGGGATCGGAGAGGGAGCCCGGACGATCCGCGATCACGGTTCGTGTCAGAGGACGTCGAGCAGCGACGTACCCATCCCGCGGACCGATCAACGAGGAGCGTCTCTCCCGGACCCGGGTCCACGTACCACCGTATGTCGGTTAGCTGTCCGTCGGGGCATGACCCGGCGGCCGAGGTTTTATTCTCCGACGGACGGAGTCCCGGTCGATGGAGCTCTCCCAGCTGACCGGCCGGTTCCGCCGGGAGGAGTACACCGGCTCGAACCGGTGTCTCCCCTGTACCGTCGTCAACATCGGGATCGCCGCGGTGGGAGCAGTCGTCGTCTGGGTGTCGCTGTCCCCGTGGGCCGGGGCGGTCGCACTCGTCGGCTCCGGCCTCGTCATATACTTCCGTGGCTATCTCGTTCCGGGGACCCCGGAACTGACGCGACGGTACTTCCCCCCGTGGCTGCTCCGCCTGTTCGGCAAGGAGCCGGTCGAGACGGCGAGCGTGGGTGGAGTGGCCGACGACGAGGAGGAGACGGGTCGACCGCTCGTCGACGGCGGGGTCCTGGAGCCGGGGGCGGCCGAGCCGACCCTCACGGCGTCGTTTCGCGGGACGTGGCTCGACCGGACCGCGTCGGCGGCGGAGAACGGCTCGGTCCGGACGCGGTGGCCCGGGCCTTCGACGCCGAGGAGGCGTCCCGGGTGAACGAGACCTCGTTCGTGCTCGACGGGAACCGGTCCGTGCGGTGGGAGTCCGTACCGCCGATGGCGGCCGACGTCGCCGCCGCCGACCTCCTCGCCGAGCGGGTGACCGAGTGGGAAGGGTTCGACTACGACCGGCGCCGGCGGACCCTCCGGGCGCTCCGGCTCTCGCTCGACCGGTGCCCGAACTGCGGGGCGGGGCAGACCGCCGAGACCCAGCGCGTCGACCCGTGCTGTCAGAAACCGCACCTCCTCGCGGAGTCCGTCTGTGAGGCCTGCGGAACCGCGGTCGCCGACGCCGCCGAACGCGGCGAGGGGCGGGAGGCCGACAGCAGTGCCGTCGGCCGACTGCTCTCGCTCATGGACGGCCTCGTGGCGGACAGCCGGGTCGCCGTCGTCGGGACGACGAACCGCCCGGGCGCGATCGACCCGGCGCTGCGGCGCCCGGGCCGGTTCGACCGCGAGATCGAGATCGGTGTCCCCAGCGGACCCACGGGTTCGTCGGCGCCGACGTCGGGACGGTCCACCTGACCGCCGAACACTTCGAGGCGGCCCTCGAGACGGTCGACCGCGACCGGGAGGATCACGGCGACGGGACCGTCGACGGTATCGACCTCCCGGAGTAGTGCTCGCTCGCGGCCGTCGAGGCAGTCGAGGGGCCTACGGACTTCGACGGGGTGGTGATGTTTTAACTCTAGGGGCGTCGAGTGGGGAGATACCATTCCGATGGTCCCGGGACTCCCACCCGTTCTGATCGCCGCGGCCGTGTTCCTCGTCGGTGTCGCGCTCGTGATCTGGAGCGTCGAGGTGTTCGTCGAGAGCGTCGCCGAGGCGGCGCTCGGGCTGGGCGTCTCGGGGTTCTTCCTCACGGTGCTGCTGGCCGGGACGGACCTCGAGAACGCCCTCCTGGGTCTGGCGGCGGTCGTGGGAGACCTGCCGGACGTCGCCCTGGGGACGGTGTTCGGCGAGGCGCTGTTCGTCCTCGGGATGGCGGTCGGCCTCGCCGGCCTGCTGGTTCCGTTCGAGGTGGCCGTCCCCCGGGTCTACCAGCTCCTGACGCTCGGCTCGCCCGCGCTCCTGCTCGTCCTCGGCGCCGACGGGACCCTCACGCGGCTCGACGGGGTCGTCCTGGTGGCGGCGTTCCTGCCGTTCGTCGCCGTCGTCTACCGGCTCGAGAGCCGGGCCGGTACGCGGTTCCTCGCGGCCGAGGCCGTCGAGGAGGCGACCGGGGACGAGGAGGACGAGTCCCGGAGCGGGCTCGCCGCCCTCGCCGTCCCGGTGCTGGCCGTCGCCGGGATGACCGCCGGCTCGGAACTGGCGGTCGTCGGGGCCCGGGATCTGCTCTCGGCGTTCGGCATCCCGGGACTGGCGTTCGGGGCGACCGTCATGAGCTTCGTCGCCTCCATCGAGGAACTGTTCCTCACGGTCGAACCGGTGCGGCGGGGCGACGCCCACCTGGGTGTGGGGAACGTCGTCGGGAGCATGGCGTTCTTCATGACGGCCAACGCGGGCGTCATCGCGCTGGTCCACCCCATCGACACGGGGGGGAGCGTCCTCACGGTCCACTGGCCGTTCCTCCTCGTGCTTCTCGGTGCCGTGGTCGCGCTGTTCGCCCGCGGACGGGTGACGCGACCGACGGGGGGGCTCCTGGTCGCCGGATACGTCGCGTACTGGGGCGCGAACTACCTGCTCTGAGGGCGAGTCCCGTCGCAGTGCGTCGGGTCGTCCCCATCCGGCGCGGGGGGAGCCCCGTCGGTCGATTACTCGGCGAGCACCGTTGGTGAAGACGGCGGTCACGACGAACCGCCGGCCCGCGGACGTCCCCCGTGGCCCGCCGCCGGGTTAGGGTGTCGCCGAGAGGAGGACGTAGCTCCCGTCGAGCGTCCGACACTCCTCGACGGTGAAACCGGCGTCGGCGACGAGTCCCCGCCAGTACCGTCTCGGGTCGGTCCCCTCGTCGTGCGAGATCGGGAGTTCGAGCACGCCGAGGGTCCCGTGGGGCTGCAGGATCCGGCGGGCCTCGGACAGCGTCCGTGCCGCGTCGGTTCTGGGAAGATCGTGGAGCACGCGGCAGGCGGTCAGGACGTCGACCGTGCCGCTCCCGAGCGGGAGTGCCGCCGCATCCCCCCGGACGGGCGCGACCGGCAGTCCGGCCTCGGCGGCGTTCCGCCGGGCGAGCGTCGGTGCGTTACCCAGGATGACCCGATCGTCGAAGACGTCGAGGCCGACGACCGTCGCGCCGTCGGCAACGGCGGGAGCCGACCCGTCGACGCGCCACGGTGGCGGACTCGTGATGCGCCGGACCGTCCGGACCGTCGTGTAACCTCCCCACACGAGCAGGCCCGAGGCGAGCAGGCGCCGGAGAGAGCGTCCCCGTCCCTCTTCGCGATCGCACTCCCGTCCCGATCTGACGAGCCCCACCGCGACTGCCAGCAGGCCCACCAGCATCCGGCCGAGCCGACGCCGCCAGTGGTACACCCCGAAGTTGTACACGCCCGAACGGTTGCCCCGGACCGGTATAGCGGTTCGGGACGGCCGGGGGGCAGCGTCCGGCGACGGTTCGTACGGTCCCCGTCGGCGGTCGTGCCCGACGGTCGATCGACCCGGGTCGGCGGCACCGCGGATCGGGCCGCTCCGCCCGTGGCGACCGTCGGCCGAGTGCCGGAACCCCCGGGATCATCGTGGTAACTAAGTGCCACACCGGAGAACACCGTGCCATCGAATGACACCGAGAGTCAGCCGGCGTCGGCTGTTGCGTGCGACGGGCGGCGCAGCGAGCGTCGTCGGTATCGCCCGGTTCGGCAGCGTGGCGGCGACCGCGACGCGGACGGCCGACATCTACCTCGGGGGAGCGACGGGCGCGTGGGCCGGCCGCCAGCCCGCCGCCATCGCCGACACGGACAACCCGACCCTGACGCTGGAGGAGGGCGGGGAGTACGTGATCGCCTGGGAGAACGTCGACGCCGCGCCGCACAACGTCGTCATCGAGAACGACGCCGGTGACAACCTGGTCGAGAGCCCCCTCGTCTCCGAGAAGGGACGGATCCAGCTCGTCGAGTTCACCGCCACCGACGAGATGACGACGTACTACTGCCAGGTCCACCCCGGTTCGATGGAGGGCTCGGTCGAGATCGTCCCGCCCGATTCCTCGGAGGCGATCCCGACCGGCGGGAACGTCGACGTCCCCGACCAGTCGACCCCGACGGCGACCCCGACTCCGACGGCTAGCCCCACGCCGACCGCGACGCCGACGCCGACGGCCGCGTCGACGCCGACTGCGACGCCGACACCGACACCGGCCTCGGGCGGTGGCGCGACCGAGGAGACCTCCGGGTCGGGAGCGGGGTTCGGCGTGGTCGCGGCGGCGGCGGGGCTCGCGGGTGCTATCGCCGGACTCGCGCGTCGCCGCTCCGAGTGAGCGACGGGCGAGCCCAGGACCGCGGGGAACGGAGGGAACCGGGTCCGTGGGCTACTCCTCCTCGTCCTCGTCGCTCTCGCCGCCGAACGCGTAGCCGGCGGCGGCGCCGCCGATGCCGGCGAGCGCGGAGAGCACACCCAGCCCGGGGCCGCTCCCGCTGGTGGTCTCGGTCGTGCCGCCGCCGGCCTCGGTTTCAGTCGGCGTCGGCTCGGCCGTCTCGGTCGGGGTGGCCGTCTCGGTGGCCCCCGTGTCGACCTCCATCGAGTAGACGGCGAGGACGTCGCCCTGCTCGCCGTAGCCGCCGAGCGGGCCCTCGCCGCCGCCCTGGATGGCCAGGTACTGCGTGCCCTCGGCCGGGTCGATCCAGCTGACGGGATCGCCGCCGACCCCGACGCCGAGGTCGGCCGACCACAGCTCCTCGCCGGTCTCGGTGTCGAGGGCGAGGACCTGACCCTCGCTGGCGCCGGTGAACGTGAGGCCGGTGTCGGTCGTCATCGCGCCGCCCCACGGCGGGATCTCCCGCCAGTTCTGCCACTTGACCTCGCCGGAGACGGGGTCGATGCCGGCGATGACGCCGGGGTCCCCGTTCCACTCTTCGGGAGGGTCCTCGACGTTGTTGGCGAACTCGAAGCCGTGGAGTCCCCAGTAGAGCTTCTGGGCCTCGTACTCGGCGTCGGTCCAGGAGATCTTCCACGGGATGTTCTGCCCCATGATGACCGCCGTCCGGGTCTCCGGGTCGTAGGCCGGCGGCTGCGGGTTGGTCCCGCCGAGCAGGTTCGGGGCGTTCCACGGCGTCCCCTCCATGTCCTCGTGCTTCGGAAGCGCCCACATGTTGATGTGCTGGACGTACTCCTGGCTCCGCTCGACCATCTCGCCGGTCTCGAGGTCGAACGTGAACAGCCAGCCGGACTTCCCCGGCCAGGACGCCAGCGTCCGCTCCTCGCCGTTGACCTCCGCGTCGAAGATGAACGGCGGCGACGGGGAGTCGTAGTCCCACCAGTCGTGGGGGGACTCCTGGAAGTGCCACCGGTACTCGCCGGAGCTCGCATCCAGGGCGAGCTTCCCCGTCGAGTACTGGTTCCAGCCCGGCCGGACGGTCGCGTCGAAGTCCGGGCCGGGGTTGCCCATTGGGAAGACGGCGGTCCCCGACTCCGCGTCGACGGCCGGCGGCTGCCAGACCGTCGTCGAGCCGTGGCGCCAGGCGTCGCCGACCCACTGGTCGTGTGGGGTGGTGTCGAACCGCCACTGGTGCTCCCCGTCGGTGCTGACGGCGTCGATCCAGCCCGTGACGCCCCACTCGCCGCCGAAGCTGCCCTTCAGCAGGTTCCCGTCGTAGGGGATCGGCGGGATGCCCGAGGAGAACCCGACGTTGCGGGTGAAGTTCAGCTCGTCGTGGATCTCCGAGTCCGGGTTCTCGACCTGCTCGTCGCGGTATGTCTTCGCCTGGTTGAAGAACCACTTCTCCTCGCCGGTGTAGCGATCCAGGGCGATGATGCCCATGTCCAGCGTCGTGAAGTAGACCGTGTCCCCGAGGATCGTCACGCCCCGGTTGGCCGACGGGTCGCCGACCTCCGCCAGCGAATCGTAGTCGTAGTGCCAGAGGACGTCGCCGGTCCGGGGGTTCATCGCCCGGAGGTGGTCCGGGCCGTTGGTCTGGTACATGATCGGCGGGTCCCCGGGGACGATCAACGGCGTGCCCTGGTACTGGCCGGGCGTGACGCCGACGTTGGTCTGCCACTCCAGCGAGAGCTCCGAGACGTTCTCCGGGGTGATGGCGCTCCCCTGCATGTGGCGCTGGTTCCGGAGGCCGCCGCCGTAGAGCAGCCAGGTCTCCGGGTTCGATAGGGAGTTCCGCAGCATCTCCATCGTGACGTCCACCTCCGGGATGGCGTCGGTGTCGTTCCGCGTGATCGTCGCCTCGCCCGGCTTGGTGAGCTTGCCGTCCTGCACGGTCAGACACCTCCCCTGGGCGCGCGCATCTCGTCGGTCACCCTGATGAGGTCGAACGTCAGGTGCTCCTGGCTGATGATGGCGGCCGCCGACCCGGCGGTCACCATCGCGGTGAGGGTCTCGTCGGAGATTGCCCCCTCGGCCACGTCGTGGGCGGCCCGGTTCAACAGGTAGTACCCGCCGAGCATCGCCTTGATGTCCCAGACGCCGTCCGAGAGCATCTCCTCGGTCACGAGTACCCGGTTCTGCCAGAGCCAGTGGTCGAGGCCGTCGATCCACAGCAGCGCGCC
Organism: Halobacteriales archaeon QS_5_70_15; assembly: GCA_003022005.1. Next base: position 7,705 of record PXRQ01000004.1, read on the forward strand.
CTCGGCGGCCCGCTGGTGCAGCGGCGCGACGTCGTCCGGGTTGAACTCCTCGACCTCGTCCTGCGAGTACGCGCCGGTCGGCTTCCACTTGGCCAGATGGGCGTCGTTGTTGACCACCGTGGTCGCGAGCGACGTCCCCTCGGCCTCGTCGAACCCGACCTCGGCGAGCGCCCCCGCGAGCGTTCCCGACCCGACCAGCTGCCGGGCCGTCGTCGAGATGTGCTCCGGGGAGAACGGCGGCAGGTGCCGCTCGGCGCTGTCGAAGAAACCGACCTCGGCCAGGTGCTCGTGGACGGGCCACACCTCGTCGGTCAGCGAACTGTAGGCCGTCCCCCGCTCGGTCGGGACGCCCGCCGCCTCGAGGGCGGGCAGCGACTCGATGGAGGCGGCGACCCCCGACAGCCCGGAGGCGAGCAGCGAGGCGTCGAGGCGCCCGGAGAGGTCGTTCCGGATCGCCTCGCCCATCGCCGCCAGTTCGCCGCCGGTCTCCGGCGAGACTTCGCCCCGCAGGTCCCCCAGCGTGAACTCCCCCACGACGCCCGCGGTGCCCGCGACACCGAGCGCCTTGAGCATCGCCCGGCGGTCCTCGTCCGTCACCTGCTCCCGTGAGTGCTGGAATGCCATGTCACGACATGCCGTATATGTAGACGATAGTTAAGTATTCTTATTAGAGAGAAAGAATTAATTCCCACGGCCGGCCCGCTCATGCGGGACCGGATCCGGACGCTCGTCGGGGGTCTGGAGCCTGCGGTAACGTTCGGAATTGATGACACGTCCGGACGGGAACGTACCGGCCGTCAGCGAGTAGGGGCTTCCGACCGCGACTACAGCGATCGGACCGTCTCGACGACCGCGTCGACGCCGATCCCGAGCGCGCTCTCGTCGATGTCGAACCGGGCGGTGTGGTGGCCGGCGACGTTCGACGCCCCGACGCCGATGTAGGTGGCCGTTCCCCCCTGTTCCTGCACCCGCCGGACGAGGTAGGAGGCGTCCTCGCTCCCGCCGAAGTCCATGCGCTCTTTGATCTCGGTCACGCCCTCGACGGCCCCCGCGGCCGCCGCCACGGCGTCGACCATCTCCTGGTCACACTCGAAGGTCGTCGTCTTGCCGTACAGGGAGGTCTCGACGTCGACGTCGTGCATGTCGGCGGCGGCCCGGACCATCCGGCGGGCGCGCTCGAGCATGTACTCGTTGAGTTCGGCCGTGGTCCCCCGGACCTCGACGCGCATCGAGGCGTCCTCGGCGATGACGTTCTGCGCGTTGGCCGAGCGGACCTGCCCGACGTTGACCCGGGTCGGGCCGTCGGCGTGCCGGGGGATGGCGTAGAGGTTCTGTATCGCCGCGGCGGCGGCCTGGAGCGCGTTCCGACCCTCGTTCGGCGCCGCGCCGGCGTGGGCCGGCTCGCCCAGGTACCGGACGTCGAGCTTGGCGTTCGAGAGCGGCCGGTCGTACCCCGCCACGATCGTGCCCGTTTCCTCGCCGAGCCCGAGGTGGAGCGCCACCAGGTGATCGACGTCGTCGAGCAGGTCGGTCCGGCTCATCGGCAGTCCGCCCCGACCGCCCTCCTCGGCGGGCTGGAAGAACAGTTTGAGCGTGCCGTCGAACCCGCCGGGGTCCTCGGCGAACCGCCGGGCGATGCCGAGGCCGATGGCCGTGTGTCCGTCGTGGCCACAGGCGTGCATCTCGTCGGGGTACTGACTGACGAACCCCTCGCGGACCGGTCGGTGGTCGTCGTCGCGGGCCTCGGTCCGCTCGAGGGCGTCCATGTCCACCCGGACCCCGACGACGGGGCCGGCGTCGCCGAACTCCCTGACGGCGACGCACCCGGTGACCCCGTCCATCCGGTCGAGGTACGACTCGGGCGCGCCGTCGCGCCGGGCGCGGTCCATCGCCGCCGCGAGTTCGTCCGCCGAGGGGACGCCGAGCCGCTCGTCGGGGTCGACCGCCTCGCTCCCGAGGTGGACCTCGTAGCCGAGCGCCCCGAGTTCGGCGGCGACCATCGCGGTCGTCCGGAACTCCTTCCAGCCCGCCTCCGGGTGTGCGTGCAGGTCGCGCCGGATCTCGGTGAGGTCTCGCCCTCGTGTCGTGGCCTCGTTCGACATACCGGGTCGGCGTCGTCCTGAAACAAAACCGTACCGCAACCGGTCGCCCGGCGCGTCGGCCCCGGAGCCGGAGACGGTGGGCCCCGGACGGACCGGACGGGTTCCCCTCCGATCGCCGGTGGGCCCCTCGTACTGCCGGTCGCAGCGACGTGCCGAGACGTCGGGACCCCGTCCGCGAGCGCCGGTAGAAGGCGACGACCCGACGACCGTCCGTCTCAGTCCTCGACCGCCGCGACCATCCCGATCTCGACCGCGAGATCACCGGCGAGTGCACTCACCTCGACGGCGGTCCGTGCCGGACATGGCTCGTCCACGAACTCGGCGTACACATCGTTGAACGCGTCGAAACCGTCCATGTCGGTGAGGAACACCGTCGCCTCGAGCGCGCTGTCCATCGAGGAGCCGGCGGCCTCGAGGACCGCCGCCACGTTCTCCAGTGTCTGTCGCGTCTCCGCACGGATGCCGCCCTCGACGACCTCGCCCGTCCCGGGGTCGATCCCCACCTGCCCGGACGTGTAGACCGTGTCGCCGTGGACCGTCCCCTGCGAGAAGGGCAGCGCCTCGAAGTTCGGTGCGTCGTCGGTAGATACCTGTTCTACCATGCGTCGAGCGACCGCGCGCCGTGGTATCAACTTTCGTACCGCCCCAGACCCCCGGCATCCCGCATTCGGCACCCGTCGCACGGATCCCACGGGCACCCCCCGGTTCGGCTCGGGGACCGGGGAAGGCGGCGATACTGCCCCCGGGGTGCCGAGCGGCGACGACCGTCCCGCGAGCGGGGAGAACCTACCCCGAGACGGGGAACACCTATTATCGCCTCACGAGTACGCGGGAGCCACGCATGCGTGTCGAGATGACGACACTAGGGTTCCTGGACCGCGCCGTCGACCTGTACGGCGACGTGACCGGCGTCGTGGCCGACGACGGTCGCGAGTGGACCTACGCGGCGTTCGACGAGCGGGTCCGGAGCCTGACGGGGGCGCTCGCCGGGGCCGGCTTCGAGCGGGGAGACAGGGTGGCGCTGCTGGCGTCGAACACCCACTACTTCCTGGAGACGACGTTCGCGACCCAGCACCTCGGGGGCGTGTTCGTCCCGCTGAACTACCGGCTCACTCCCGACGACTACGCGTACATACTCGGGGACTGCGAGCCGTCGGTCGTCGTCGCCGACCACGAGTACGCCGGGAAAGTCGAGCGGGTCCGCGAGGACCTTCCCGTGGAGCGGTTCGTCGGCTACCGGAGCGAACGGATCGACGGCGACTGGACGGACTACGAGTCGTTCCTCGAGTCGGGGCCCGACGACCACGAGCGGCCGGAGATCCGGGAGGACGACGACGCCACCGTCAACTACACCTCGGGGACGACCGGCGACCCGAAGGGCGTCGTCCGCACCCACCGGACCGAGCACTGGCACGCGCTCGTGCTCTCGAGCCACATGGGGATACGCGACGACGAGACGTACCTGTGGACGCTGCCGATGTTCCACGGCAACGGCTGGGGACACACCTACGCCGTCACGGGCGCGGGAGGGACCCACGTCTGCCAGCGGACGTTCGACCCGGGGGCGACGTTCGAGCGGATCCGCGAGCGGGACGTCTCGTACCTCTGTGGCGCGCCGACGGTGATGAACCGGCTCATCGAGTACCACGAGCGCGAGGCCCCGGCGACGACCGGCGACCGGCCGGTCCGCATCACGACCGCCGGGAGCGCCCCGCCACAGGCCACCATCCGGACCGTCGAGGACGAGTTCGGCTGGGAGTTCGTCCACATCTACGGGCTCACGGAGGGGACGGCCATCGTCACGACGTCCCACTCCCCGCGGCGCATCGCGTCGGAGGGCCGGGCGATCAAGACCAAACAGGGGTTCGAGCCGCTGTGTACCGACGTCCGCGTGGTCGACGAGGACGGCGAGGACGTCCCCCGCGACGACGAGACAAGGGGCGAGGTCGTCGTACGGGGAAACCAGGTGATGGACCGCTACCTGGGGAAGCCGGAGGCGACCGAGCGGGCGTTCTCCGAGCGGCTGGAGGGGTACCTCCACACCGGCGACCTCGCCACGATGGACCCGAACGGGATGATCACGATACAGGACCGCAAGAAGGACATCATCGTCACCGGCGGGGAGAACGTCTCCTCGATCGAGGTCGAGGACGTCCTCTACGACCACCCGGACGTGCGGAAGGTCGCCGTCATCCCCACCCCGAGCGAGGAGTGGGGCGAGGCCGTCACCGCGCTGGTCGTCCCGACCGACGGGGCCGATCTCGCCCCCGAGGCGGTCACCGCGTTCGCCCGCGAGCGGCTTGCCGGGTACAAGATCCCGCGGCGAGTGGAACTCGTCCCCGACCTCCCCGAGACCGCGACCGGGAAGGTCCGGAAGTACGAGCTCCGCGAGCGGTACTGGGAGGACGAGGATCGGATGGTCGGGGAGGGGTGAGAAGCCACGGGACCTCGGGGGACGACCGGACACGATCCCGCCGCCGGTTGGCGCGGGCATCGACGGCGGGCGCACCCCGAGAGGATCGACGGGCGGATCGCGCCGCCGTCGGCGCGGCCGCGTTCGGCGCGGTCAGCCGGGACCCGCCGGGGCGATCCGCGGACGGGACCGTTCGCACGGCCGGGGGCTCGCCGGCCGGGACCGTCCGGGGGGTGTAGCGCCGGTGCTCGCCGCGGCGCTCCGGTACCCGGTCGACACCCGTGCGGGCCGGGACGCGCTCGCGGTCTGTACCGGGCTCGTCGTCGCCGCGCTCCTGCTGGCCCGGGTCGCGCGGGCGCTGTGGCCGGCCTGGACCGCGCTCGCCCCCGCCGGGCTCGTGGCCGTCCCCGTGCTCGCCTTCGCCGGCTACCTCGGGACCGTCCTCCGCGACGGCACCGGTACGGGCGACGAGGAACCGCCCCGGTTCCGCTGGTCGGGCGGGACACTCCTGGACGGGCTCAGGCTCCTCGTGATCGCCGTCGCGTACCTGCTGCCGCCGGGCGCGGTGCTCCTCGGAACGGTGTTCGTGCTGCTCGATGGCGGCATCGCGCCCGCCGGCAGCCCGCTCCTCGCGCTCGCACCCACGGTGGCGCTGCTCGTCCTCGTCGCGTTCGCGTACCTCCTCCCGGCGGCGCTGGCGACCGGGCTCGACGGCGGCGTGCGGGACGCCCTCTCGCGGGACGCCCTCGCCGGCCTCGCGACCGGGAGCTACGTCTTCGCGTGGGCGGCCTCGGTGTCGGTCGTGGTCGTCGCCTGGGGTGTGCTCGGCGCGGCCGGGCCGGGGTCGCCGGCCGCCCTCGCCGGGACGGTGGTGGTCGCCTACGGACACCTCGTCGCCGCCCGGCTCCTGGCCGAGGGGCTCGAGCGGAGCGGGTGGAGGCGGCCGGAGTAGGACGCGACGGGAACCCCCGACCGTCCCGCGACCCGGAGCGGAACGACCCCGCCGGACGGGGAGCGCGATCGGGACCGACCGGGCCGGGTCGGGCCGGGGTCAGTCCCCGCGCACGTCGGCGACCGCCTCCTCCTCTATCCTCCGGTTGTGGAGCGCGCGACCGCTCCGTCGGTCGAACACGTGGACCGTCCGCTCGGGGATCCGGACGACGACGCTCGCCCCGCCCCCGAGCTGTCGCATGCCGCTCGTCGTCGCGACCAGCGTGTGCGCCCCACCCTCACCGAACTCCAGGTAGACGACGTTCTCGTCGCCCATCGGCTCGACGACGTCGACGGTCGTCCCGAAGTCGTGGTCCCCGGTCGCGCTCTCGACGATCTCGACGGCCTCCGGGCGCACCCCGAGGACGAGCTCGGTCGCCCCACCGAGATCCGCGACGAGCGGCTCGGAGACGGGGTACTCGAACCCGTCGCCGACCAGCCGCCCGTCGCGGTGCTCGACGTCGAAGGAGTTCATCGACGGCTCGCCGAGGAAGCCCGCGACGAACCGGTTGGCCGGCTCGTGGTAGCACTCCAGCGGCGTGGCGACCTGCTGGAGCTCGCCCCCGTCGAGGATGGCGATCCGATCGCCCATCGTCATCGCCTCCGTCTGGTCGTGGGTGACGTACATCGTCGTCACGCCGAGGTCCTCCTGGAGCCGCTGGAGCTCGGTCCGCATCTGCGCCCGCAGCTTCGCGTCCAGGTTCGAGAGCGGCTCGTCCATCAGGAACCCCTCCGGGTCCCGGACGATGGCCCGCCCCAGCGCGACCCGCTGCTGCTGACCGCCGGAGAGGTCCCGCGGCCTGCGGTCGAGGAGTTCGGGGATGTCGAGCAGTTCCGCGGTCTCCCCGACGCGCTCGTGGATCTCGTCGTCAGGGAGGTCGGTCGTCTCCTCCAGCCCGAACGACATGTTCTCCCGGACGGTCATGTGCGGGTAGAGCGCGTAGGACTGGAACACCATCGCGATGTCCCGGTGCTGTGGCTTGACGTCGTTGATGACCCGGTCGTCGAGGCTGATCGTCCCCTCGGTGACGCTCTCGAGACCGGCGACCATCCGCAGCGTCGTCGACTTGCCACAGCCCGACGGCCCCACGACGACCAGGAACTCGCCGTCCTCGATGGACAGCGAGACGCCGTCGACCGCGACCACCTCGTCGTCGCCGTCCCGGAACACCTTCGTGAGCGAGCCGAGTTCGAGCGTCGACATTTTAGCAACCTTTCTCCGCCGCAGGTACTGTGACTGTCGGTTCGATCCACCCTCGCCCCGACTCCGGGCGTGGAGCGGGACGCCCCCGGCCGTCGGCCACCCGGGATCACGTCGCCACCCCCTCGGCGAACTCCTCGCCGAACATGACGTACACCGCGAGCGTCGGAAGCGCCGCGAAGAACGCGCCGGCCATCCGCAGCCCGAAGTCCTGGCCCTCCTGGGACTGGCCGAGCCCCGCCAGGATCAGCACCACGGGAGCGGCCGCGCTCGACTCCGTGGCGACCAGGATGAGCGTAAAGAGGAGATCGTTCCAGATCTGGGTGAACTGGTAGATGAGGACGACCGCGAACATCGGCGTCGACAGCGGGAAGACGATCCGTCGGTAGACCCGGCGGAGGGTCGCGCCGTCGAGCCGCGCGGACTCGATCATCTCCGTGCTGATATTTTTGTAGTACGACCGGAACAGGATCGTACAGATGGGGATACCGTAGGCGACGTGGGTGACGATCAGTTCGACGATGCCGACGTAGTCGTCGTCGATGCCCATCGCCCAGAGGAACGAGAGCCACTCCTCGAGGGGAGCGATCTGCGCCCAGAACTGGCTCAGCGGGACGAGCACGGCCTGGTAGGGGATGAAGATGCCCGCGAGGAACAGCGCCAGCAGCGGCGCCTTGTACCGCATTCGCCAGTCGGTGATCGTCAGCCCGTAGGCCGCGAGGCTCCCGAGCAGCGAGGAGAGGATCGTCGCGGGCACCGCGTAGAGGAGGCTGTTGCCCATCCCGCGGAGCAGGGCGTCGACGGCCAGCCGCCACTTCTCGAGGGTCGCCCCCTCCGGCCCGGGCGGGGCGAACGGCGCCGTCCCGGTGATGGCGCTGCTGGTCTTGAGCGAGGTGACCAGCCCCGACTCGATGGGGGTGAGGTAGAACGCCATCAGCGCCAGGAGCGTCGCGTAGAGGGCGACGCGGTAGCCGTCCACCCCATCGAGCGCCCGTCGGAACGAACGTCCGGTGCTCACAGGTTCCCCCTCCGGAACTGGTAGACGAGGTACGGGCCGATGACCGACAGCGCCATGGCGAACAGGATGATGGCGATGGCGGCCCCGTAGGCCCAGTTCTGGTTCGAGTACGCCTCCCGGACCATCTTCGTCGCCAGGATGTCCGCGCCGTTGGGCGGGCGGTAGTTGGCGGTCAGCGAGTAGAGGAAGTCGAACGCCTTCAGCGCGAACACCATCAGGACGACCGCGGCGCTGATGGTCGCGCCCTTGAGCTGGGGGACGATCACCCGCCAGTACATCTTCAGCGTCGAGGCGCCGTCGACCTTCGCCGCCTCGTAGTGCTCGGTCGGAATGGCCCGCAGTCCCGCGAGGTAGACGACCATCGCGTAGCCGGAGAACTGCCACATCAGCGCGAAGATGACCGCCCACAGGACGACCCCCTGGTTCCCGATCCAGTCGACCGGCCCCAGCCCGACCGTCCCGAGGAGGATGTTGACGACGCCGTTGTTGTAGTTGTACATCCAGAGCCAGAACTGCGCGGTCACGACGAACGAGAGGCTCATCGGCAGCAGGTAGATCGTCCGGAACGCGTTCTCGAACCGGATCCCCCTGTCGATCAGTATCGCGAGGACGAGCCCGACCACCAGCGTCGCCGTCGTGAACGCCACGAGCAGCACGACCGTGTTGACCGCCGCGTCGACCGCGCCCGAGTCCGTCGCCGCGCGGACGTACATCTCGAGGTCGAGGTCCGAGTAGTCCGGCGCCTGCGCGAACCCCTGGTAGTCGGTGAGCGAGATCAGCAGGTTCCAGAGGATGGCACCGTAGACGAACAGCCCCATCAGGAGGAACGGCGGCAGCCAGAACGGCAGCGACTCGACGAAGTCGCTCCCGAGCCGGTCGTCGA
>PXRQ01000005.1 GCA_003022005.1 Halobacteriales archaeon QS_5_70_15
GGATAAAGGCCGAACTGGGGTGGTCGATCGGCGGCGTCCCGCCGATCTGTCACGACACGGCGGTCCCGGTCTACATGGACGAGACCCTCCTCGAGTACGACGAGGTGTGGGCAGCCGCAGGAACGCCCGAGGCGGTGTTCCCGGTCGCGCCCGCGCGGATGCGCGATCTCGCGGACGCGACACCCGCGGACGTCGCCGAGTGAATCGTTGACCCCGAGGGGGAGGACGGGACGGTCCGGTCGACGGGGACCTCCCGCGCCGAGGTCGAGGCGACGGGGCTTTACTCCCGGACCCGGAACCCCCGACGAGACACGGATGGTCGACCTGGGGACGCTGTTCGGGCCGGAACGTGTCGCGGTCGTCGGCGCGACGGACCGCCAGGGCTCCGTCGGTCGCGCGGTGATGCGGAACATGCTCGATGGGTTCGACGGGGCGGTGGTCCCGGTCAACCCCTCGCGCGAGGAGCTGTTCGACCGACGGTGCTACGACAGCGTCGAGGACGTCGAGGGGGTCGACCTCGCCGTCGTCGCCGTCCCGCCCGAGGCCGTCGCCGAGGTGCTCCGCGGGGCCGGCGAGGCCGGCGTCCGCGACGCGGTGGTGATCACGGCGGGGTTCGGCGGGGCCGGCGGCGAGGGCGCCGCCCGGGAGCGGGAGCTGGCCGAGGTCGCGGACGAGTACGGGATGAGCGTCGTCGGTCCGAACTCGGTCGGGGTCATCTCGACGCCGGTCGGCATGAACGCGACGTTCGCCCCCCTCGGGGCCGAGCCGGGGAACGTCCCGTTCATGCTCCAGTCGGGGGCGTTCGTCACCGCCGTCCTCGACTGGGCGGCCGACCGGGACCTGGGGTTCCGGGATATCGTCTCGCTCGGTAACGAGGCCGTGCTCGACGAGACGGACTTCGTCGAGCACTGGGGCGGTGACCCCGACACCGACGTGGTGCTGGGCTACCTCGAGGGCATCGGGGACGGCCGGGCGTTCATCGACGCGGCCGGGGAGGTGACCGACGGGACGCCAGTGGTCGTGGTCAAGTCCGGGCGGACGGAGGCGGGCGCCCACGCCGCGGCCTCCCACACCGGGGCCATCGCGGGGGGCGAGGCGGCCTCCGAGGCCGGCCTCGACCAGGCCGGCGTCCTCCGGGTCGAGGGCGTCCAGGAGCTGTTCGACTACGCCGCGATCCTGGCCGGCCAGCCGGTCCCCGGTTCGGGCGGCGTCGCCATCGTAACGAACGCCGGCGGCCCGGGCGTGACGGCGACGGACGCGGTCGGCGACGCGGGGCTCGCGCTCGCGCCGTTCGCCGACGGCACCGTCGACGCGCTCTCGGCGGCGCTGCCCGCGAACACGAACGTCTACAACCCGATCGACGTCATCGGGGACGCGCCGGTCGAGCGGTTCATCGAGGCACTCGACATCGCGCTCGCGGACCCGAACGTCGGCTCGGCGGTCGTCATCGCCCGTCCCACGGCGACGCTCTCGTTCGATGGGCTCGCCGACGCGGTCGTCGACCTCGGCGAGGAGCACGGCAAACCGCTGGCGGTGAGCCTGATGGGCGGGAGTTCGACCCGCGAGGCGAGCCGCGCTCTCGGCCGGGCGGGCGTGCCGACGTACTTCGATCCCGCTCGGGCGGTCCGGTCGCTCGACGCCCTCATCGAGTACCGTGAGGTTCGCGAGACCGAGTACGAGTCCCCGAGAACGTTCGACGTCGACCGCGGCCGCGCCCGCGAGACCCTGGTCGACGCTCGGCACCGGGGGACCACCCGTCTCGGCGTCGAGGCGATGGGTCTGCTCGACGCCTACGGCGTCCCCACGCCCGAGGGCGAGGTCGTCTCATCGCCCGACGAGGCCGAACGGATCGGCGGCGACGTGGTGATGAAGACCGTCTCGCCGGACATCCTCCACAAGTCCGACATCGGTGGGGTGACGGTCGGCGTCCCGCAGGGGGAGGTCAGCGACGCCTTCGAGGACCTGGTCACGCGGGCGCGGCGCTACCAGCCCGACGCCGACCTGCTCGGCGTGCAGGTCCAGGAACTGCTCGATACCTCGAGGGGGGTAGAGACCATCGTCGGGACGAACCGCGATCCGCAGTTCGGGCCGCTCGTCCTGTTCGGCCTCGGCGGCGTCTTCGTCGAGATGCTCGAGGACACGACCGTCCGGGTGGCGCCGGTGTCCGAGCCGGAGGCCCGCGAGATGGTCGAGGGGATCCGCACGACGCCCCTGTTGCGTGGCGCCCGCGGCCGCGACCCCGTCGACGAGGACGCGGTCGTCGAGACCGTCGAGCGGCTCTCCCAGCTGGTCACGGACTTCCCCGCGATCCTCGAACTGGACGTGAACCCGCTCGTCGCGACGCCCGAGGGGGCGACAGCCGTCGACGTCCGGCCGACCGTCGACCCCGACGAACTGCCGGGGCCCGATCCCGAAACCGCCGCCCCCGACACACAGGAGACACAGCGATGACCCCGAACCCGATACTCGTCACCTCGACCGGAGAGAGCACAGGCAAGACCGCCGTCGCGCTGGCGCTGGCGCTCGCGGCCCGCGAGGACGGCCGCGACGTGGGCTTCATGAAGCCGAAGGGCACCCGGCTGCAGTCCTCGGTCGGCAAGACCCTCGACGAGGACCCGACGCTCGCCCGGGAGCTGCTCGACCTCGAGGCCGAGATGCACGAGATGGAGCCGGTGGTCTACTCCCCGACGTTCGTCCGGGAGGTCGTCCGCGGCCGGGAGGACGCGTCCGGCCTCCGCGAGACCGTCCGGGAGGCCTACGAGGGGCTCGCCGCCGGGCACGACCTGATGGTGATCGAGGGCGGCGGCCTCGCGACGGGCGGGATCGTCGACCTGACCGACGCGGACGTGGCCGACCTGCTCGACGCGAAGGTGCTGCTCGTCAGCGCCTACGGCGAGCCGACCGACGTCGACACGGTGATCGACGCGGCCGACCGGCTGGAGGACCGGCTCGGCGGCGTGCTGTTCAACGCCGTGGGCGACGCCGCCTACGACGACCTGACGACCGACGTCATCCCGTTCCTGGAGGGACGCGGGATACGGGTGTTCGGCGCGCTCCCGCGGGTTCGGGAGCTCGCGGGGGTCGCCGTCTCGGAACTGGCCGAGGAGATCGGCGCCGAAACCCTCGCCGGGACGGGGAGCGACGCGTTCGTCGAGCGGTTCGTCGTCGGCGCGATGGGTGCCAACGAGGCGCTGACCCAGTTCCGCCGGACCCGCGACGCCGCCATGATCACCGGCGGCGACCGCGCGGAGATACAGACCGCGGCGCTCGAGGCGCCGGGCGTGCGGGCGCTGGTGCTGACCGGCGGGTTCCGCCCCCCCGGGGCGGTCCTGGGCCGCGCCGGGGAGGCCGGCAAGCCCGTCCTGCTCGTCCAGTCGGACACCGCGACGGCCATCGGGCGCGTCGAGTCGGTCATCCGGTCGGGCCGGGCGCGGGACCGCGAGACGATAGAGCGGATGGGTGACCTGCTGCGGGACTACGCCGACGTGGGCGCGATGCTATCGCTGGCCGACGACGCCGGGGCCGCGGACGGGACGTAGCTCCGCCCCCGGGCAGGTCCACGGTGCCGACGGGCGACCGTCCCGTCGCCGGTCACCCCCCAACCTTGTTACACTACCCCACGGAGAGTGGGACGATGCCATCGGATGCCGACCTCGGTAACGACGACCTCGCGGTGACGGTAGCGGACGACGGGCTCGTCGCCCGCGCGACCATCGACCGCGCGGGAAAGCGCAACGCGCTCAACGACGCCGTCCTCGACGGGCTCGGGGAGGTCCTGGAGTACGCCGACGACTCGCCGGTCAGGGTGGTTCTGATCCGCGGTGCCGGGGGGAACTTCTGTGCCGGCGGCGACCTGGAGTCGATGGCGGGGAGCTTCGGGCAGGGCGCACAGGCGTTCCGCGAGGGGTTCGGCACCCTCGCCGGCCTGATGGAGCGGATGGTCGACACCGGCGCGCTGGTCGTCGCCGCGGTCGAGGGCTACTGCCTCGCCGGCGGGATGGGCCTTGCGGCGTCGTGTGATGTCATCCTCGCGAGCGAGGACGCCAGGTTCGGCACCCCGGAGGTCGACGTCGGGCTCCTGCCCGCACAGGCGATGGTGCCGATCATGCGGACAGTCAACGAGAAGCAGGGGCTCAAGCTCCTGTTCACCGGCGAGCGGATCGACGCTCGGCGGGCCGACGGGATCGGCTTCACGACCGAGGTCGTTCCCGCCGACGAGTTCGACGCGGAACTGGACGACCTCGTCGACGACCTCGCGGCCTCCTCGCCGGTGATGATCGAGATGGGCAAGGAGGCGTTCTACAACCAGCGCGAGATGGGGTTCTCCGAGGCGCTCTCCTACGCCCGGGAGGTGATCGCGCTCGTCGCGATGAGCGAGGAGACCGAGGCCGGCATCGAGGCGTTCCTGACCGACGAGGAACCCGACTGGAAGGGGCGATAGCCATGACGATGCCTGACCAGGACTCCACGAAGGGCAACGACCCCGAGAGGGTGGTGATCAGCGCGGCGCTCACGGGGGCGCTCACGACCCGCGACCAGTGCGAGCACATCCCCGACACCCCCGAGGAGATCGCCGAGGACGCGGCGGCGGCCCGCGAGGCCGGCGCGAGCGTCGCCCACATCCACGCCCGGACCGAACGGCGCGCCGACGTTCGACACCGCCGTGTACGAGCGCATCCACGAGGCCGTCCGAGAGCGGACGGACATCGTAGTCAACTTCTCGACCGGCGCGGTCGGTGAACCGGTCGAATCCAGGCTCGAGTACCTCGGGGCGGTCGAACCCGAGGTGGCGGCGCTGAACATGGGCTCGATGAACTACGCGAAGTACAGCGAGTCCCGCGACGACTTCGTCTTCGACATGGTGTTCCGGAACCCGTTCTCGGAGATCAGGCAGTTCCTGGAGACGATGAACGGGCACGGGATCGAGCCCGAACTCGAGTGCTTCGACACGGGCCACGTCGGGAACATCCGGCCGTTCCTCGAGTCGGGCGAGCTCTCCCATCCCGTCCACTTCTCGCTCGTCATGGGTGTCCTCGGGGGGATCCCGGCGAGCGTCGAGAACCTCGCGCACCAGGTCCGGGGGCTCCCCGAGGACGCCACCTGGCAGGTCGTCGGGATCTCCCGGGACCAGTGGCAGCTCGTTGCCGCCGCGCTCGCGATGGGCGGGAACGCCCGGGTGGGCCTGGAGGACAACTTCTACCTCCCGGACGGGGAGATGGCGACCAACGCCGAACTCGTTTCCCACGCGGCCGACCTCGCACGGGGCGTCGGCCGGGAACCCGCGACGCCGGACGAGGCCCGCGAGATACTCGACGTCGGGTAGGTACCGGGCCGAGCGCGGACGCGCGACGTGCGTGGCGACGGCCGGCCCCGCGCCCGGGAGCCGGACCTACGCTATCGGGAGCACTGTCGAAAGAAGGTCGGGAAGGTCGTCCGCGCGGTGCCGGCGCTCAGGCCGAGCCGGCGACCACGTCGATGTCCGCGTGGAGTCCCTCGCGGAGCGCGGCGTGGACGTGGCAGATCTCCTCGCCGAGTTCGACCAGCGACTCCACCTGCTCGTCGTCCAGGTCGTCCTCGACGTGGACCGTGAAGCTGATCGAGGCGAGGTCGTCGTCCTCGTCGAGCTCCGCCTCGGCCTCCGTCCGGATCGCCCCGAGCGAGAGGTCGTGCTCGCGCTGGGCGCCCGCGCGGAACGCGAACGAGTAACAGGACGCGTAGTCGGCCACGAGCACCTCGTTGGGAGTCGGACCCTCGTTGCCCATCGCGTCGATGCTCAGCTCGAAGTCGCCGACGCGGCTGGTCGCGAAGAACTCCTCGTCGTTCCTGGCGGTGGTCTCTATATCTGCCATAGCGGACGACCGTTCGCGGCCCTCGAACAAAAAAGTGCCCGGGTCGTGCGGCGGGTCGAGCGGGTTCGCGGGGGACGAACAGCGACCGTCGCGGGCGCGGCCGACGAGGATCCGCCCCCCGATCGACCCGGGACCGGCGCGATCCGCACCGGACCGGTCCGGGAACGGCTGGTACGGATTGACGTGGTCTTTCGCCGGCGAGCACGGACGTAGTTCGGGTGGTCGCCGGTGGATCGTTACAACGCTCCGTATCAGCCGTTCGTGTGTTCGCCGCCGTTCGTCCGCCACAGGGGGTACCCGATCCCGGCCGCCGCGAGCCCGACCGTCGTCCCGGCGATCCGGAGCCCGACGTCGTCGTGGATCCCCAGGATCACCGTCACCGGTTCGCTCGCGGACCGGCCCTCGTATCCCGCGAGCGCGAGGGCAGCCGCCAGCCCGAGGATGAGGAGCCCGAGGCCGACGACGCGGTACAGCGACCGCTTCGATTCGCGGGGGATTGAGAGGTCGGCTTTCACGCCACACCGTCGAGGCGCCGGAGGAATAACGGTCCGACACGTGGTCCGACACGTCTCAGACCCTGCGGCGGCAGCCCGTGGTGGGTACTCGGGCTTCCGTCGGGAAATCCGGGATCGGGTGCCGGGTTTCCCCGTCTCGGGTCCCGGCACGCGCCGATCCCGGAGGCGGACTTCCGAGGACGGGTCCGCCGAAGCGCCGCCGCGAGCGTCGTCGCAATTACCGTCCGCCTTCACGCCGGGGCTCGGACACGGGGCCGAGTCGCCCGACCAGCGAGGCGTAGCCGAGCAGGACGAGCGACGCGCCGCCGGCGATGCCGGTACAGCCGGCCATCCCCGGGCCGCAACAGCGGTCCCCGCCGAGGCCCGGTTCCCGGCGAGTATCCGGACTCGGGCCGACCGTGGCGCTACTCGCTCCGCTGATACGGCGTGTATAACGATTCACCCGTGATCGCCCGGTCGGGTTGGGCGAACAGCGGTAACGGAGTACGCAGGGCCGCGTGAGAGGCCCCGACCGTCCCCGTACGGGGTCGGCGCCGGGTGGACTCGGGCGGCCCGCGATAGGAAGCCCCGTTCGTAACCCGGCCAACCGCGCCGGGGACCGGCTCGCCGGGATCGGATCGTCTACTCCAGCGTGAACGACTCGTCGCCCTCGAGGACGACCACCTCGGCGTCGCTTCCCGTCGCGGCGACCTCGCTGACGAACTCCTCGGTGTCGATCTCGATGGGCGGGAACGAGTCGTAGTGCATCGGGAACGCGTAGTCGACGTCGAGCCAGTCGACGGCGATGGCGGCCTGGGCCGGCCCCATGGTGTAGTGGTCGCCGACGGGCACCGCGGCGGCGTCGGGTTCGAGGAACGGTCCGATGACGTCACGCATCTCCGTCATCAGGCCCGTGTCGCCGGCGTGGTAGAACGTCGTCGCCTCGGGGTCGGACTCCCGTGTGGGCTTCGAGTCCGAGACGATGTACCCCGTCGGCATCCCCGACTCGTACTCGTAGGAGGTGTTCAGCCCGGATGTGTGCGTGGCCGCGTGCATCGTCACGAAGGCGTCGCCGCACTCGACGGTGCCGCCGATGTTCATGCCGATGGAGTCCTCGAGCCCGTGCTCGTCGGCCATGTAGGCCGTGATCTCGGGCGTGGAGACGAGCGTGGCCTCGGGGAACGCCGCGGCGTGTGCGATGTGATCGGCGTGCCCGTGCGTGAGGAGGACGTAGTCCGGCGACGCCACGTCCTCGGGTCCGAGGTCGGTCTCGGGGTTGTCGAAGAACGGGTCGATAAGCAGGTGGGTGTCCCCCACGACGACGCGCCAGGTCGAGTGACCGTACCAGGTCAGTTCCATGACGGAACGACGTTCCCGCGGATGGGACTTAACGGTTCAGGGACCACCGCCGGTTCCGGCCCTCGACGCCACCGACATATATAAAAACCTTACCGGTCCCTCATGGGGTAGATAACCGACGGTAACCCGAGTTCAATCGTCTCACTCGATTCCGGCATATCTGGCCGACAGACGGCCTCGAAGGGACGATTCCCCATGTGCCAAAGTACGAAAAATTTATATACCTTTCGCCCTTACTGCTGGTAAGGAGCGGCCCACGGGATTCTTCGGCGTTCGGTCCCCGCCCGAGGGGCGCTTCTCGCACCCACCATGACCGAAACCACCATCAGAACCTACGAACGACGCGAGGAGGAGGCCGAGGAGGCCACCCCCGAGGACGAACTCGTGTGTCCCGAGTGTGGCGGTCGGCTCGAGAACGACACCGAGCACGGCGAGACGGTCTGTGCGGAGTGTGGGCTGGTCGTCGAAGAGGACGAGATCGACCGCGGCCCCGAGTGGCGCGCGTTCGACTCGAACGAGAAGGACGAGAAGTCCCGGGTCGGCGCCCCGACCACCAACATGATGCACGACAAGGGGCTCTCGACCAACATCGGCTGGCAGGACAAGGACGCCTACGGGCG
>PXRQ01000006.1 GCA_003022005.1 Halobacteriales archaeon QS_5_70_15
CGAGCGTGTAGGTCGTCCGGGCGATGACGGGGAGCCCCCCGACCTCGTCGACGGCGGCCTCGATGCGCTCGCGCAGGTCGCCCTCGTCGAAGTCGGTGATCGACTCGCCCTCGGAGAGCGAGATGGTCGTCGACTGGGCGACCGGCTGACCGAGCTCGTGCATCCGCTTGCGGAACAGGTCCCGGTCCTCGGTGGCGTAGATGGTATCAAGCGGTGTGCCCATCACGTCGACGTCGTACTCTACGAGGACGCCCTCCTCGGCGAGTTCGGCGGTGACGTTCAGTCCGGTCTGTCCGCCCAGCCCCGCGATCACGCCGTCGGGGTCCTCCTTCCGGATGACCTCCGCGATGGCCTCGGTGGTGATGGGCTCGACGTACACCTTGTCGGCCATCTCCGGGTCGGTCATGATGGTCGCGGGGTTGGAGTTGACGAGGACGACTCGAGCCCCTTCTTCCCGGAGCGCGCGGCACGCCTGCGCGCCGGAGTAGTCGAACTCGGCGGCCTGTCCGATCTGGATCGGGCCGCTCCCGATCAGCAGGATAGTCCGGTTCTCCCCGCTCAGGTCGGCGGTGTCCTCGCCGTTCATCACCACGAGGCTGCCGACACATCGTAATAAGTTCGGCGAAATCCTACGAATCTCGGAGGCGAGTTTCGAATTTCGAATCCGTGGCGCGGTACCACGGGCCACCCGGCCCGTCCGCGGATCCCGTTCCTACCCGTCGTGCTCGCGGTTCCCGTCGTCGCCGGTCGCCTCGTCGCCACCGCTCGGGAAGAACGGGTCGGGCGTCCCGTGTTCCACGACGAACTCCGTGCGGTCGAGCGTCCGGAGCCGGGTCGCGAGCCGACCCGCCCCCTCGGCCGCTGACCGGAGCGCCGGGAGCCGCGCGTGGGAGTAGTAGAGCGGCACGACCGCGACCCGTTCCGGGGGCGTCGCCTCCAGCGCGACGACGGCGAACACCACCCCCACGGCCGACCCGCGGTAGACGCGGTAGCCGTCGACCCCCGGCTCCGCGAAGCGGTCCGCGAGGTCGGCGAACTCGTTGTCGGCGAGGAGGACGTCGAACCCCGGCAGGTCCGGGTCGACGGTGACGTCCCCCGGCTGGAGCTCCAGGACCGTCCAGCCCCGACCGCGGTACTCCTCGGCGGTGGCCGCCGCGTCATCGAGCGCCGCCTCCCAGTGCTCCGTCGCGCCGACGAGCGGGTGGTCCCCGGACGGGTCCATCGCCCCGAACGGGGGTCGGGGGGCGAAAAGGGTTGTCGGTCGCGTGCCCGGCTGGTCGTCGGCCCCCGCGGACGGGCGCTCGGCCGCCTCGGGTCGCTCTCCCGGCCGGTCGGTCCTCACCCGTACGGAAGCGGTGGTCGGTCCCCACCCGTTCGGAGGGGTCGGGCGACGCCCCCGGCAGCCCCCGATCGGGGATGCCCGGCGGCCGCTCCCCCAGGCGATGCCGCTCCCCGTGGAGCGGACCCCCCTCCCCGACGGATCACTGTAGCTCCGGGACGCGGTAACGGTAGGGCTGGTCGCGGATGACCTCGACGTCGCCGCGCTGTGCGCGGCGGCCGAGCACCGTCGCGACGCGGTGGGCGCTGTCGAACCCGGTCTCCTCGCCGTGCTCCTCCAGCAGGTCGAGGATCTCGCGGGCGGTCAGCGGCTCCTCCGGGTCCGCCTCGGAGAGCACCGACCGGATGCGCTCGAACTCGCCCCGGCGTATGCGCATGGGGACACACACCAGCCCATCCGCTATAGAACCCCGTCAGACGGACGTCGGACGCACGGCTCGCCGGAACCACCGGACGGCGCGGTGTCCGCCGACACCCCCCGCGTCATACGGGGGGCGTGTGACGCGCCGACACCGGCCCGCACGATCACGGGTGCTCGATGTCGGGGACAAGACGACGGGGGGTCGTATTCGTTTCGGTCGGGGGCGACTCGCGGGGCAAGGGCGGGAGCCGAGCGTCGCGAGCCGGCTTCCGAACACCTTTGATCGACGGGCACGCCGTGTGACCCGATGGCGAAAGAGGAGGTCTTCGCGACCGTCGAACGGAACCGCGAGCAGTTCGCCGAACTCGCCCGGGACATCTGGGAGCGCCCGGAGCTCGCCTTCCGGGAGACGCGCTCGGCCGCGGCGCTCCAGCGCGTCCTGCGCGAGCACGGGTTCGAGATAGAGACGGGCATCGCGGACATCGAGACGGCGTTCCTCGCCCGCTACGGCGAGGCGGACCCCGTCGTCGCCACGATGGGGGAGTTCGACGCCCTCCCCGGGCTCTCACAGGAAGTCGGGGCCGAGCGGGAGCCGGCCGAGGAGGCCGGCGGCGGGAAGGTGTACATGGTCCGGGCGGGCGCGTTCGACGATGTCGACGCCGTGGTCTCGTGGCACCCCGGGTGGTACAACGCCGCGACCCGGGAGTCCTGCCTCGCGAACGACTCGTTCGTCTTCACGTTCGAGGGCGAGTCGAGCCACGCCGCCGCCTCGCCCGAGGCCGGCCGGTCCGCCCTCGACGCCGTCCAGCTGATGAACACCGGCGTCGAGTTCATGCGCGAGCACGTCGTCGACGAGGCCCGGATCCATTACGTCATCCAGGACGGCGGGGAGGCGCCTAACGTCGTCCCGCCGACCGCGAGCGTCGAGTACACCATCCGCGCCCCGAAGCGCGACCAGGTCGAGCACATCACCGACTGGGTGATGGACGTCGCCGAGGGTGCCGCGCTCATGACCGATACCGAGTTCGAGTTCAGCCAGCTCGGCGCCATGTACGGCGTCCTCCCGAACGAGACCCTCGCCGACGCGATCCACCGCAACATGGTGGCGACCGACGGCATGGAGTTCGACGACGAGGGACTCTCGCTCGCTCGGGACCTGCGCGAGTCGCTCGGCGACGTCTCCGGCACCGTGGCGACGCTCCCGAATGGGCACCGGTCGGCGGCCGCGGACGCCGCCATGTACACCGAACCGGTCGAGGTCGAGGGCGGCGGCGTCGGGATGTACTCGACCGACTCCGGCGACGTCAGCCGGACCGTCCCGCTCGGGCGGTTCCGGGCCGCCACCTGGCCGGTCGGTACCCCGCCACACTCCTGGCAGGCCGTCGCCGCCTCCGGCAGCATCGGCATCGAGGGCGCGCTCTTCGCCGCGAAGGTGATCGGGGGCACGCTCTACGACCTGCTCGACGACGGGGAACTGCTCGCGGCCGCACGCGACGAGTTCGAGACGAAGACCGACGGCTTCGAGTACGAGTCGCCGCTCCTGCCCGACACGACGCCCGCCAACCTGACGCGGTGAGGTGAGCTAACGGAAAATCCATTCGCGTGGGTCAAGACGGGCCGTCCCGTTCGTCAAAAGCTACACCGCCCGGTCGAACTCGTCCTCGAAGTCCCGCTGCTCCCGATACAGCGCCACGAACTCCTCGACGTCGAAGTCGAACATCTGCTCCTCGAACTGCGAGACGGCGTTCTCGTCGCTCGCGTGGCTGACCGCGTGCTCCATCAGTTCGACGACCAGTTCGACCACTACCGCGTGGAGTCGTCGGGCGTCGAAGTCGGTCATCCAGACCATCGCGTACCCCACCGAGCCGTCGTCGCTGACGTCGGCCGAGACGACCGAGTCGGGGAACTCCTCGGCTACCATCCCGAGCAGGTGTGGGGTGCCGAACTCCCCGAAGTCGTCGGCCGTCTCGATGGCCGCCCGCAGGGTCTCGACGGTCGCCTCGGGCACCCACCGCGAGAGCGGGTGGACGTCCAGCACGACGGCGTGGGCCTCGCCGCAGTCACACCGGTAGTCCCGCATCCCCATGTGGAGTTCGTGGACGTCCGCGGGCTGCCCGCACGGGAGGTCCAGCACCGACTCCCCCCCACCGGGCACTCGGGGTTCTGCCATCACCCGGGGTAGGCGGGCGAGCCGTTAAGAGGTGGCGATACCGGCCGGGAGTTACGTCCCACGAGCTTCGTCGGCGTCGTCCGTCCCCGCCTCGGCCTCGTCCTCCGGTTCGGTTTCGCCCCCGCGCTCGATCTCCACCTCCATCTCGATCTCGACCCCGTCGAGTTCCAGTTCGGCCTCCGCCTCCTCGGTCTCGCCGACCTCGATCTCGAGTTCGTTCCGGTCGATCTCGACCTCCACCTCGACGTCCACGGACAGGTCGTCTGACATGCGTCCGTGGCTCGTTCCCGGCGCGTCAAAAACGTTGTTCCGTCAGGGCTCGGGGAGGTCGTCGGGCCCGAGCGCACCGACCGCCTCCGGTTCGTCGGTCTCGTCCACGCCGGTCGAGTCCGCCCCCTTCAGCTGTGCGTAGGCCCGCGTCGTCGCGGCGATGCCGAACACGGTCACGACGGGCGAGACCACTGCGCCGACGACCGTCCCCGCGACGTCGACGCCGATGCTCCCGGCGACCGCCGCCGGGAGTAGCTGGTTCACGCCGAACAGGACCGCGAGGATCAGGACGAGCCCGAACAGGTTCAGGCGACTGCCCTTCGTGAGCGTCCAGGACTCGGCCATCGCGTCGACGAAGTTGCGGTCCTCGATGGCGATCTCCTGGCGGACGAAGAACAGGGCGAGCGCGAGGAACACCCCGGGAACGACGAGGAACACCAGCCCGAGCGCGGTGAGCGCGTAGACGACGATGCCGCCGAGGAACCCGTTGACCGTCGCGAACGGGAGGTTCCGGCCGAGACCGTCGGGGCGTTCCCCCCGGGCGGTGTAGAAGACCCTGATGGCGACGATACGGAGTGCCTCGGCGAGGATCCCGAGCAGGAACGCGAGCCCGAACGCGGCTCCCGGCGAGACGTCGACGGCGAGGGGCGCGTTCGCCCGCACCTGGCGGACCTGATCGCGCAGCGCCTCGACGTCCGTCCCCGGCGGGGCGTCCGGCGACTGGGCCACCTCCAGGGAGGCCTCGGCCAGCTCCACGAGCAGCGACTGGCCCGCGACGCTGCTCAGCACGCCGACGACGACGAACGCGCCGACGAGGACGAGCCCGTCCCGTCCCCGGAGCCGTTCCACCCCCTCGGTGATGGCGGCACCGATGTCGAGCGACATGCTCCGAGATGGCGCGTCCGGGGACAATCAATCCCGTGGGTCACGGCCGGTACCCCCCGAACGGCCTCACCGCAGTCGGGACCCGTCCCTACGGCGTTCGACCGGCGGTCCCGGAGGTGGGGATCGTACGACCCGGGCGGCGTGACTCGAAGCCGGTACCCGACCGACTCACGCGGGACCGGTGCCTACGGCCAGTCCTCGCGCGTCTCCTCGCGCTCCCGCTCGCGCTCGCCCGCCGGGTCGCCCAGCTCCCAGCCCGCCGCCTCGGCGGCATCCTCCAGCGGGAGGTACTCCCACCCGACGTCCTCGGCGACCTCGCGGTCGTCCGTGTCGGTCCCGACGAAGACGTGCCGACCGGTGTCGAACTGCCGACCGACGTTCTCGAGCGATTCGCGCTTGCCCCGTGGCCCGGAGAAGAAGTCCTGCCGGATGCGGTTCTTCCGGGTGAAGTTCGTGACGACGTACGTGGGCTTGTCGCTGACGACCCCGACGTACTCCGACCACGAGCGCGCGTCGGCGAACACCTCGTCCGGCCGCTGCAGCCGCTTCAGCGCCTCGAGCTCGAAGGCGAGCGTCATGTCGGTCGACCCGGCGCCTTGCATGGGTGGGATGGGGGTCCGCCACGGCAAAACGCTTCGGATGCGGCCGAGGGCTCGCTCCCGGCCGAGACGACGAACCCCCGGCTATCACCGGCGCCTCGAACGTCCCGACCGGTGTCGGGCACCGCTTCCGGCTCCGCCCGAACGGGGGTCCGGTTCCCACCCGAACTGGGTTCTGCCTCCGTCCGTGCGGCATCCCGGTTCGGCGGTGGCCCGCCCGGGGACCGGCTGGTCGGCCACCCCCCAGTATATCACCGAGGCTCGCCACGGTCCGGTATGGATCACGAGGACGTCGAGGCGGTCTTCCCCGAACTGCGGTCGATCGACGACGACGAACTCCGCGGGAGCGTCGCGACCGCGTGGGTGAACGCCTGTACCGACGCCGGTATCGGGACGCCGGATGAACTCCGCGCAGTACCGTGGTTCCCGCCGGCCGAGCGGGGGCTCGGCATCCCGGAGGGCGAGGAGACGCTCGTCTCCCACGTCCGCGACGTGACCGCCTGTGCCGTCGGGCTCGCGGAGACGCTGGTCGAGCGACGGGGCGCGGACGTCGACCTCGACCTCGACCTCGTCGTCGCGGGGTCGCTCGTCCACGACGCCTCGAAGCTCGCCGAGTTCGACGACCACGACCCGACGCCCGTCGGCGACCTGCTCGGCCACCCCTACTGGGGCGTCCACGTCGTGGCGAGCGCGGAGCTCCCCGCCGAGTACGCCCACGTCGTCCTCTCGCACTCCGGTCGGACGAACGTCGAGCCCGCGTTCCTCGAGGCCGAACTCGTCCGCCGGGCCGACGAGGCCGCCGCGAGCGCCATCCGCCTCGGGTACCTCGACGACCTCCGGGATGCCTGATACGGACGGGCGTGACGCCGAAACCGTTCGCGCCCCCCGTGCCGACCGTGAACGGGGGAACTGTGCTCCTCGCGGGCGCCTCGGGCGATACCGGACGTCGGACCCTCGACCGCCCCTCCAGGACGCCGTACCGGGTGCGGGCGCTCACCCGCTCGGCGGGGAAGCGAGACCGGCTCCGCCGCCGGGGGCCGACGGCCGGGGGAACGTCCAGCTCCTCGACGCGGCGGTCGCCGCCGGCGCGGAGCATTTGGTGTGGAGTCCTCGCTCGGCGTCGGCGAGGACCGCGGCTCCTGGATGGCCCGGACCTTCCGGCTCGCCGTCCCGTCGGTGCTCCGGGTCAAGTGCCGTGCCGAGTCGGCCGTCCGCGAGTCGGGGCTCGCCCACACGGTGCTCCGCCCGGGCCTCCCCACCGGCGGCTCGCCGAGCGGCGAGGTACAGGTCGCCGAGGCCGGAACCGGGCTGTGGGGTGCGGTCGCGCGGGCCGACGTGGCCCGGCTCCTCGTGGCGTCGCTGGCGACGCCGCAGGTCGAGAACCGGACTCTCGAAGTCGTCAGGAACCCGCCGGTTCGCCGTCGGGCCGAGCCGGTCGACTGGACCTACCCGTGACCACGCCGTCGGGGGCGTCCGTAGCGTTCGGACGCGCCGGCGGTCCGCAAGGCTCAGGCCCGCCGGCCGCCACCGGCCGAGCATGGCGGACGAAGACGGGGAAGGGACGGTCGACCCGCGGCGGCGGAAACTGCGGCTGCTCGGCGTCACGACGGCCCTGAGCGGCCTGCTGACCGTCGGTGCCGCCCGGCTGTTCCCCGACCCGTACGACCCCCTCGTGCTCGGCCTCGCGTTCCTCGCTATCGCGACGATGGTGTTCGAGTACACGGAGGACCGACCGGTCGGTCTCTCGCTGGGCTTTCTCACCGGCGGCGTCATCGTCTGGCTCCAGCCGGCGGTGAGCCCGGGGGCCTCCTACACGCTAACCGGCGTGATACTCGTGCTGTTCGGGCTACTGAACGTCGTGTTCCCGCCGTTCGCGCTGTTCTTCTCGAACCTCGGACGGCGGCTCGCCCGCCGCGCCCTCGGCCTCCGCCTCCATGACCACCTCCGGCTTGCGGCACTGCATGCTTCCTTGCAAGTGTCGGAGGCGCTTACGACCTGCAAGAGCCTAGTGAACAGCCAAAGCAAGCGAGCAGGCTACACACCTCACTAATCGGTGGTGGAGTTTGCTGAGGCGATACTGACGCTCGCACTCGTTGTCAACTCTCTTGTAACTTGCAAGGACAAAAGCGATGAAGAGGAGTAGAGTAAAGATCAATGCACACCTGAGCGTCTTTTGGAAACATACGCCCCCTGGATGATGACCGCCTCATGGCGGTATTCCCTCAGGAGATCGGCGGGCCCCTAAACCCATAATCCATCGAGGGTCCTTACCGGGCATATGTCCGTGGGGCTACCAGTTCTTTGGGTTCACGTCAGGTTGGTACGTAGGCATCGTTGTGCTGCTATTTTCGTCATCATCTTTTCCATTGCTGCGTTCACATTGCATACTCCAAAGGGCGGAAGTCCTCCATGTGCCCGCTTTGCTCATGATATGATAAACAACCCTCAGAGCTCTTTGATCCCATTGACGCAATCTTCAGCATTCCGTGATCATGGTGTAGGACAGACGCCATGTGGACGATCGCGACGCTTTCGACTGTCGCTAGCAGGAGGAGGCGAAAAGAGTTGGGGTTTCATCCGGCAAAGGCGATGTCGAATGAGGCTGTTGTCTACCCG
>PXRQ01000007.1 GCA_003022005.1 Halobacteriales archaeon QS_5_70_15
CGCGAGAGCCTCGAGGCCGCACGGGAGGAGCGGGACCGGCTCCGCGAGGAACTGAACGACACGGCCCCCCCCGACGACGACCGACTCCGGGAGATCGACCGGCGGATCGAGTCGCTCCGGTCGCGCCGCCGCGAGCTCGACGGGCTGGTCAACCGGCTCTCGACGGTCGTCAGGTTCAACGAGGAGATGCTGGAGGGCGACGACGGCCTGCGGGAGCTGCTGTCCCGCGACGCCGGGGCGGCCGCGAACGGGGGGCGGGTCGCGGACGGGCTACTCCCCGAGGACACCACGGTCTGCTGGACCTGCGGCGGGGAGGCGGCCGTCGACGACATCGCCGACACCGTCGACCGGCTCCGCGACGTGGCGAGCGAGAAACGGGCGGACCGCCGGTCGGTCACGGAGGAACTGGAGTCGCTCTCGGAGGAGCGGGAGTCGATCGAGCGCTGCCGCCAGCGGCGCGCGGAGCTCGAGGAGCGCGTCGAGGACGCCGAGGCCGACGTCGCCGAGCGGGAGGCGCGCGTCGAGCGCCTCGAGGAGCGGATCGAGGAACGGGAGGCGCGGCTGTCGGAGCTGGAGTCCGAGCTGGAGCGACTCGAGGCCGACCGCGAGGACACCCTCGCCGAGCGACAGCGGCAGGCGACCGACCTCGAGTTCGAGATCGGTCGCCTCTCCTCGGAGCTCGGGGACGTCGAGTCCGAGGTCGAGGAGCTGGAGGACCGCGTCGAGCGCGTCTCGGAGCTCCGCGAGCGCCGCGAGGAGATGAGCGACGAGATCGAATCGCTACGGACGCGGATCGAGCGGCTCGAGCGGGACGCCGTCGAGTCGTTCAACGAGCACGCCGAGCGACTGCTCGAGGACCTCGAGTACGACAACCTCGAGCGGGTGTGGCTCGAGCGCCGCGAGCCGGCGGCCCCCGGGGGGGCGACCCCGACGGACCGCGGGGAGTTCGAACTCCACGTCGTCCGCCGGACCGACGACGGCGTCGTCTACGAGGACGCCGTCGAGCACCTCAGCGAGTCCGAGCGGGAGGTGACCGGGCTCGTGTTCGCCCTGGCCGGCTACCTCACCCACGGGGTCCACGAGCGAGTGCCGTTCGTCCTGCTCGACTCGCTGGAGGCGATCGACGCCGAACGGATCGCGGGGCTCGTCGACCACTTCGCCGACTACGCCCCGTCCGTGGTCGTCGCGCTCCTCCCCGAGGACGCGGCGGCGCTTTCCGACGACTACGAGCGTGTCGAAGAGATTTAATTGTAAATCGGTGGCTCACGTCGAGCGAAAGATCGCACGAAAAACGGACGAACATTCCGCAGAAAGGTTCTGATAGGTTCTCGATCACTAGCTGCGCCCTCGGCGGCCGAGATCAGACGAAATCTACAGAAAGGTCCGATGCTACGGTCTTAGGTCGGTGCCGATGACACCGGCGTTTTATTTACTTCTGTCGCCATCGGCTCGGTCGGACCGTCGGGGTCGCCCCGTGCGGTCAGGGTGGATCGTTCACACGCGGTGGGGACCTCCTTGGGCGCGGGCCCTCTGCGGGGCGACATGTCGACTGAGCCGCGCGCCGTGCTGTTCCCTCGCGAGGTGACGACCGACCGGCTCCGACTGGTCGCCGCCGACACGGAGACGGTCGACCCGTTCGAGCTCTACGGATACTGCCGGGAGGGGGCCCCGAACGTCGAGGCGGTCACCCGCTACCTCACCTGGGAGCCGTACGCCACCGTGAACGACGCGTTCGAGTTCCTGGAGCGCTGCGAGTCGGGCTTCGAGGAGGGCGAGGCGGCCAACTACGCGATCATCCCCGGCGAGAGCGAACCAGAGACGGGCGAGTTCGCCGGGATGGCCGCGCTGAGCGCCGACTGGGACCGGCGGCTCGGGACCCTCGGGACGTGGCTCCGGAAGCCGTTCTGGGGACGGGGCTACTCCGGCGAGCGCGCCCGGGCGCTGATGCGCGTCGCCTTCGACCGTCTGGACCTCGATGCCGTCGCGGTCACCTGCCACGCCGAGAACGAGAAGTCCCGGAGCGCCGTCCGGAAGTACGTCGAGGCCGCCGGGGGCCGCGAGGAGGGGCTCCTCCGCAATCACGTCCGGTACCGGGACGGCGTGGCCGACTCCTACCGGTTCTCGGTGACCCGCGCGGAGTGGGCGGCGAGCCTCGGTCCCGGTGCGGAGCAAGGAGCCGACGGGGATGGCTGACTGCTACCCCCGAAGCGTGGAGACGGACCGGCTCCGGTTCGAACCGCGACACGAGACCGACCCGCGGGCGCACTACCGGTTCCGGCGCGCCCAGCCGACCGAGGTGTACGCGTACGTCGGCTTCGACGCCCCCGGGACGCCCCGGGAGACGGCCGACCGGCTCGCCGACGAGCGGGAGAACTGGGTCGAGCGGCGGCGGGGGGTGTACGCGATACGCCCCCGGGACGGCGGGGACGCGGGCGAACTCGCCGGGGAGGCGATGCTCGCGACGGGGTGGGACCACGGCGCCGCGTGGTTCGGACTGATCCTCGGCAAGCGGTTCTGGGGACGGGGCTACGCCGGCGAGCGCGCCGACGCGATGCTCGAACTCGCCTTCGATCGGTTCGACCTCGAGTACGTCGCCGTCACCCACGAGGTGGGCAACGAGAACTCCCGCCGGGCGGTCGAGCGGTACGTCGAGGACCACGGCGGTCGGCACGAGGCCACCCTCCGGCAGTGGTCGAGCCCCGGTTCGGGGGCGATCCCCGACGAGGCGTACTACGCCGCCCGCGGGCAACATGGAGGGCCCACCGGGGGTAGCGAGGGACCTGACGGGGAGTCGATCGGTGGCCACAAGGCACTTGGGGGGCGGCTGGCTGTCATCGAACGAAGACACACCATGTCGGTTTCCGCCGGAGGTCGGAGGATCCCCGTCGGCGTGGGCGCGGCAGCCGGTGCCGTCGCGTGGCTCCTCGGCTACCTCCTCACGTACGTCGTGACGTCCGGACGCATCCGGGAGTTCCAGGGCTCGTTCCTCGGGCAGGTCGCCGACCTGCTCGGCCTCGAGGTTCCGACCTGGAAGGTCGTCGGGTGGGTGTTCTACAACGCCCACTTCGTGGATACCGCGGCCGGCGGCGGTACGGGCAGCGCCATCGGGGGCGACGGCGGGTTCACCGCGCTGCTCTACGTCATCCCCCCGCTGGTGCTGCTCGCCGCCGGCCTCGCGGCCGGACGCGCGGCGGGGAACGGCGACCCCGCGTCGAGTGCGGTCGGCGGCGCGAGCGTCCTGCTCGGGTACCTCCCGCTCTCGGTCCTCGGGGTCTTCCTCTTCGAGACGTCCGTCGCGGGGACGGCCGTCGGACCCCGTCTCGGTACCGGGATACTCCTCGCTGGCGTGCTCTACCCGGCCGTCTTCGGCGCCGTCGGGGCCGGCATCGCGGCGCTCGCGACCGACGACGGCGGCGGGAGTTCGGCCCCACAGCTCTAGAGGTCGCGGGCGACCATCTCCCCCCAGTGGGTGAACCCGTGGCGGTCGTAGAACGAGCGCGCGCGCTCGTTCCCGCGGTCGACGTCCAGCACCAGCCGGTCGAGCGGGAGGGCCTGGCCGCGGGCGTGGTCGACGGCCCGCTCCATCAGGCCGTCCGCGAGCCCCGTTCCCCGTCGCTCCGGTCGCACGTACACCTCGTTGAGGACGGCGGCGTCCCAGACGAACGCCAGCCGCTCGGGGAGCAGGAAGAGGTACCCCTCGAGGTCGTGGTTCGGGTCCCGGTCCCTCTCCGGGTCGTCCGTGCCCTCGCCGGTCGCGTCCGCGACGAACACGCAGTCCTCCTCGGCCACGCACCGCTCGACCCACGCGAGGTACCGCTCCCGGTACTCCGGATCGAGTTTCCCCTCGTACTTCGTCTGCTTCTCGGTCCCGCCGCCGGCGCCGAGCTCCAGCTCGAACGCCCGCTTCAGCCTCCACAGCCCCTCGCGGTCCCGGTCCGGGTCGTACGCTCGCAGGTCGGCATCCCTCGGGTCGGCGTCAGTCATCGTCGTCCGTGGACGGGTCGGCGCCCGCCCCACGCGGCTCTTTCGATTCGAGCGCCAGCGGCGAGTCCGCCCACCGGAGCTTGAGCGCCGTCACGACGGCGCCGGACGCCACGAGCGTGGTCTGCCAGCCGGCGTAGGCGACCGGGACAACGCGCTCGACGCCCGGGTCCTCGGGGCCCTCCGTTGGGTCGACGGCCGTGTCGACCCGGTACTCCCGGGTCGATCCTCTCCCCCCGACGTCGACAGTCCCGCCCCCGCCGGTCGATCCGTCGGTGTCGGGCGGGCGGACCTCCACGAACGTCTGGACGAACCCCTCCGCCGAGGACCACTTCACGGAGCCGGTGAACGCGTAGAACTGGTCGAACAGCGGGTAGAGCGGGTTGACCCCGCCCGCGGTGAACAGGTCGAGGCCGATCCCCGAGACGAGCACGGCCACCAGCGCGGTCCACGCCACCCGGACCCCCCGGTCGCCCCACCGTTCGCGGACCGTCGAGCGCTGCGCGAGCCGCGTATCGGCGTAGAGGTAGGTCCCGACCGCCAGCGGCAGCAGCAGCGTGTGGAACGCCGCGCGGTGGGTGTTCGGGACCACCAGCGCGACGAACGCGTCGAGGTCGACGAACGCGACCGCGCCGGCGACGACGACCAGCGCCCGGCGGTCGTAGGCGGGCCCGAGCAACGCCGCCGCCAGCAGCAGCGCGAACCCGACGTGGACGACCGTCGAGGGCACTACCGGTCACCACCGTCCGCCGTGATCGCCTCGTCCGCCAGTCGCGCGCGGGCGACCAGGACGACCGGCGTGGAGGCGACGAGCAGTAGCTGCCACCCGCTCTGAACGATCTCGGAGACGCGGGTCGGCGATCCCTTCCCGTTCCCGCAGGCCGGGTTCCAGAGGCTCGGCTTGCAGAACCCCGGCGGTCGCCCGCGCTGGCCGACGTAGTGGGTCCACCGGCCGTCCGGGTCGTATGCGTAGTACGACTGGACGAGCCCCCGCGTCGTGCTGTACTCGACCTTCCCGACGAACGAGTAGTACATCGTGTCGACCGGCCAGACCGGGTTCGCGGCGTCCAAGTTCAGCAGGTCGAGACCGGTTCCCGCGAGCGCGCAGGCGAGCAGGGCGACCCACCCGATCCGGACGCCGGCCGCCCCGTACCGCCGGCGGAGCCACGAGTCCGGTCGGCGGGTGTCGTAGCCGAGGAGGAGGGCAGCGGCCGCGGGTATCAGGAGCGTGTGGAGGACGGCCCCGTGTGCGCCGGGGAGGAGCATCGAGAGCGGCGCGTCGAGGTCGGGGAAGGCGGCCGCCGCGACGACGACCGCCACCCCGCGACGCGAGAACGCCCGGTCGAGGAGGGCGGCCGCGAGCAGCCCCCCGAGCGCCGCGTGCACGAGGGTCGGAGGCATACCCCGGACTCGGGGTGCGGCGGGCATAAATCTCGTCGTCCGGTCGACGAACCGATCCCGAGCGACTCCCCGGGGCCCCAGCATCCGACGGGAACCGTAACCCCCGAACGGACGGTACGTTCAGCACCGCCCTCCCTCCGGAAGCACCGATCTCTCACGTCCCCACACCCCGTCGCCGGGGATACTGCGACGGTGCGCACACGTTCGTCGGGCCTACCGAAGCCCATCGGCCGTATCGGATCTCGGGTCGCTTTCGAACGGGAACGTTTTGCCGGTCGGGCCGGTCCACCCCCCATGAGCGAGCGCGAGCGCGACCCGCGACAGGAGCTCGGCGAGAAGATCGCCGGCGAGGTGGCGCTCTACGACGACCCCGGCGCCACCATCCGCAAGTGGCGCACGGAGTTCGACATCTCCCAGACCACGCTCGCGGAGGAGCTGGACGTCTCCGCGTCGGTCATCTCCGACTACGAGAGCGGCCGCCGCGCATCGCCCGGTATCGGGTTCGTCCGGCGCGTCGTCGAGGGGCTGCTCGACATCGACGAGCGGCGCGGCGGCGGCCGGATCCGACAGCACGCGCGCGTACTCTCCGCCGGGTTCGACTCCGACATCGTCCACGACCTCCGGGAGTACCCCGCGACGATCCCGCTCCCGCGGTTCTACGACGCCATCGACGCGTCCGAGGTCGCCGGGGGCACCGCGAGGACCATCGCCGGCCACACCGTCATCGACAGCATCCAGGCCATCACCCGGCTCTCGAGCGAGGAGTTCTACCGGCTCTACGGCCAGTCGACCAACCGCGCGCTCGTCTTTACGGCGGTCACCCGCGGCGAGTCCCCGCTCGTCGCCATGCGCGTCGTGACTCCAACCCCGAGCGCCGTCGTCCTCCACGGGATGACGCCCGACGAGCTCTGGGAGCACGCGCCGCGGCTCGCCCGCGTCGACGGGTTCTCGCTCGCCGTGACGGACCTCGACCTCTCGGAGATGCTCGAGCGGCTGCGCGAACTGCCCTGATCGGTACGCCTAAATCAGTATCTCGAACGGGACCACGCTCACCAGTACCCCGATCGCGGCGACCGTCAGTTCCGGTAGGGCGGTCACCGTCTCCATCGGCACGCTCCTCGACACCAGTCGTCCGATGTATCCTCCGGCACTCGCAGCGAGAGCGTGCTTCGTTCCGAGGCCTACACACTTGAGACCTTCCGCGACGGAAAAGTCGGTGAGCGTCTCTCCCGACAGCACGCCGAGAAAATCACCCGCGACGAACCCGCCCGCCTCCGCAGGGACACCGGACAACGCTAGTCCGACCAGCCTCTCCCCGAGGTAGCCCCCGACTGTCGCCCCGAACCACGGCCAGCCCGTTTGATTGTATTTCCCCATGCGACGACCGTTTGAGTGAGGTGTCATAACTGCTTTCGCGGATGGCGGTCGACCCCGCGGATTCCGGCATCACCAGCGGCCGGACGAGCGGTCCCGGAGGCTACCTCTCCAGTTCGCTCGCCAGCTCCCCGGTGACCAGCCGACCGAGTTCCGACTTCGATCCCTCGAACGCCCGGGTCGACTCCTGGCGGACGAGCACGGCGCGGGTCTCCTCGCCACCCATGACCCCGGCGTGGTTGGCGACGACGAACGCCAGGCCCGCCCGTTCGAGGGTTTCGCGGGCCCGCTCGATCAGCGCCGATTCGCCCCCCTGCGTCTCGGCCTTGAACCCGACGACGGTCAGGTCCGGATGGGCCTCCCGGACCGTGTCGATGAGCTTCGGCGTCGGGGCGAGTTCGAGCGTGAGCTCCTTCCCGGACTTGATCTTCTCGGAGCTGGCCTCGACGGTGTAGTCGGAGATGGCCGCCGCCGAGACCAGGGCGTCGGCGTCCCGCTCCTCGACGGCCGCCGAGACGGCCTCCAGCATCTCCGTCGCGGACTCCGCGCGGCGAACCTCCGCGTAGCCAACGCCGGGGCCGTCGTGGACGAGCACCACCTCGGCACCGGCCACGTGACAGGCCCGGGCGACCGCCCGACCGGTCCTCCCGGACGAGCGGTTCGTCAGCACCCGTATCGGGTCGATGCGTTCGTTCGTCGCCCCGGAGGTGACGACCACCGTCCGGCCCTCGAGCGGGTTCGGCGTCGACCGGCGGGTCGTCTCGGTGACGATGTCCGCCTCGGCCGCGATCTTCGCCTTCCCCTCCTCGACGCGCGGGTCGACGAACGTCACGCCCCACTCCTCCAGGGTCTCGATGGACGCGAGCACGCCGGGGTGGTCGTACATCGGCTCGTGCATCGCCGGGGCAACCACGACCGGCACGCCGGCGCCGAGGGCGGTCGTCGCCGCGGTCGTGACCGGCGTGTCGTCGATCGCGGCGGCCATCTTCCCGACGGTGTTCGCGGTGGCCGGCGCCACCAGGAGGACGTCCGCCCACCCCTCGCGCCCGCAGAGTTCGACGTGTTCGATCCGGCCGGTGATCTCGGTCACGACGTCGTTCCCGGTGGCGAACTCGACGGCCCACGGGTGGACGATCCCGGTCGCGGCGTCGGTCAGCACCGCCCGGACCGACGCGCCCTCCCGGCGGAGTTCGTGGGCGAGTTCGACCGTCTTCACGGCCGCGATGGACCCCGACGTGCCCAGCGCGACGTTCACGCCCTCCAGCATACCACGGGCTGGGTCGCCCCCCTACATGAACCCACGGACCCGGCGGTGACCCTCCCGGCAGGGACCGAACCCCGACACCTCCCACGGGCCTGGCGGGTGCGGGCCCCTCGACCGGGCGGACGGACTCACCTCCCGTCCCGCAACGTTAAGCGCCCCCGGCGGCGACGGGCGGACTATGACCGAGACCAGCGAGTGCGACGTGCTCGTCGTCG
>PXRQ01000008.1 GCA_003022005.1 Halobacteriales archaeon QS_5_70_15
AGGCCTTCTCGGGGTAGCGGCCGGCGTCCCAGCCGTCGACGTCGGAGCGGTGCCCGACGCCCGAGTTGTGCGAGCGGAACGGCACCGACTCCTCCTCGGGCTCCTCGAGCACGAGTTCGACGTCCACCTGCGGGGTGTTCCACTCGCTGGCGCGGCCGAACGCCCGGGGCTTGCGGCCCGGTGACTCGCCGACCTTGTGGGCCGCGACGTGGGCGATCGTCATGGAGTCGCCGTCGAACCCCTGGTGGTCGGCGTTGTTCGTCGCGTTCTCGAGCAGGTCGAGGAAGGCCTCGGAGGCCTTCTCCGGGTAGCGCCCGGCGTCCCAGCCGTCGATGTCCCTGCGGTGGCCGACCCCGGAGTTGTGCGCCCGGAACGGGACCGAGCGCTCGCCGGCGATCACCGCCTCGAGGTACTCGACGGCCTCGGCGGCGGTCATCCCCTTGATCTCGCGGGCGATGGCCTTGCTGTGCTTGTGTGACATGTGCCGCTCCCGGAGCATGGCTTTGGCCGTCGTGTCCGGGTCGGCGTCGACCGAGTAGCTGATTCCCATGTGTTACTTGAGGGGCACGAACTTCGAGGACCGGGTCGCCCCGATGCCGGCCTGTCCGTGCTCGACCGACTGGCGCGTGAGCTGGAACTCCCCGAGGTAGTGCCCGATCATCTCGGGCTCTATCTCGACGCGCTCGAAGCTCTGCCCGTTGTAGACGGCGAAGGTCAGCCCGACGAACTCGGGCAGCACGACCACGTTCCGCAGATGTGTGCGGATGGGGTCGTTCGCCGTCCCCTCGGGGGTGCGCTCGCGGGCCGTCTCGAGCAGCTTCTCCTGCTCGACGGTCAGGCCGCGCCGGATGGTTCGCCGCTGTCGGGCGGGGAGCAGTTCCGCGACCTCGTCGAGCGACATCTCCTGCAGCTCGTCGAGCGTGTGGCCGCGATACGTGAACTCCTCGTCCTTGTCGCGGCCGATCTGGTACTCCGAACTCATGTCTCGTTACGACCCCCTTTGCCGCCGCGGCCGGTCCGCTTGGAGGCGATGTCGCCGACCTTGCGTCCCGGCGGGGCGTTCCGGGAGATGCTCTTTGGCTTGCCCGGGTGCTGGCGGCCGCCGCCACCGAACGGGTGGTCGACGGCGTTCATCGCCACGCCGCGCACGCGCGGGTACTTCGTCCCCCTCGCGCGCATCTTGTGGTGCTTGTTCCCGGCCTTCACGAACGGCTTCTCCGTCCGGCCGCCGCCGGCGACGACCCCGATGGTCGCCCGGCACTCCGGGCTGAGCCGGCGGATCTCCCCGGACGGGAGCTGGACCACCGCGACCTTCCGGTCGTGGGTGAGCAGGCTCGCGCCCACGCCCGACGCGCGGGCGAACTTCCCGCCGTCGCCGGGCTGGCGCTCGACGTTGCACACCGGGACGCCCTCGGGGATCTCCGCGAGCGGGAGCGTGTTCCCCGGGGCGATCTCGGCGGTGACGCCGATCTGTATCTCGTCGCCGACGGCGATGCCCTCGGGCGCGAGCACGAGCCGGCGGTCGCCGTCGTCGAACTCGACGTCCGCGATCGGCGCCGACCGCGCCGGGTCGTGCTCGATGCCGACGATCTCGCCGCGGACCAGCTCGTCCTCGTCGGTCTCCTCCTCTACCTTCTTGTGGGACAGTTCGGCCTTGTAGCGGTGCGAGGGGGCCCGGAACGTCGGGCCGCCGCGACCACGCCGCTGTCCCTGGATGCGTCGTCCCATCTTCAGAACACCCCGATGCGGGAGGCGACGTCCTGTGCGTCGTCCTCCTCGTGGAGCGTGACGGTTGCCTTCTTGTCGCCCTGCATCGTCACCTGCGTGTTCACCGTCGTCACTTTGACCTCGAAGCGGTCCTCGACGGCCTCGGCGATCTCGGCCTTGGTGGCGTCGGTTGCACAGACGAACTCGAGCTTGTTCTCGAAGTCCATCTTGTTCATCGCCTTCTCCGTGACGAGCGGGTGGCGCACGACGTCCGAGTCCGAACTCATCGCTCGGCCACCCCCCCGACGGCGCTCTCGGTCCAGACGACCAGCCGGCCGGGGTGCCCCCCCGGCGCGAGGTCCTCGGCGCTCACGTTCGCCGCGGTGGCGACGTCGGCCCCGGCGAGGTTCCGGGCCGCCTTCGACGGGCCGGCATCGCTCGAGGTGACGAACAGGAGCGACTTCGGCTCCTGGGTCTTGCGGCCGCGGGTGGTGCCGCGGCCGGCCCGGACGCCGCGTCCCTCGTCGGCGCGTTCGACGTCCGCGTGGACGCCGACGGCCTCGAGAAACGAGACCACGTCGCGGGTCTTCACGAGGTCCTCGAACTCGTCGTCCACGACGAGCGGCAGGTCGAGGTCCTCCTCGAAGCGGTGGCCGCGCTCGCCGACCAGGTCGGCGTCGGCGGTGGCCGCGACGGCCGACCGCACGGCGAGCTTGCGCTCCTTGTCGTTCATGCCGAGGCCGCGGTCCTTCTCGGCCTTCGGCGGGTGGGCCGCGCGGCCCTTCACCGCCTGCGGGACGCGGCGGGCCTGCCCGTCCTGCCGGGGGACGTGGGCCATGCCGCGGCCGGAGCCGAACGACTCGGCGGGGGTCCGCATCCCGGCGTACTCGTCGGCGCCGTAGTCCTGTCGTCGGTTGGTCCGGGCGGCGTTGACGGCGCGGGAGATCAGGTCCGGCCGGTACTGCGTCTCGAAGACGCTCGGCAGGTCCACCTCGCCCGCGTCGCCGCCGCCCAGGTCGCGTACTGTGGCGTTCATCCTTGATCGGAGGCGGTTGAGACGTACCGCACCTCGGGGTCGAGGCGCGGCGTTTCGGTCGGCCGGACGGCCGGGCGGAAGCGCAGGACGCGCTTGTTCGGCCCCGGCAGCGACCCCTTGATCAGCGCGTAGGGGCCGTCGACCTCGCCGTAGTTGACGAAGCCGCCGTCCGGCGTCGCGTCCGGCCCCTCGCCCAGCGCGATGAGCCGCTTGTTCAGCTCCGTGCGCTGGTGGTAGCCGGTCTGGCCCTGCTGGGGCACCGTCGAGCGCACCCGCGAGGGGTTCCACGGGCCGAGGTTGCCGATGCGTCGGCGCCAGCCCTGGCGGGCGTGCTTGCCCTTGCGCTTCTGGACACCCCAGCGCTTGACCGGCCCCTGGGTGCCCTTCCCCTTCGTGACGCCCGCGACGTCGAGGAACTCCCCGGCGCGGAACACGTCCGTCACCGTGTGCTCCCCACCGTCGGCGAGGAGGTCGAGCCCGTACTCGACGCGGTCCTCGACGCTCGACCCGCCCACGCGGGTCTCCATCACGTCGGGCTCGCGCTTGGGGACGCTCGTCTCGCCCGGGACGGTGTGGGTGACGAGCCGCACCTCGGCGACCCGGCCCGCCTCCAGGGCCTCCCGCACGTCCGAATCGTCCATGCTGTACTCCCCGTCCGGCGGCGAAACCGCCCGGCCGAGGTCCTCGTGGACGTCCGCCGCCCACACCTCGGTCAGGGGTCGCTTGCCGTACGGCGTGTCTTCGTAGACTCGAAGGGTCGCCGCCCGCATGGGCGGGGTCTCGACGACCGTCACCGGGACGGTCTCCTCCATCCCCTCGCGGGGGGAGTCGGGCTCGTCGTTGATCATCACGACGTGGGACATGCCGGCCTTGTAGCCGGCGAACCCCTGGAGCCCGGACTGGCCGTCGTCGGCCGGCCAGGTCGAGATGCGGGGCACCTCGCCCGCCGCCCGACCGCGCGGGCTGTAGCCCATCGAGCCTTTTCGTGGTCTGCTTGGTTGTGGCATCGTTCTATCGCTCCATCGTCAGCGGCGCGAGGGTGGCGAACATCGCCTCCTCGGTTCGCACGACCTCGCTGCCCTGCTTCGGAACCGTATCCAGCCAGAGGTCGAACCGGGCTCCATCCGGTTCGTGAGTGTCGGTGTCGGTCGCCCCGGCACCGGTTTCGCTGTCTTCGCCAGCCGCCCGGGTGGCGTCAGCATCGCGTGCCCGCTCCCCGGCGGCGTCGGTCCCTCCGACGGCCTCCGGCTCCACGTCGAGCATCTCCGGCAGGCCCCGTTCGGGGCTGCCGAGGACGACGGTGAACCCCCCCGCCGCCTCGATGGACTCGACCGTCGAGTCCAGTCGGGAGACGGTGAGCGGGGTGCCGTAGCGGGAGGCCGCGACGCGTAGTCCGGCGTCTTCACGCCGCAACTGCGCGTCGAGACCACCGCGCTCGACGACGAACCCCGGCGGGGGCTCGTCCACTAGTTTCGCGCGGAGCGGTCGCCGCGAAGAGACCCTGATGGTCACGCGTTCCCCCTCCTCCGGGACCACCATCGACGGCGGCACCGGGAGGGAGACCGGGTGTTGCATGCCGCAATTGACCCGTGCGCGCCCGTCAGGTCCGACCTCGGTCACGATTCCCTGTCTTAACGACCCCGAACCCTTCGATCCGGAGCCGGTCCGTGGCGAGACGCGGAGCGGCGGCAGCACGCCGGCGGACTCCAGTTCGCCCCGCACGCCCCAGGCCTCCTTTCGGAGGTAGGGTGGCGTGGCGGCGTAGGCCAGTACCGTGGCGACGAACCCGTCGTCGAACCGCCCGTCCTCCCCCCCGGGATCGGGGAAGACGACGAGCCGGTCGAGGCGGAACACCGCGGCCGCACGGGCGACGTACCCGATCTTCCGGGTCGCCTCCCGCTTGTCCTCGGCCTCCCGCGCCAACGACGACGGCACGAGTGCGCTGCGTGGCATACCGTGACGCTTCCGCGTCGGGCCACTAGACGGTAGCGGTTCGTACCGTGAGCGGACGTAAAAGGGTGCCGCTTGAGAGCCGCGTCTGTGCCCCTCTCGCACGGTATCGGCTGTCTCGATCCGGGTCGACGCCACCTCGCTCTCCACTCGCCCCTCCGCTCCCGCCACGACTCGTGGCACGGTCCACTCCCGCCACGGCTCGTGGGCCCGTCGTCGCCGTCCCGCGTTCTCCGGCTCACTCCCCGCGCTCCACCCGCCCGCTCCGCTCGAGCGCACCCCGGGCCTCCCCCAGTACCCACTCCAGGCTATCCGTGCCGAACCGGTCGACGTGCGTCTCCTTCAGGACATACTCCGAGGCCGCGGACTCGGCCGGGGTGAAGAACCGGGCGCCCGTCGCGTCCGAGCCCGCCCTCAGCGGCCCGGTCGTCATCGAGCGGGGGACGGCGTAGTCGACACCGACCGTGTACTGCTTCTCGACCGGCTCCCCCGCCTCGTCGTAGAAGTAGACGAGGTCGGCGGGGTCGACGGCGAGTCCCGTCTCCTCCTCCAGTTCGCGTGCGACGCCCTCGCGGGGCGATTCGCCGAGTTCGATACGACCGGACGGGAGCTTCCACCCGCCCGGATCGCGGAAGTCCTCGACGAGGAGCACGCACTCGCCGTCCACGACGACCGCACTCCCGCCGGGGGTGGGGTTGTAGAACACGTAGTCGTCACAGCGGTCACACCGGTAGACCATCGGCGTCTCGACGTCACCCACCATCGGCGTCCCGACGCCGGTGACGGGGGCACCGCAGTACGGACAGTACTCGGGGGGCTGGTTCACGGGTCGTGAGTCGATACCCGCGAAGGGGTAGTTCTGTCGTCGAAACGTCCGTGAGGGATCGCTCGTCCCTCTCCCCCGAACTCGCCGATCCGGCTCCGCAGCGGACGGGGTTCGCGGTGCCTTCTGTCGATACGGCCGGCGAGACACGCGCCGCATTCGGCACGTCCCCGGGAACGCACCTCTGCGGCCGAGAGGCCCGGCGAGGCTACCGCTCGCGCCGTGCCTCCCTGCCGAGTTCCTCCTCGACGCGGTCGACCTTCGACCGCGCCGATTTCGTCGACGCACGCTTGTCGTCGACCTTCAGGAAGGTGCTCACCCGGTCGCCGTCAACGGCCTTGTGCGAGGCGGCGACCGCCTCGAGGAGCGTATCGATGTCGTCGGCCTCTATCACCGTGCCCATCGGGTTCGTCTCGTAGCTCACGTCGAACTCGTCGAGCGCAGCCACCGCTTTGGCCACCTCGGGGGCCATGCTCCCCTCCGTGACGGGCGCGACGCTCAGGAGTGCCACGACGGTCATGGTCGTCGTAGGTGCCCCACGACTAAAACCGTCGGTCGCGTCGGGTCGGGTATGAACCCGGAAACGCGGACGGTCGAGGCGAACGGCCTCGCCTTCGAGTGCCTCGAGATCGGCGACGGCGACCGGCTGGCGCTCTGCCTCCACGGCTTCCCCGACGACGCCGGCTCGATGGTCCCGCTCGGGTCGCGGCTCGCCGACGCCGGCTACACCGCCGTCGCGCCGTTCATGCGGGGGTACGCCCCGACCGAGTCCGCCCCGGACGGCGACTACTCCGCGGGCGCGCTCGGGGCGGACGCGGTCGCGCTCGCGGCGGCCTACGACGAGCGCGAGGGGTTCGAGGGGGCCGTCCTCGTCGGCCACGACTGGGGCGCCGTGGCGGGCTACGTGGCCGCGCTGCAGTCGCCGGAGACGTTCGACCGGATGGCGACGCTCGCCGTCCCCCCGCGGTTCGACGCGCTGCTCCCCCGCCACCCCCGGCAGGTCCTCCGGTCGTGGTACATCTGGCTGTTCCAGGCCCGGAGGATGGCCGAGCGCGCCGTTCGCTGGCAGGACTTCGCGCTGATCGAGTTCCTCTGGGGGACGTGGTCGCCGTCGTGGGACTACCCCGGCGAGCGCATCGAGTCGGTCAAGGCGACCTTCTCGGAGGGCGAGACCGTCGAGAACGCCCTCGGGTACTACCGACAGATCGTCGGTCCGTCGGTGAGGGGGCTCCTCACCGGCGGGTCGGTTCCGCGGGTCGACCGCCAGCCACACATCCGGGTCCCGACGCTGATCCTCGCGGGAACCGAGGACGGCGCCATCGGTCCGGAACTGTTCGAGCGGGCCGACGAGGCCTTCGACGCCCGCTGCCGGGTCGTGCGGGTGAACGGCGCCGGCCACTTCCTCCACCAGGAACGACCCGACGTGGTCGGCGAGGAGGTCGTCTCGTTCCTCGGCGAGGCGAACGGGGACGGGGACGACGATACGGACGACGGTAGCGGCGAGACGAGCGACGGTGGCGACGAGGACGGGAGTACGGGCGAGGGGGGCAACGAATCGCGGGGGGACGACGGCTGATACGGACGGGAGCCTTCGCCGAGGGACCCCGACCGCCCGTCGCGGATCCCCGACGGGGGCTCGGCCGGCTCTCGACCCGCTGGCGTCACGCGGACGCCGGTGGTCGGGCCCGGCGGGGTTCATACTGTCGAACAGAAGCCCATGAACGATATCGCCACACCGCTGCGCCGATGAGGCTCAGGTAGTTCCGTCCGACAGTATCAGCCGCTGATCGACAGTCCCGTCATCACGTCGGTGCTCCCGCACTCCGGACACTGCGTCAGCTCGCCGATCGGCGGCGACTCGACGGTGTTCCACTCCGAACCGCCGGACGCGGCCTCGAACCCACACCGCTGGCACCGCGACGTCGGGCTGCTCTCGGTGTTCCGAGCCATACGTGAGTCTCGTGAAACGGTGTACAAAAATCTACCCCCGACCGGGCGCCGGAGGGTACACCGCGTGACCCGTGCGCCGGACGCTACAGGGGCTCCTCCGATAACGTGCCGTGCCCACACGC
Source organism: Halobacteriales archaeon QS_5_70_15 (assembly GCA_003022005.1). The sequence continues at coordinate 7,589 of PXRQ01000008.1, forward strand.
CGGAGAGTCCCTGCGCTCGCAGACACGAGTCCCAACCGCCTCGTTCCCCTCGGACCGACCGGAGGGGGTCTCTCCCCCCCGCCCTCTCCACCCTACCTCTCCCGTCGCCGCATCGACCTCCCACTCGCAGGCGGCGACTGGACAGTGTAGTGCTCCCGTCGTGGCCAGCCCGTTCGGTCACGACCCGGTTCACCGACGACCGGCCGTGAGCGACACGCAAAGCGGTCGCTCGCAGGACGGTGCTCGGCAGAAGTGTGCTGGCGGGGATTCGAACCGGACCCGTTCCGCGCCCTGCGGTCACTCCACGGCAGGGTTCAAATCCTTCCGCACACATCCGCTCACGCCGTGGCGAGCACACGCTACGCGGTGTTCGTCGGCCGTTCGCGGGAGAAGTGCGCTGGCGGGGATTTGAACCCCGGTTGTGACCATGGCAAGGTCACGTGATACCACTACACTACCAGCGCGCCTGCAACAGCATCTAACCGCGGTTCCG
>PXRQ01000009.1 GCA_003022005.1 Halobacteriales archaeon QS_5_70_15
GCCGTCGCCGCCGTCCGCGCCCTCGGGTAGCGAAAGTGAAACCCACTTGGTTCTGGCGCGCGGACTGGGCCTGTGGCCAGTCAGTCACGCGTCGTCGAGGTCCACCTTCTCCATGCGTGATCGCTCGAGCGGGACGGGTATCACGCTATCGGGACCCGCGGCCCGCCACACGGTGCCGCGCAGACGGGCACCGCGGCTCCCCGCGTGGTTCCGAAAAAGCCTGGGTTCACGGTGCGACCGTACGACTCAGCCGAAGAGGTTGCCCAGGCCCTCGCCCGAGGCCTCTTCGTCCTCGTCCCCGTCGTCGGCTTCGGCCTCCGCCTCGTCGTCGCCGTCGTCTGCCTCTTCCTCCTCGTCGGCCTCGGCCTCGGCGGGCTCGGCGGCCGCACCGCCCGCGCCGCCACCGCCGGCCGGCACCGCGGCGGCCGTGTCGATGGCCTCCTCGATGTCGACGTCCTCGAGCGCGGCCACCAGGGCCTTCACGCGGGACTCCTCGACGTCGACGCCCGCGGCCTCGAGGACCGCGGTGATGTTCTCCTCGTTCAGTTCCTCACCGGACTCGTGCAGCACCAGCGCTGCGTAAACGTACTCCATTCTGTGTCACCCGAACATGGCGCCGAGCGCGTCGCCGTCGCCGTCGTCCTCGTCGTCTCCCTCGTCCTCGTCGTCGGCGTCCGCCTCGGCGGGTTGGTCGTCACTCTGTTCGTCCACGCCGTCGTCACCGTCCTCGGTCTCGGCCGTGTCGCCCGGCTCCGACCCGCTCTCGACGCCGCGGAGCTCCTCCGGGAGGGCCTCCTCGTCGTCGATGTGTGCGGCGAGCGCGCGGAGCTGTGAATCCGCCCGCGCCAGCAGGTCGTCGACGAGGTCCGGGCTCTCGACCGCCGCGAAAATGCCGAGGCTCTTGGCCTCGCCCGCGGCCTTCCCGAGCAGCGCGCCCGCCGTCCGGGCGGTCGGGTAGCCGGCGTCGATCGAGAGGTTCCGCCCGGCCGCCGCGGCCGAGGCGAAGTCGTCCCGGTACTCGTCGATGTCGAGCTCGAGCTCCTCGGGGCCGAACATCACGCCCTCGGCGTAGACGCCGCGGAGGTCCAGCCCCACTTCCTTGGGCTCGATGCCGAGCTCGGAGAGGACGTTCGCCAGCTGCGCGTCGACCTCCTCGCCGGGCTCGAGGACCGTCGAGTCGGCCAGCACCTTGATCGAGCCGTCCTGGATGCGGGCGTCCGCACCGACCTGCTGGAGCTCGCCGACGAACGGGCCGGGGTCGATCCCGGTGTCACCCTCGGGGATGACGATGTCGTTCGGCGCCACCTCGCCCGCGTTGATCGGCGCGGGCGTCTTCGAGGCCTCCAGCTGTCTGTACAGGCCGAACGGGTTGTCGTCCGTCGCGATGAGGCCGACCTGGCCGGAGACGAACTCCGCGAGCTCCTCCAGCCCGTCGTCGACCGCCTCGAGCGCACGGACGACCAGCGTGTTCCGGGAGACCCGGAGCTCCGCGCTCCCGTGCAGGTCCCGGCGCATCGCCTGGAGCTGTCGGGACGGGATGCCCGCGATGTCGACCACGCCCACCGAGTCGTAGGACTCGAGCAGGTCGACGATGTCGGCGACCTCCTCGCGCTTCCACTCGGGGACCTGCTCGGTCTTCCGCTCGGCCTCCGCCTCCGTCTCGGCTCCGGCGCTCATACGGGCACCTCCACGGCGGGACCCATCGTGGTCTTGACGTAGATGCCGTCGATGTTGAGCGGGCCCTTCTCGAGGTCCGCCTCGAGCCGCCGGACGATGACGCCGATGTTGGTGGCGATCTCGTCCGCGGTCATGTCCTCCGCGCCCACGCGGGTGTGGAACGTCCGCCGGTCGCGCGACCGGATCTGGACGGTGTTCTTCATGCGGTTGACGGTCTCGACGACGTCGTCGTCGGGCTGGAGCGGCGTCGGCATCTTGCCGCGCGGCCCGAGGACGGTCCCGAGGTAGCGACCGATGTCCTGCATGAGGTTCGCCTGGGCGACGAAGAAGTCGGTCTCGTCCGCGAGGTCCTTGGCGGCGTCCGTGTCGTCGCCGAGGTCCTCGAGGTCGTCCCCCGAGAGCACCTGATCGGCGACGTCTTCGGCCCGGAGCGCCGTCTCTCCCTCGGCGAACACGACGATACTCGTTTCCTGACCCGTCCCCGACGGCAGGACGACCGACTCGTCCACGCGGTTGTTCGGGTCGTTGAGGTCTAGGTCGCGCAGGTTGATCGCGAGGTCCACCGTCTCGCGGAAGTTCCGCGGGGGTGCCTCCTCGAGTGCGCGAGAGACTGCTTCTTCTATCGAATCTGCCATCTTTCACCTCCGTAGTCTCGGCCCGTCCGGGCTACTACGGTGTGAAACAGGCCGTGCCTGTCTCGTCCGTACTAACTGGGAGAGCAGGTTTAAACGCGTCGAAGCGCTCCCCCCGTGAGTCGCTCTCCCAGGCCGGGGCGAGCGCGGGTCGACCGGTCGAACCGGGGGTAGCGACCCGGAGGGCTCCGTTTCGACCCTCGGTAATGAGTACGGACGGCACGCCGGACCCCGGTGACGGGTCTACCGAACACGACACGCGGGGGGGACACGCTGGAACACCCCGGAGGACACGCCGGACCCTCGGTTCGCGCGGGAGGGGCCCCGTGACCCCGTGCGGTAGCGGGAAACCGGGCCGGCCGTCGTTCACTCCGCCGGCTCCAGGTCCCGGTGGGGGAGCCCCATCTCGAACCGGAGCCGATCGTAGGCCTTCATCGGCTCGAACACCGACGGCTCCTCGAGCGGCCGGACGTCACAGCGCGGCCGGTCGTCCCCGCTCGCCGCGATGATCCCGTTCACGGCGCGCCGGGCCGCCTCGTTCGCCGCCTCCATCGTCGCGAGGTCCGTGTGCGTCCGCACGTAGTCCGCGGCGAGGAAGAGGTTCGGTACGGCCAGGTCCGCCTCCGGCCGGTGCTCCAGCGAGCCCACCGTGTTTATCAGGAGGGGTTCCGCGTTCGTCGTCTCGTTGGGTGCCGGGAACTCGATATCCGGGTCGAGGTGCCACGTCACGATGGCGTCCTCGTCCAGCCACTCCTTCCCCGCGTCGTTCAGCCGCGCCGCCATCTGTGCCCACGCCTCGCGCTTGATCTCGGCCGGCGTGCACTCCTCGGCCGGCTTCCCGACGGTTTCGCCCTCCGTCTCCCGGTCCGAGATGCAGGAGGAGATGATGCTCTCGACGTCCCCGTCGCCGTACTCCGAGAGGTCCACGCCCTCCCAGAACTCCTGCTGTGAGATGGACGTGAGCGCCCACGGAGCGTCCTCGTAGACGACGTGCCCGTGAGCGATGGGGACCTCCTCGTCGAGGTAGAACTGGATGCCGTTCATCCAGGCGGTCCGCAGCCGGTCGAGGTCGGACAGCGAGGGCGCGGTCTCGACCAGTTCCTCCGTGAGCAGGTCGGCCATCACCTCGACCGGGACGGCGGCGACGTAGTGGTCGCCGCTCACCCTTCGGTCCCCCTCGTCGGTCGCCACCTCCACGTGGCTCACCCGCCCGTCGTCGAGTCCGAACCCTCGGAGCTCCGTCCCCGGGTGGAACGTCACCCCCTGCTCCCGGAGGTACTCGACTCACGGGTCGATCCAGACGTCGTTCGTCGGGCCGTCGAGGACGCTATCGGGGTGGAGCCACGGCATCGCGATGCCGAGCAGGTGCTGGATGTAGATCCGCCCGATGGTCCGCGTGCTGCTCTCCTCGGCCCGCATGGCGACCAGCACGCGCGTGGGGCCGATGCCGTAGAACCGCTTGTACGCATCGGACGTCCCCTCGGCCTCCACGAACTCCCACCAGGGCAGGTGTTCGTACTCCGTCTGCCGGCGCTCCTCGCAGGAGGTCAGGAACGTCAGCAGCCGGTCGGCGAAGAACCGCTGCTCCTCCGGCGGGATGCCGACCTCGGTCCCGACAGGCGTGTCGATCACGGTGTCCCACTCCTCGACCATCCCCGGGAGTTCCAGCGGGAGCTCCACCTCCTCGTCCCCCTCCCGGGCGATCATCCACTGGGTCGTGCCCACCAGGTTGTCGAACACTCCCTCCTCGTTGTCCCCGTAGGGGATCCGGCGCATCGTGTCGAAGACGTGCCGGTAGAACGCCGGGAAGAACCGAAAGCCGCGCTCGCCTGGAAGCGGTTTCCTCCCCTCTACCCCGGTCCCGGGTACGTCCACGCTCCGGGCCTTGCCCCCGAAGATCGACCGCTTCTCGTACACCTCCACGCCGTACCCCCGCTCGACGAGCTCGTGTGCGGCCGAGAGGCCGCCGATACCTCCGCCCAGAACGACCACCGTTTCTGTCATTTTCCCGGCCAACTCCGCTCACATCCGGGGGTGAAAATAGATTGGTACCGTTCGGGTGGTGCTACCGAGGCCGGGCCCGGATCCGTCCGCCGATGGAAGAGGTCGCGATTCCCCCGATCAGTCGGGTATGGCGTGTGGAGCGGTCGGGGTGCGACCACGGATCGACTCGATCATCGGCGGTCCGTCCCCCGGGGATCGGGGAGGGGGGGGCAGAAGTCCTCGTACTCCAGCGTGATGCGATGCTGATACTAAACCGGTAGCGAGATACGGGTGACCGCGATTCGGCGGTACGGGACCTCCATGGTGGACGGATCCCTCGGAACGGAACCCGGCAGACGTAGCTGCCCGGCCTGACGTACCGTTCCGCCGTCGTCGTCAGTCGGTGTCCCCTCCACCGACGAAACCCGAGTGGCGACCTCGTTCCCCGTATTCTCGGGCCAGTCCTGTCGGCAACGGACCAAGACGCGAAGCGAATCCCCGAGAGTTGTCGCCGAGTAGCTCCGGGACGGATCGGCCCCGACCGGCCGATGCGCGATCCGTCGCGGGTACGGTCCTGATGTTCGTTACCGCTCGCGAACCCTCGTGCTACTCACACCGGAAGGACGGAGATACCGACCCAGTACGCGGCGGCGATGTCGGCCGCGAACGCCACGAACAGGAGCGCCGATCCGAAGAACAGCCACCGGCGGTGTTCGTCGGTCAGCCGGCGGGCGCCGCGGTCGAAGACGAACGCCGTGAGCAGGCTTATCGGGATGATCACGAGCATCTCCCCGAGCCAGATGGCCGGGTGGGCGCCGTACTGGGCGGCGAGCCCGATGGTCACCAGCTGTGTCTTGTCGCCGAACTCGCCGAACGCGCTGGCCGAGAACGCGGGGGAGAACCCCTCCGCGCCGTCGGGCAGGTGGGCGTCGAGCCCGGCGAGCCGCCCGTCGGCGTAGCTCCCGGTCCCGCCATCGGCGACCGCCTCGCCCTCGGCGCCGGCGGCGCTCCCGACGCCCCGTCCCGCTCGCACGAGCAGGAGCGCGAACAGGACGAACAGCCCCGCGGTGATCGCATCGAGATAGACGGCCGGGAGCGCGCCCTGCAGCGCCTCGCCGAACGCCACCTCCAGCGCCGTCCAGCCGGCAAAGGCGACGCCCGCCCCCGCGACGACCGGGACCGGCCGGTACTTCGTCGACAGCCCGGCGATGATCATCTGGACCTTCTCGCCCGGGACGACGAGTGCCTGGAGCGTCGCCGCCGCTATCAGGACTTCGAGGAACGTCGCCACCTCACGCCCACCTCGGTGTCCGCCGTTGATCGCAACTCATTCAGGGATTAGTCGTGTCTAACCGTGGATAGCGGGACAACTAAACCCTTGTGTATCGCTCACCACTTGCCGGGTCGACGCGTCCGGACTCGCGACGTCGCTCCCCCGGTCCACGAGCGCGACTGGAGGACGGTCGGTCGTACGTGCTTCGAGCCTTTGCCGCGTCAGTCTCGGTTACGCCTCGACTTCCTCGGCAACACGCCGTGAGACTCGCTCCGCTCGTCTCACGAGCCTTCGGCTCACTGCGCTGCCGCTTGCTCGTCGAAGACGTCGTCGTACTCGCCGGCGTCGATCTTCTGCTTGAACTCGCGGGGGTCCTCGCCCTCGATGGTCACGCCGAGGGAGGTGCAGGTGCCGACGACCTCCTTCGCGGCGCCCTTGAGGTCGTACGCGAGGAGGTCGGGGAGCTTCTGCTCGGCGATCTTCCGGATCTGCTCGACGGACGCGTCGGCGACGAACTCGGACTCCGGGTGGCCGCTGCCGGTCTCGAAGCCGAGCTCGTCCTTGATGAGCGCGGCCGTCGGCGGGACGCCCACCTCGATGGTGAACGAGCCGTCGTCCTCGTACTCGATCGTGACCGGGACCTCGGTCCCGTCGAACGCCGCGGTCCGCTCGTTGATCTCGCCCACGACCGCCTGCACGTCCACCGGAGTCGGGCCCAGTTCCGGCCCGAGCGGCGGGCCGGGGTTGGCCTGCCCCCCGGGGACGAGCACTTCGATGGTTCCAGCCATACCCACGAGAACCCGCGCGACGGTTTTAAGAATTGTTTATTCGCCCGCAGCCCGGGGGAGCCTGATACGGTCGTGCGTAACGATGTACCGGCGATCGCCCGGCCAGGATCGGCGATCATCGGTAACGGACTACGCACGACCGTATGACACGGCGAGCGGGCCGGGCCTGGAGGGCGCGGTAGGCCCCTCGGCATCCTCGCGACCGACCACCTCCTTCCACCGGACCCGGCGAGGCGGAGGGGAACCGGCGGCGTCCGGTAGAAGGCGCTTTCCGTGTGGGAGAGTGCCATACACCCGGCATAGGAGACGTCGACCTGCGGGAGGAACAGGAACCGTTGAAGAACGAGCACGAGCGGAACCCGGAGGCGGCACGGGTCACGCTGACCGCGACCGGCGAGGAGCAGGACGACGTCCGTTCCTGCAGTGTGGACATCGGTCGGGCGATCTACGAGGCGGAACTCCACGAGGGAGCGGGCGGGCCCGGCGCGGGGGCCTGCTCGGGGGACCTCCTGCTGGGCGCGCTGGCGGCCTGCTCACAGCTGACCGCACAGGCCGTCGCGGAGAACTTCGGCGTCGACGTCGACATCAGCGTCGAGGCGAGCGGCGACCTCGACCTCCGGGGGACGGTGGGCGTCGACGAGAAGGCGACGGTCGGGTTCGAGAGCATCCGTCTCGACGTCTCGGTCGACGACGACGGCCAGCTGGACGAGGAGACCCGGGCGGCACTCGAAGCGTACACCGAGCGGTACTGCGTGGTCTACCGGACGCTGGAGGATCCCCCGGAAGTCGAGACCGACTGGACGTTCGAGTGATACTGTCGGATACACGGAACGTCCGGGCGAGGACCGACCGACCCACGACGTGAAACCGGGCGGGCCGCCGACCGCTCTACTTCCGCCTTTTTTCGGCTCTCACGAAGACTGTCGTGACGACTTACCGGCGGTCACTCGGAGAGGGTCGGTGATCGCCGGCAACGAGCTACGCTCCCAATCAGTCCTCGACGCGGACCTCCGAGCCGGCCAGCATCTCGATGACCTGCATCACGCCGCTGTTGTCGTCCCGGCCCATGCCGTTCTGGACCATCGACTTGTAGAGCTCGTGAGCGAGCTCCGTCTGGGGCATCGGCGAGCCGAACGCTTCGCCGGCGTCGGTCGCGATCCGGAGGTCCTTGTACTGGTACTCGGCGAAGAAGCCGGGGTCGAAGTCGCCGTGGATCATGTCCGGCGCGCGGTTGTCCAGCGTCCAGCAGCCCGCCGCGCCGCCGCTGATGGCCTCGACGACCGCCTCGAGGTCCGCGCCAGCCTGCCCGGCGAACACGAGCGCCTCGCTCACCCCGACCATCTGGGCCGCGCAGACGATCTGGTTGCACGCCTTCGTCGTCTGTCCGGCGCCGCTCGCCCCGCAGTGGGTCACCGTCTCGCCCATCACGTCGAGGACGTCCCGCTGCTCGTCGAGCCTCTCCTCGTCGCCGCCGACCATGATCGAGAGCGAGCCCTCGATGGCGCCCGACTCGCCGCCGGAGATGGGCGCGTCGAGCATCGTGACGCCGCGCTCGGCGAGGTCGTCGGCGATGCGGTCGGCCACCGTCGGCGAGATGGTCGAGTGGTCGATAACCGTCATCCCCTCGCTGAGCCCGTCGACGACCGGGTTCGGCTCCTCCTCGTCGCCCAGCACGACCCGCTCGACGTCCGGCGAGTCGGGGAGACACAGGAGGACGA
>PXRQ01000010.1 GCA_003022005.1 Halobacteriales archaeon QS_5_70_15
CGGCGCCGAGCCCGTTGGTGAGGGACTTGCCGACCAGGATCTTCGTGTCGGCCTCGACCATCTTCAGGTGCTGCTTGTCCGTGTTGATGGCGATGGTCTCGGCGCCGTCGACGCCGATGTTGTAGAGCCGGTTGACGGTGTTGTTGCCGGCTCCGCCGGCGCCGATGATGACGATACGCGGGTCGCCGAAGTCCTCGCCGTCGTCGCCGGTGTCGCGCTTCTCCTTCTCGGCGTTCTCCAGGGCGGAGTTGACGATGTCCTGCATCGTCTACACCTTGGCCCAGCCGCGCTTCTCGGGCTGGCGCTCCTCGTCGGCCTGTTCGTTGATCATCTCGCGGACGGCCGACCGGATCGCCTCGCTCCGGTTGGGGAACTGCCCCGTGTCGACCATTCGCTCGACTTCATCGATCTGCTGTTTCGGGATCCGTAGTGTCACACGCTCCATTGTTTTCCCCTTCTTGTCCGGTAAGACGGCGGCGGCACACACCCGCACGAACCGTCTTACAGCGCCGAACCGCCCGACGTCGGAGAGGTGTAACCCGCTCCGGTCGTGCTGTAAGACGACCGTCTTACGCGGATGTATGCACAGACCACTCCATTATAAAGGTTTGCCTACGTGTAAGACGAGATAGTCCGACAGGCGTATACGGGCCCGAAAGCCTCGAATTCCGCGTTTACCGTCTTGCCTCCGTCAGACGGAGCCCGGCCGGAGCGGGGATCGGCGCCCGTCGCTCCGCGTTGAGCGCCGGATGCGGGGATCGATTGGAACGCCGAAATCGTGCTCATTACTCTATAGGGGTCGTACACCGGCCGTTTACGATCTGTCTAACACGTCGGCCGCGGGCGTCCGACGGCCGCAGGACGGGCAGAACGCCCAGTCCGAGCGCATCTCGTCGCCGCACTCGCAGAAGACGCGGTGGCTCGCCTTCTCCCCGCAGTTCTGGCAGTAAACGGCAGAGGGCGAGAGGGTCTCCCCGCACTGTTTACACGCGCTCTCCGCCTCCTCGTCCTCGTTTGCGGGGTCGACGGCCTCCGTCTTACGCTCGCCCTCCCGTGTGACGCTCGTTCCGCCGGATTCGCCGTCGAGGGCTATGTTTACGTTGATATCCTGGGGCGCGCTCGACGCGCCGAGCCGCGCGTCGAGGCGTTCGTCGATGAGTTCGTCGATCCGCTCGAGGAGGATGTCGTCGAGCGTCCCCGCCTCCGCGCGCTCGCGGGAGTCGGCTCCCGTTCCGACGCCGGCGGTCGGCTCCCCGAGGTACTCCCGGAGGGCCTCGCGCATGACCTCGCTCTTGGAGGCGTCGAACTCCTCCAGCTGCGCGATGAGGTCGTCGGCGGCGCGAAACGTGATCTTGCTCATCGCTCTGTCCGACACGTTGTCTCCCACCACACTTGAACCTTCCCGCGCCGTCCGACGCGCGTCCGCCCCCCGTCTGCCCGGGCCGTATGGCAACCGTTAAGTCCGACAGCCGTTTCGGTTCGGGTGCGGCCGCCCTTAGCTCAGCCTGGTAGAGCAGCCGACTGTAGATCGGCTTGCCCCCCGTTCAAATCGGGGAGGGCGGACCTCTCCTGCGAACGGAACACGTTCGAGCGACAGCGGCCAATCTCCCGTCGCGTCCCGCCGGCTCCCCGCGAGAGTCGAACGGGAAACCGAGTCGACTCACCGTGGTGTTCAGGTCGTCTCGTAGGTACAGTCCGGCCCGTTCGGGCGCGAGCGGTTCAAGCGTTCGCGTTTCATGGAAACTCCGGAACGCGCCTGCGGCGAGTTCGACTCGGAAGGCGGACCGGATCTCGACGCTCGGGGGCGGGGCGACCGGTGCCCGAGCGACGACCCCCGACCCGAGGGTCCGACGGACCCGTCCCGTGGACCCGGCAGACCGTCCACCGGGCGTCCACCGACCGCTCGGCGCACGGACGTGACTGGCGGACGCCGACCACTCAGGTTCTGAGCCATGGGTGGCCCTCAAGCGAGGTGCGCCAAACACCGCAGTATCCGTGGCGAGATCTCGGCGTCCGGGCGACCGGGGGCCAGGGTCGACAGTACCGACGCGCCGGGCGGCGGCCGTGTCCACGTCGTGGATCCGACGGAACGGGTCCGGCGGTGGTGGCGATGAGTAGCCGCACGGCCATCTCCGTCGCCGAGTGCCGGGAGCTCCGGGAGGCCTACGCGGACGGTCGCTCGGTCGGCGAGATCGCCGAGGAGTTCGACTACACCAAGTCGGCGGTCCGTCGACACGTCCATGACTACTGCTCGCACTCGGTCGTCAACGGCGAGTGGGGCACGTCGGACGGCGTCGAGTGTCCGTTATGCGGCGAGTCGATCAGACAGCTCCCGGACCACCTGACCGGGTGCTCCGAGGCCGGGAACGTCTGACACGGTCGTGGGCAGTCCGTTACCGGCGATCACCCGCGGCGGGAACCGACGGTATCGTTACGCACGACCGTATCAGGCGCCGGGGAGCCAGCCGGCGAACTCCCCGTCCAGCGGGACCGAGAGCGCGTCGAGGAACCGCGCGGTCTGTAGGTAGTGGCCGGCGAGCAGCGTCAGCCCGACGACGGTCCCGGTGTCGGTGACCGCTTCGGCGGCCTCGAACAGCGGTCCCGTGACGGTCCCGCTCGCGACGGCCCCGGCGTACCGCATGATCGCCTGCTCGCGCTCGGGGAACGAGGTGTCGTCGTCGCGCGCGACGGCACGGAGCTCCTCGACGGAGATGCCGGCCTCCCGGCCGATGCGGACGTGCTGGTGCCACTCGTACCGCGACCGGACCGAGCGGGCCACCGCGAGGATGGCGAGTTCGCGCTCGCGGGTCGAGAGGTCGCCCGCGTTCCACAGCGCGGTCCCGAACCGCATGTACGCCTGCATCGCCCGCGGGACGTGCCCCATCGCCCCGAACAGGTTCAGTTCCCCGAGGGCGTCCCCGTCGAAGAGGTACCGGTACTCCTCGGGGAGGTCCGACTGGCGGAGCAGCGGGACGCGCGCGTCGTCGGTCGTCATACCGGGGTGGCGTCCCGCGGGGACAAAACTCCCGGCGTTCCAGCCGGGTTCTCCGTCTCGACCCCCGCCGTCTCAGGCACACGAGAACCCGCCGTCGACGACCAGCGCCTGCCCGGTCACCCAGTCGGCCTCGTCGCTCGCGAGGTAGAGCATCGCGTTGGCGACGTCCTCCGGTCGGCCGAGCCGCCGCAGCGGGTACTGCTCGGCCATCCGGGAGGCGAGCTCCTCCCACTCCTCCTCGGTACGGTCGCGCTTGGGCATCGGCGTCTCGGTCACGCCCGGACAGACAGCGTTCACGCGGACGCCCTCCGGGCCCGCCTCGGCGGCCACCGCCCGGGTCAGGTTGACGACTGCCCCCTTCGTCATCGAGTAGCCGGACAGGTTCGGCGAGCCGATGACGCCCGCCAGCGACGCCGTGTTGACGATGGCGCCGGATCCCTGCTCTTTCATGTGCGGAAGCGCGGCCGCACAGCCGTTCCACACGCCCCTGACGTTGACGTCGATGAGCCGGTCGAGTTCGTCCCGCCCTATCCCCTCCATCGCCGCCGGCTCGTGGCTCACGCCCGCGTTGTTCAGGACGATGTCGAGCCCGTGGTCCTCGACGGTCGCGTCGACCGCGTCGCGGAACGCCTCGGCGTCCCGGACGTCGAGTTCGTGAGCGACCGCCTCGCCCTCGCCCTCGTCCTTTACCCGCTCCGCGGTTTCCACGGCCCCCTCGTAGTCGACGTCGGCGGCCACGACAGTCGCCCCCTCCGCCGCGAACCGTTCGGTCGCGGCCCGGCCCAGCCCGGAGCCGCCGCCCGTGACGAACGCCGTCCTGCCATCGAGTCGCATACCCCGGGCTATGCGGGCTGGTACATAAAGGCGCGCGGCACGAGCCGCCGCGGTCGGCGTCGATAGCCGCTCCGGCGCGGGGTGGGTGTCCCGGCCGGCGGTCCGCGGACTACCGTCGGGCGACTACTCCTCGCGCGTGAGGCCGGGGTTGGTCACCGCGCCGTTCGCCGCCGACCCGAACGCCATCCCGTACTTGGCGAGCACGCCGGACGTGTAGTTCGGCTCGGGCGGCTCCCGGTCGGCCAGCCGGTCCTCGAGTTCGGCGTCCGGGAGGTCGACCGAGATCTCCCGCCCGGGGATGTCGATCGTGACCGTGTCGCCGTCCTCGAGTGCGCCGATGGGGCCGCCGACGAACGCCTCGGGCGCGGCGTGGCCCACCATCGGTCCCCGGGTCGCGCCGGAGAACCGTCCGTCGGTGATCATCGCGACGTCGTCCTCGTGGCCGGCGCCGACGACGGCGGCGGTCACGCCGAGCATCTCGCGCATGTCCTCCTCGTTCTCGAACACCCTCGCGGGCCCCTCGTGGTGGAAGTTGTCGTCGCCGGTCACCTTCAGCACCGCGCCGTCGGGCGCCAGGTTCCCCGTCAGGATCTTGATCGCGCCCTCCTCGTGGAGCGGCTCCTCGACGCTGTAGAGGAAGTCCGCCTCGATCTCGTCGTCGTCCGGGAGGTCGAGGCGTTCGAGCTCCTCGGCGATGGTCCGGCCGGTGACGGTCATCGCGTCGCCGTGGATCAGGCCCGCCTCGAGCAGCCGCCGGATCACGACCGGCACGCCGCCGACCTCGTGGAGGTCGTTCATCACCCGCGAGCCGCCGGGCTGGAGGTTCGCGATCTTCGGCGTCCGGCGGCTGATCTCGTCGAACTCCTCGATGTCGAGGTCGATGCCGGCCTCCGCCGCCATCGCCAGGAGGTGGAGGACGCCGTTGGTCGAGCCGCCGAGCGCGACCTGGAGCGCGATGGCGTTCTCGAAGCTCTCTCTCGAAAGGACCTCCGAGGGTCGCACGTCGTTCTCGACGCAGTAGAGGACCGCCTCGCCCGCCCGGCGTGCGACGTCGAGGCGGGGGCGTGTCGCTCCATCTCCTCCAGTTCCGCCTCGGTCATGTCCCCGTGAGCGACCGCCCCGACCCCCTCGAACACGTTCTGGACGGTGATCTCCCGCCCCTCGTGCTCGCCGGGCATGATCGACCCGCCGTAGAGGAACACGCTCGGGAGGTCGGTCCGGATGGCCGCCATCATCATCCCGGGCAGGTTCTTGTCACAGCCGGCGACGGTCACCAGGGCGTCCATGCGCTCGCCGAACGAGACCAGCTCGACCGAGTCGGCGATGAGTTCCCGGGAGATCAGCGAGGTCTTCATCCCCTCGGTCCCCATCGAGATGGCGTCCGAGATCGTGACGGTGCCGAACTCGATCGGCATCCCGCCCGCGTCCTCGATCCCCTCGAGGGCCGCCCCCGCGACGTCGTCGAGGTGGACGTTACAGGGGGTGATGTCCGCGGCGGGGTTGGCGACCCCGACCATCGGCGAGGCGAGGTCCTCGTCGTCGAACCCCATCGCGCGGAACATCGCCCGGTGAGGGGCCCGCTCCGGGCCCTCGGTGACCTCCCGGGAGCGCAGCCCCTCGGGCTTCTCGGGTTTCTCGTCCGATTCGGGCCGTTCCTGCTGCTGGCTCATGATCGGGTCGTCGTCGCGGGCGGGCTTAACTCCCGTGGAGTGACAGCCGCCGGTGCCGAACCGCGGCGGGGGTTCCCGACGGTCGAAACCCCCAAACGCGACCCGTGCCCACTACCGGGTGTGCCACGGGTCACCGTCACGACGGGGGCCAGGCTCCACGCCGGCTTCCGCAACCTCTCGCTGTCGCTCGGCCGGCTCTACGGTGGCGTCGGTCTCGCCCTCGCCGAGCCGCGGGCGTCGGTGACCGCGGAGCCCGAGTCGGGCGTGGCGGCGACCGGGACCGACGGGGCCGGCGACGCGCCGAACGGGACGCCCGAGGCGGTCGCCGACTACGCCCGCCGGACCTGCGACCTGCTCGACCTCCCCGGCGCCCGCGTCGAGGTCGACGGGGCCAGGCTCCACGCCGGCTTCCGCAACCTCTCGCTGTCGCTCGGCCGCGGCGGGCGCTCGGGGGTCGGCGTCGCCGCCTTCGAGTCTGGTGGGTTCGTCGCCGACGCCGGCCACCCGACCGAGCGGTTCACGACCGCCCCGCCCGCCGACGGGGAGTGGACCGTCCCGGCCGTGCTCGCCCGCTACGACCTGCCCGCCGACTGGCGGGTCTGTCTGGTCCTGCCCGAGGCCGACCCGGGCCGCCACGGCGAGGACGAGGACCGGAGCATCCGCGGGGTCGTCGAGCGGGCGGACCCGGACCTCGCGGAGGAGCTGGCCTCGCTGCTCGTCGACCGGCTCCTCCCCGCGGCCGTCGAGGGTCGGCTCGACCCGTTCGCCGCGGCGCTCGCGGAGTTCGGCCGGCTCAACGGCGCCTGGTACGCCGACGTCCAGGGCGGGGTCTACCGCCCGCCCGCGGGGCGTCTCGTCGAGGCGCTCTCCGGGTCGCCGGCGGTCGACGGCGCGGGACAGTCCTCCTGGGGGCCGGCCGTCTGGGGCCTCACCGACGCCGAGCGAGCGGCGGACGCCCGCGCGGCCGCCGGGGCGGCGCTCGACGCCGCCGACTGCGAGGGGCGGGTGGTGCTCACCCGCCCGCGGAACGAGGGCGCGGCCGTCGACGTCGAGCGGCGGTCGTAGGGCGGCCCGCCCTCGCGCAACCGCCGCCCTCCGTCGGCGTCAGCGGCTCTTGTAGTCCCTCTGTGGGACGTCGACGGTCGGCGCGTCGGCGGCCTGCCAGGCCGTGAACCCGCCCTCGAGGTGTGCGACCTCCGGGTAGCCCATCTCCCGGAGGTCCCGCGCCGCGAGCGCCGACCGCCCGCCCCCGTTGCAGTAGAGCACGTAGCGGTTCCCCGGGTCGAAGAACGGCTTGTAGTAGTCGGTCTCGGGGTCGGCCCAGAACTCGAGCATCCCCCGCGGAGCGTGCTCGGCGTCCGGTATCGACCCCTCGATCCACACCTCGCGGATGTCACGAACGTCGAGCGGCACCGCCTCGCCGGCCTCGAATTCGGTGCGGACCTCCCCGACGCTCAGCGACTCGACGGCCGCCTCGGCCTCCTCGACCATCCCCCACGCGCTCCGGTCGAGTCGGAACCCCGGCCCGTCGCTCGTCCCATCGACGTCATCGTCGTCGGACATGCCCATGCGGACGACCGGGGGGCACGTAAGCGTTGTTCGGCGTGGTCCGGGACGAAAGCTTTGTGCCGCGGGTGCGGGTAGGCCGGGCATGACCGAGCGATTCGACGGACGGGTGGCGGTCGTCACCGGGTCGACCCGCGGCATCGGCGAGGCGATCGTCCGGCGACTCGCCGACGAGGGGGCGAGCGTCGTCCTCAGCGGCCGGACCGTCGGGGACGGCGAGGCCGTCGCCGAGCGGATCCGGGAGGCGGGCGGCGAGGCGTCGTTCGTCCGGACGGACGTGCGCGACCCCGAGACATCGAGGCGCTGGTCGACTCGACGGTCGAGCGGTACGGCGGCGTCGACGTCCTCGTCAACAACGCGGCCGTCGAGACGAACACGGGCGCGGGCGAGGCGACCCGCGAGGACTGGGACCTCGTCGTCGAGACGGATTTCCGGGGCTACTGGCTCTGTGCCCGCGAGGCCGTCCGGCGGATGGACGAGGGGGCGATCGTCAACGTCTCCTCGAACCACGCCCGGCTGACGATGCCGGCGATGTTCCCGTACAACGCCGTGAAGGCCGGCATCGAGGGGATGACCCGCGCGATGGCGCTGGACTTCGGCCCCCGGGTGCGGGTGAACTCGGTGGTCCCGGGGTGGGTCGCCGTCGACCGGACGATGCGGGACACGAGCGAGGCGCGCCGGCGCGAGCTCGCGAGCATCCACCCCGTCGGCCGCATCGGCGACCCCGAGGACGTCGCGGCGCCGGTCGCCTTCCTCGCCAGCGACGAGGCGGGCTACGTCACCGGCACGTCGCTGGCGGTCGATGGCGGCCGGACCGCGGTGATGCAGGACGACACGCTCCCCGACTACGCCGCCCGGCGGGAGGAGTGAGTCGGGATCGGAAGCGGATCCCGTCTCTGGCCGCCGTCCATAGACGACGGACGGAACCGCGGACCGCCCGTCGAGCGGCGGCGGGAGTCAGTCGTCCGCGACTAGGACGTCGCTCTCGTCCTCGCTCCCGTCGGTCTCCCGCTCGCCGATCCGGTAGCGCGTGTCGATCGGGTACCGGTCGTGGCAGGCCAGCGCGAGGTGGAGGGCGACTGCCGCGGCGAGCGACCCGAAGTTCCAGAGCACCGCGTCGTAGTAGATGACGTCCACGACGACGGGTTCGCGATAGACCGGCCAGAACGGCGAGAGCGGCGCGGCGATGTCGGGTGCCGAGAGCGCGTCCGCGAAGATGTGTCTGACGCCGCCGATGAGCATCCCGGCGGTGGCGAAGACGAACCCCGTCTTCCGAGAGATGGCGGTGCTCCCCACCCGCGAGTGGGCGGTGAACCGTTCGGTGAGCCGGAGCGCGCGACCGCCCCACCGAGGGGGCTCGCGAGCGCGACGAAAAGCAGCGTGTGCGTCACCCCGTGGTGCGCGACCGGGAGGACGTGCCGGAGCATTAGGTCCGAGTCGGGGCGCATCGCCGTGACCAGCGCGAACGCCGTGAACCCGAGCGCGCCGCGCCGACCCCGGAACACCCACGCCGGCACGGTGAACAGCAGCGCTATCGCGAAGCGTCCGCTCACGTCTACCATACGCGAGCGGCACTCTCCCTGTCGGATACGCTTTCGGCCTGAACGGGCGAGCGACGGGCGGGTCCACTCTAACTCGCGTCTGGGCCGGCGGTCACTCCCGCGGGTTCGGTCGGTAGTCCGGTCCGACGACGACCTCCAGCGCCCGCGGACGGACGTGCAGCGACAGGGCCTCGTGTGCGCTCATCTCCCCGTCGAGGCTGAACTCGATGTCTTCGCCGATGGGGCTCTCGATCTCGAGGCTCGAGGCGGTGAGATGGGTGATGTGTTCCGTCTCGCGGCCGAACAACCGGTACGCCGGCGCCTCGGCGAGCAGGTCGTTCGCCGGCATCTCCTCGACTATCGTCACCTCCAGCTGGCCGTCCTCCACGTCGGCCTGGCCGCCGCCCCCCGCGAACCGGCGGGCGTTACCGACGAGCAGCGCGAGCGCGTCGCCCTCCCACGTCTCCAGGTCCGACCCGGCCTCGCCGGATTCGACCCTCGTGTGGAGCGGGTCGAACTCGGCGGCCTGACGAAGCCCGGCGAGCACGTACGCGAGCGTGCCGAATCGGGATTTCTGCTCGGAGTCGGTCTCGGAGCTCGTCTGCGCGGTGAGCCCGGCGATACAGGAGTTCGCGAACGGTTCGCCGTCGGCCACTCCCAGGTCGATGCGGCGTCTCTCGCCGGTTTCGATGAGTTCGAAGGCGTCGGCGATGCTCGTCACGCCGACGTTCCCCGCGAAGCTGTTGCCGGTCCCGCCGGGGACGACGGCGCACGTGACGTCGTCGAGCGCGTCCGCCTGGTCGACTCCGCGGACAACTTCGTGTACCGTCCCGTCGCCGCCACAGGCCGCGACCACCTCGACGCCATCCTCGGCGGCCTCCCTCGCCAGTGCGGCGGCGTCCCCCTCCGACTCGGTCTCCCTGACCGCGTACCCGCGCTCCTCGGCGCGCGAGTCCACCTCTGCGACGTGGTCCTCCGTCCCGCTCACCGGGTTCAGTACGACCCGACACCGGTCGGCGTCGGCCGACGGCCCGGCGTCGGACGTCTCAGTACTACCGTGGTCAGTTTCGTCGTGTGTCATCGTGGGAACTGTCGTTTGTTCCGTCTCTCGGAGGTTCGAACCCCACGTCGGTCACCGACTGGTGCCGGCTCGCGGGATCTCGCTATCGGCGTGGCGACCGTCTAGATGGCCGGTTTCGGTGACGTGAAACGAAAGCGCTTCGCTTGCAAACAAGCACCGGCCGAGCGGCAGTCCGCCCGAGTCGGTACTGCGACCGGCTTCATCGCCCGGAGTCACGCCCCGCCGGGCGGGAAACCGGAGCGCCGCGGCCGACCGTGACCCGGCGTGCTACCTCCCGTACGGGACGGGCGCTTCGGGGCGTCCCGGCGTCGGCGCGCGCTGGCCCACGCGGACCGACCGCTCGCGTCACCGGTGGTCCGACCGCGGCCCGCGCTCGCCCGGCGGGGAGGGAAACGCTACGATCGCCCGACCGCGGGACCGTGGCGCCGACAGGCAACGCGCCTTTAGGGCCGCGCTCCCGAGTACGGGGCAAGCGGTGGTACACCGACAGTTGCATTCCGTGGAGAGAGCGCAATGGACAGGAGAGCGCGGACGAGCCCGCGGCGGCCCCCGAGCGTCGCCCCGAACACCCCCGACGCGGTCGGTATGTCGGGGGCGAGCGCCGTCGGACCGATCGACACACGGCCAGCAGCGCCGTACCGTCGTTCGAACCTAATACCCATGCTCAAAGTAGACGTCCACACCCACACGCGGTTCTTCCACGCGTACGAGGAGCGCCCCACTAGGTTCGATCCGATCGGTGCCCGGTTGCTGGTCGCCCTCGCGAAGTGGCGCGGTCTCGACGCGGTAGTGGTGACCAACCACGACTACCACACCCGATTCGACTTCGACATCGACGGCGTGACCGTCGTCCCGGGTATCGAGGTCTCTACGACCGAGGGACACGTGCTGCTGATCGGCTCGGACCCCCCCGAACGGACTGCAGCGGGGACGCTCACGCCGGAGGAGACGCTGGATCTCGCGCGCGACCGGGGCTGTGCGGCGGTGGTCGCCCACCCGTTCCGGAACAGTTCGGTCAGGGAGTTCGACGCCCCGTTCGACGCCTACGAGGTGAACGGGAAGCGCTCCGTGGCGATCGACCGGATCCGCCGACTGGCCGAAGCGAGGGGGAAGCCGCTCGTCGGCGGGAGCGACGCTCACTACCCGATCGAAGTCGGGCGGGCGTACACGAAGGTCGACGCCGACGAGGCCACGCCGGGGTCGATCGTGGACGCGATACGCGACGGCCGCGTCGAGTACGAACTGAACGAGACTCACTCTATCCGTCTCCTGCGCCGGCTCTACGGCTACATACACCGGCATAAGGACCACATCGGCGGCTGACCCCGCCGCCCGCCCGCTCCGGCGAAGGAGCCGACCGCCTCAGTCCGAGGAGACCACCCCGGCCTCGTGGAGCCGCCGTATCTCCGCGTCGCCGAGGCCGACCTCGCGGAGCACGGCCTCGGTGTGCTCGCCGAGGTCCGGCATCGGCTCCCGCCGGGTGTCGACCGCCCCGAAGTCGACGGGGTGGTCGACGAACTTCAACGAGCCGTTCCGGTAGGGTATCTCCCGTATCGCGTCGAGGTGTTCGGCCTGCGGGTGGGCCAGCACCTCCTCGAGTTCGTTCACGTTCCCCCAGGGGATGCCGGCCGCCTGGAGGCGGGCCGTCCACTCGTCCCGCGGACGCCCGGCGAACGCCTCGGCGATGCGGGTCTCGAGCGTCTCCCGGTTCTCGACGCGGGACTCGTTGTCGACGAACCGCGGGTCGGTCTCGAGCCCGGGTCGCTCGATGACGTCCCGACAGAACGTCTCCCAGTGGGCCGCCGAGAGCACCGCGAAGATCACCTGCTCGCCGTCGGCCGCCTCGTAGGGACCGTACGGCGTGAGCAGGTGGTGGCTCGTCCCCACCCGCTCGGGGATCTCGTCGTTGTACCAGTACTTGAACGGGAAGTAGCCGAGCCACGAGAGCACTCCCCCGAACATCGTCACGTCGAGCTCCTGGCCCTCGCCGGTCCGCTCGCGGTGGAACAGCGCGGTCAGCACCCCGAGCGCGCCGTACATCGCGGCGTTGATGTCACAGATCGAGAGGGGGATCTTCGCCATCGATTCGGGAACGCCGTTCATCGCCATCAGCCCCGTCTCGCCCTGCATGATCATGTCGTAGGCCTTCCGGTCGCTGTACGGGCCGGACCGCCCGTAGCCCGAGATGTGGAGGTAGACGATCCCGGGGTTTACCTCCCGTACCGCCTCGTAGCCGACGCCGAGCCGCTCGACGGCGCCCGGGGCGGCGTTCTGCGTCACCACGTCGGCCCGCTCGGCCAGCTCGAGGAACAGGTCCCGGCCCGCCTCCTGCTTCAGGTCGAGTTCGAGGCTCCGCTTGTTCCGGTCGAGCCAGGCGTGGGCCGCGCTCTCGCCGTACACCACGGTGTCCCAGTGCCGGTTCACGTCGCCCACGCCCGGCGGCTCGACCTTCACCACGTCCGCGCCCAGGTCGCCCAGCAGCCGCGAGCAGAACGGCCCCGAGGCGCCGCCCTCGACCGCCAGGACCGTCACTCCCTCCAGGGCGTACCCCATCAGTAGCTCCGCGGCAGCCCGAGGACGTGCTCCCCGATGTAGTTCAGTATCATCTCGTCGGAGACGGGAGCGATGCGGGTGAGCCTGGCCTCGCGCCAGAACCGCTCGACGTCGTACTCGACGGCGATGCCGTAGCCGCCGTGGGTCTGGACCGCCCGGTCGCAGGCCTCCGAGGCGGCCTCGCGGGCCATGTAGACGGCGACGTTCGCCGCCTCGCCGACGTCCCGTCCCTCCTTGAACGCCCGGGCGGCCTGGTAGGTGATGTTCCGCGCCGAGGTCATCCGCGCGTAGGCGTCCGCGAGCGGGTGCTGGATGGCCTGGTTCTTCCCTATCTGCCGGTCGAACACCTCCCGCTCGTTGGCGTACTCGACCGCGCGGTCGATGGCCGCCCGCGCCAGGCCGACACACTCCGCCGCGATGACGACCCGCTCCTCGTTCAGCCCGTCCATCACCTGCCGGAACCCCGCGTCCTCCTCGCCGATGAGGTTCCCCGCGGGGACCTCGAGGTCCTCGAACCAGACCTCGTAGGACGGTACGGCGGCACGGATGTTCTTCTCGATCTCCTCGGTCTCGACCGCCCCCTGTGCCTCGGCGTCGTCGAGGTCGACCAGGAACAGCGACAGCCCGTCGGTCTTCTCCTCGACCTCCGGTTTCGGGGTGGTCCGGGCCACCAGCACCATGTAATCGGAGGCGTGGTACCGCGAGGTCCAGACCTTCTGCCCGTTGACGACGTACCTGTCGCCGTTCTGCGTCGCCTCCGGCGACGCGTCACTCGTCGAGTTTCGCTCGACGCGCTCGGCGAACGTGGTGATTGAGGTCGAGTCGAAGCCCGCCCCCGGCTCGGTGAGCGAGAAGCACTGGAGGAGCTTCTCGCCGGAGGCGATCCCGGGTAGCACCTCCCGTTTCATCGACTCGGAGCCGTAGTCGAGCACCGACCGGGGGATGAACATCGCGCCGTGACAGGCCATCGCACCGTTGAACCCCGCGCCGGACGCGGTTATCTCCTCGAGGACGATGGCCGCCTCGAGCGGGTCGAGGCCCGCGCCGCCGTACTCCTCGGGGATCACGGTGCCGAGCCAGCCGTGCTCGCCGAGCGTCCGGACGAACTCCATCGGGTACTCCTTCGCCCGGTCCTTCGTCCGCCAGTACTCGTCGTCGAACTCCGAACAGAGGTTCCGTATCTCCGAGCGGATGAGCCGCTGTTCCTCCGTGAACTCGAGCATGCGCCGAGGAAGCGGATGACGGGTATAAGCGTTGGGCCGCCCGGCCTCGGCGGTGTTAAGTTAGGAGTGAGGCGGTCGGTGTTCGGATGCCCTAATGCCCGAAATCGACCGCCTCGACGTTGATACCGAGTGGATCGACTTAGACT
>PXRQ01000011.1:0-10271 GCA_003022005.1 Halobacteriales archaeon QS_5_70_15
ACGCGCTGGACGCCCGCGGCGGCCGGATCGAGGACGTCCGGGTGGAGTACCCCGACCGCTCGAACAGGTCGATCACCTCCTCGGGGTCGAACGGGATGCCGACGATCGACTCGACGCGCTCGTGAGTGACGGACTTGCGGTCCGTCGAGAGGTCCGGCCGGACGTGCTCGCGGTCGGGGTACTCCACCCGGACGTCCTCGATCCGGCCGCCGCGGGCGTCCAGCGCGTAGCAGACGATGTTCAGCATCCGGTCGATCGTCCACTGGTCGGTGCCGGTCATCTCGATCAGGAGGTCCCGCGAGCCCTCGTCGACCTCCGTCCGACGGCCGTTGATCACCGGCGGGAAGGAGAACAGGCCGATCTCGTCGTAGATGGCGGGGTAGCGCCCGTACTCCTCGACGATCGGGCCGTAGTCGTCCCCGACCGGGTGGTCGGTCAGCACCTCCGCGGGCGTCATCCCGGTGTCGGCGTCGAGGGGCACGAACCGGTCGCCGTCGGGCTCGATGCCGCGGTAGGTAATGGTCTTGGCCCGTCGGTCCGCCTCGTCCCCCTGGGCCGCCCGACCCTTGATCATCGTCAGGTCGTGGACGCCGATGGCGCCCTTCTCGCGCCTGCGGCCCATCGTCGCGTGGAGCTTCTCCTGGAGCTGGATGAGCGACTCCAGCTTCGCCTCGCTCATGTCCAGCCCGCGGACGACCGCGGCGGTGACGTACGGCCGCTCTTCGGGGACGGACTCCTCGACCCCGACGACCCACTCCGCGGAGTTCGTCGTGGGGACGTAGACGCCCCGGTCGTCGCCGTACTGGTAGCGCAGCGACCGCGCTACCCCCTCGACCGAGAGGCGGTCGAGCCGGTCCGGCGCGAACTCAAGCCGGAACTCACCCTCCTCGGTCCGGCCCTCGTACTCCAGGCCGAGCGCGAACAGGTCCTCGCGGAGCTCCTCGCCGCTCTTCTCGTCGTGCCCCGTGAGCCACCGGAGCTCGTCGGGGTCGACGTCGACGACGGGCATCAGTAGACCGCCTCCGTGGTCCGCAACAGCTCGAGGTCACACAGCGTCCCGTGGACGTCCCGGATGTCCTCGAAGCCGTACATGAGCATGAGCAGCCGTTCGAGGGCGAGCCCCCAGGCCATCACGTCACACTCCACGCCCAGGGGACGGAGCACCTCCTCGCGGAAGATGCCCGAGTTGCCGATCTCGACCATCTCCCCGGTCTCCGGGTGGGTACCGAACAGCTCGAAGCTAGGTTCAGTATAGGGGTTGTAGTGGGGCTTGAACTCCAGATCGGTGATGCCGAACCGCTCGTAGAACTCGGTGAAGGTGCCCATCAGGTCCCGCACGGAGAGGTCCTCGGCCATCACCCACCCCTCGATCTGGAAGAACTCCAGGAGGTGCGTCGGGTCGAGCGTGTCGTTGCGGTACACCTTCTCGACGCTGAAGTACCGCTCGGGGGGCTCGAGGTCGCCGACCTCGTGGCCGGAGAGGTAGCGCATCGAGAGCGACGTGGTGTGGCCCCGGAGGTCCACCTCGCGGGCGACCTCCTCGGTCCACGGGGAGTGGTAGCCGTCGCCGTCCTCGCCGACGCCCTCGAGGTGGGCCGAGCGAACCCGACCGACGAGGTCGTCCGGAAGTTCCCGCATCGGCGGGACGTCGAGCCCGAACTGGTCCCAGTGGGTGCGGGCGGGGTGGTCCTGGGGCATGAACAGGCAGTCGTTGATCCAGAACTCCGCGTCGGCGTGGGGCCCCTCCATCTCCTGGAACCCCATCCCGACGAGGACGTCCTTCACGCGGTCGGCGGTCCCCCGGAGCACGTGCTTTCGGCCGCCGTGGGTCGTCTCGGCGTCGGCCTCGACGTTGTACTCGGCGAACTCGACGTCGCGCCACTCGCCCGAGGTGAGCATCTCGGGCGTGACCTGGCCGACCGTCTCGGCGGTCTCGACCCCTTCCATCAGCGCCGTGACGCCCTCGTCGGTGACCGTGACCGACCGGACGGTGCGGGACGCGCGGCGGACGAGGCCCCGCTCCTCGAGCCGGTCGAGGGGCACCCTGTCGACGGCGTCGGTCTTTCCGGATTCGATCGCCGACAGCGCGGCCGCCTCGGGGTCGTCCCCGGGATCGACTCGCGGGTCCTCGGCGACGGTCACCTCGCCGGCGTCGATATCGCCGAACCCCTTGCGGGCGAAGTTGGCGAGCGCGACGTCGACGGCCGGTCCGTCGAGCCCCGCGGCGTCGATCACCTCGCCGAGCGGCACCGGCGACGCGTCGCCGCCGGCCTCGACCGCCGCGTCGTAGAGGCGGCGCTCGGGAAGGCCCGACTCGAGGTACTCGCGGCCCTCGTCGGTGAGCGTCACCGCGGCGTCCTCGCGCTCCTCGACCGCGAGGAGGCCCGCCGCCTCGAGTTCGAGGGCCACACGGGTGACCGCCTGTGTTGGTTCGCCGAGTTCCTCGGCGAGCTGTTCGGTCGTCTTCGGGTCGGTCGCGCTCGCCGCTTCGAGGAGCGCGACCTGTGTCCCCGGGAGTCTGCGTGGCATTCGGCTGGGTTCGTCTGTGTCTGTCGGTCAGTTAGCGGTTCCGACACTACGCGGCCCCGAAGAAGAAGCCCATCCCCGTGCGGACCGTCGGCTGCGGGACGCTGCGCCCGTTCCGGGGATCGGTGGGCATACGCGGACTGTGTGCCAGTATCGGTAAAAAGCGTTCTGCTCGGATACGAACGGTCCCCGATACAGCCCGCCCGCGTTTCGACACCGAGAGTCCCGCCGTCCTCTCATGACGCCGGAGACCCCACGGTGTTCACGCCGGGGAGGACGTCACACCACGTGGCCCTCCCCCTCGGTCGTCTCCTCGAAGCGGTCGCTCCGGTATGGCTCGAGGGAGACGATATCCGTACTGCCCTCGAGACAGAGGTCCGCGACGATCTGGCCTGTCGCGGGGGCGTGCTGGAATCCGTGGCCCGAGAACCCGACCGCCTGGACGAATCCCTCCGAACTCTCCTCGATGATCGGGTTGTCGTCGGGGGTGAGCCCGTAGAGGCCGGCCCACCCCCGCCGGATGCGCGTCTCCGGGCCGAAGTAGTCGGCGGTCTCGGCGGCCCGCTCGACAGCCTCGGCCGACCAGCCGGTGTCCGTCGACTCGCGGAAGTGGTCCGGGTCGGCGTCGGGGTCGTCCTCGGCGAAGTGCCCGCCGACGAGTGCGCGACCCTCCCGTTCCGGCCGGAAGTACGACCCGCTCGTGATGTCCGCGGTGAGCGGGACGTCCTCGGGGACGGGCGTCTCCGGATCGACGACGGCGACCTGCCGTCGCCGCGGCGCCACGGGAACCTCCAGGTCGGCCATCGCCGCCACCTCCCGGGCCCACGGCCCGGCCGCGTTTACCACGACGTCGGACTCGATCCGTCCCGCCTCGGTCCCGACGCCCACGACCCGCTCGCCGTCCCGGCGGAGGTCCGTCACCGCGGTCCTCGTGCGGATGTCGACGCCCGCCTCCCGCGCGGCGGCGGCGAACCCCTGGACGGCGAGGTGCGGGTCGGCGAACCCGTCGGTCGGGGAGTAGGTGCCGACGCGGTAGCGCTCGGCGTGGAGCGCCGGCCACCGCTCTCCAAGTTCCCCGGGCGAGAGCGTCTCGGTCGGTACCCCCTTCTCGCGCTGCATCTCGGCGGCCTCCCGGAGCGCGTCGGCCACCTCCGCCGTCCGGGCGAGGAACAGGTACCCGGGGCGCCGGTGCTCGATCGTCGTCCCGAACTCCTCCTCGAAGTCGTTCCAGACCGCCATCGCCGTCAGCGAGAGCTCCACGTTCTCCGGCGAGGAGAACTGCGCCCGGATGCCGCCGACGGCGCGGTCCGTGCTCCCTCCACCCAGCGTGTTCTTCTCCAGGAGCGTCACCGACGCGCCGCGCTCGGCGAGGTAGTACCCGCTCGCGAGGCCGACGATACCGCCCCCGACCACACAGACGTGCATGTGATCAAGGACGGTGGGCCGCTACAAAGAGGTTCGCTGGCGGGTATCGGTCGCCGCACCGCCGGTTCGGGACGCCGTGTCCCTCCCGGAGCCGGTTCGGTTTTCGGGACCGGTCCAGGTTCCGCGCCCCATCTCCCCGGGGTCGGGGCCGGGGTTGGGGCCCCGTCCCGGCTCGCCACACCGACCGTGGAGGGTCCCGACGGTGCCCGAGGTACTGGTGTCGTCGGACGTACCCCACCCGTCATTCGCGCGTTCGTACCCCCTCCGTTCGTCGACCGCGAGGAGGGCGTCCTCCGCGCACTGGCCCGGGTTACGGTAGAGGCGGCCGTCGTCGATCCGGGGTCCGAGACCGATTGTCTCCCCACCTGTGGTTTCCATTATCGATAGAACGAGTCCTCCCCCCGGTACTGGACCTGGTCGAACGCCCACTCCCCGTCCATCTCGTCGGCCTCCACGACGTAGAAGGTCCCGTCCACTGAGCGGCTCGCCCGGACGCCGGCGGTTCGGAGGGGGTTCCCGTCAGTTCGACCGCGGTGACTCTATCTCCAGGTCCAGCCCCTCCAGCACCTCGCGGGCCTCCTCGCGCTTCTCCTGGTGGTCGGCGAGGAACTCCCGCATCAGTCCGGCGGCCTGCTCCTTGCAGTCGCCACAGAGCCGCTCGCCGCCGACGCACTCCTCGTAGACGCGCTTCGCGAACTCGTCGTCGTCGCCCGAGAGCAGGTAGGCGTACAGCTCGTAGACGGGGCACTCGTCGGCCTCGCCGCCGAGTTCCCGCTGAAGCTCCGCGGTCTCGCGCCCGCCCGTCGTGGCCGCCTTCACCTTCTCGTAGCCCTCCTCCGGGTCGTCCAGCAGGGAGATGTGGCTCGCCGGAACGGACGAGGACATCTTCCCCCCCGTGAGGCCGGTCATGAACCGGTGGTAGATCGACGACGGCGGGTAGAAGCCGTAGCCGCCGCGCTCGACCTCGACCTCGCGGGCGAGCGCCTCGGCCTCGGCGAGATCCATCTCGAAGGCGTCGACGTGCCCCTCGAAGACCCGCTTCTCGCCCTCGACCGCCTCGACGATCGCCTCGAACGCCGCCTCGGTGGCGGTCCGGTCGAAGAACCGCACGCGCGGTCGGAGCGGTTCCGTCCCGGCGTTCTCCAGCTTCTCGATCGCCGACTCCCGGGGCGGGGACTCCCGGGCGTGCTCGCGGAGCCAGTCGGCGGCGTCCTCACAGCGGACCGTCGCGTCCTCCTCGCCTTCCTCGGCCGCACCGTCCTCGGCCGCCGCGTGGAGCGCCTCGTTCGCACGGGCGACGAGATCGCGTTCGGCGTCCTCGAGCTCCTGGCTGAAGTACGCCTCGGTCACCTTGAAGCAGCGCATCCGGGCCGCGAGGTCCCGCGCCAGCCGCATGTGCGGGTCCTGGTCCGGTCCCACGGGGATGACGGTCGGCTTCGGCTCGTCGAGTTGCGGGTAGAGGATGTCGGCCATCTGCGTGACGACCGACTGCATGTACGAGACGTTCGTCTCGCCGTCGAAGTCGTAGATGGCTTGGAGCTCCGAGAAGTTCGCCTTCGTCCCGAGCTCGAACCCGAGGTCCTGGACCTCGCGGTTGCCGGACTGTCTGTATATCTCGCCCTCCCCGGGGTCGAACCCGAGCGCGAGGAAGGACAGCAGGTAGTTCTCGGTGTGCTCGTCGATCTCGTCCCAGGAGAGCCCGCGAGCGGCGTGGGCCTCGAGGTCCGCGATGAGCCCGTAGGCGTCGGCGCCCTGCTCCTGGTGCCAGATGATCTCGTCGAACACCATCTTGTGGCCGATGTGCGGGTCGCCGGTCGGCATGAACCCCGAGAGCACCGCGGCGTCCTCCCCCTCGCGGAGCGCGTCTGCGACCCGGCGGTAGCCCCGGTGGCCGAAGATGACCCCCCGGCGCATCAGGTAGTGGGGGTTCGGAACGTCCGGGAGCACCTCGTCGAACGCCTCGATGCCGAACTGCTCGAACAGCTTCCGGTAGTCCCCGATCGTCGCGGAGCCCCACGGGTCGAGCGCGACGTCGTCGGCTCCTGCCGCCCCGCCGTCGGGCAGGGCCGGACCGAGCCCGTCCGCCACGGGTGAGTCGCTACTCGACTCGTCCGGTCGCGGGTCCTCGCTCATTCACCCTGGATTCCGGCGGTCCGCGAATAAAGGGTTCGGATGGCGGGCACCGCGCCCCGTCGCCCGCGACACCGACCGCGGCCTGGCTTCGTCGGACGGCCCGGCGAGCCCCGGTACTCGCGATCGTCGCGATGGGATAATAATAAATGTTACACGCCAGTAACCATCCGCGTCAGGCCGTGAGACGGGAGTAATCTCCCGGAAACTGTTGTCCATTCGACAAAGTTCTTAACACGGTTCGCGGTGCACGCCCGGCCGGGTGTGTCAACCGATGTCAGTGCTCGGAATGCCGACGGACATGTTCCTCGTGTTCGTCGCGACGTTGATCGCGGGCAGTCTCGGGGCGATCCACTTCACGGTCGTCCACGTGATCATGGGCAGGCCGGTCGAGGAGAACATCCGGGGCGGGCCCGGGGACGGAGGAGGTGCGAGCGATGGCGGTTAACGAGTTCTACCTCGGGACGTTCATCGTGTACCTGCTGCTCGTCCTGGGGATCGGCGCGTGGGGGTACACGAAGACGACGGACGTCGCGGACTTCTGGGTCTACGGGAAGGAGCTCGGGCCCTGGCTGGCGACGTGGTCCTACGTCGCGAACTTCGTCTCGGCGGTGTCGGTGATCGGGTTCATCGGTGCCGTCTACGGCGGGGGATACTCGATCCTCACGGGGATCATCCTCGGACTGATGCTCGGGGTCTCGGCGCTCTACTTCGTCGTCCACAAGGTTCGCGAGCTGGACCAGGTGACGTTCCCCGACATCGTCAGGGAGCTGACCGGCCGGGAGATCGCCCGGCCGATCGCCGCGGTCCCCCTGCTGGCGAACGCCTGGGTGTACCTGATCATGCAGCTGGTGGGTGCGAGCCTGCTGGTGACGACGATCACGGGCGTTCCCTACCGATACATGATTTGGGTGATCGGCTTCGTGTTCATCGCCTACACGGTGATGGGCGGACTGGTCTCGGTCGCCTGGACCGACCTCATCCAGGGGACGGTGATGGTCACGACCGTGCTCGCTGCACTGGTCTTCATCGTGATCGACCAGGGCAGCCTGACGGCGATCAACACGCAGTTCACCCAGCTCGACGCGGCCAACACGATGCCGCTCGGCGACGGGGCGTACACGCTGCTCGGCGTGGTCGGCTCGCTGGTGGCGTTCTTCGGGACGATCTTCACCTCTCAGGGGACGATCATCCGGATCAACGCCACGAAGGACGTCCGGACGGCCAAGATCCACCTCGCGTTCGGCGGGCTGATCCTCTCGGTGTTCTACGCGGCGCTGATCCTGCTGGGTGGCGGCGTCACCGTCGCGCTGAACAACGCGGGGCTCGCGGGCTTCGAGAACGTCGACCGGGCGTTCCCGGTGTTCATCACGGAGTATCTCCCCACCGGCATCGGCATCGTCGTCATCCTCGCGGTCATGTCGGCGATCCTCTCGACGACCGACACCCGTCTCCACTCGACGGGCGTGACGACCGCACGGGACATCTACGACTGGTACGCCGACGACGCCTCCGACCGGCAGCTGATGAAGGTCTCCAGGATCGCGACGATCTTCTGGGGCGTGACCGCGACCGCGATGGCGGTCGATCCCCCGGGAACGATCATCACCCTGTACACGTTCCGGGCGGTCCTGCTGACGAGCGCGTTCCTGATCCCGATCTACCTCGGGCTCTACTGGACGGGCGTCGCCGGAAACGCCATCATCGCGTCGATCGTCGTCGGCACGGTGCTCGGCGTCGGCTGGGACCTCAGCGGCGGTTTCCTCGGCGTACCCGCGACGTTCATGGGCGTCGGCGGCGCGATGCTCGCGCTGGCGGTCGGACACCTGATCTGGTCGGAGTCCGGCGGCGGACCCAGACCGACCGCGGCCGACGACTGAGCCCGGGGCGGATCCAGCGGGACTCCCTCGTCCCGTCGGCCCACCGGGGACGGCGGACCGACCGGCGACGGCACGCCTCCCCCGTCACGGTGTCAGCCGCTCGACGGCCAGCCACTCCACGGTCCCGCCGTCGGTCAGCGCGAAGGCCATCGTCTTGCGAACACCGTGTGCCAGCCGGACGTCGAGCGCCAGGTCGCGGGGCCGGAAGACGTGGTCGGTCGGGAGCACCCGGACCAGCAGCTCGGAGTGGCCCAGTTCCTTGACGGAGGTGACGTCCGCGTAGGTCCGGAAGTCGGCACCGAACTTGAAACCGGTCTTCGGAACCACCCCCCGCCGTCGGAGGTCGCGGTAGACGGCCAGCCGGCGGTCGAACCGGTCGCCCTCGACCGCTCGGCCCCGCTCGACCACCGCGTCCGGGCCGCCGGGGACGTCGAGGGCGCCCCGCTCGGCGAGGTGGGCCGCCTCCAGGAGCGAGAGCTGGAGGTCGCCGGCGTCGTCGTCGAGCGGCTGGCCGTAGAACCCCCGTTCGTAGAGCTCGGCGGGGGCGTCCCAGACGGCGACCCGGTCGCCGAGCGGCGCGGCCGGGACCCGCTCCGGGAGCACCGCGTCACTGGTCCCCGACACGTCGGGACCGTAGCTCCCGAGGTAGGTGATCTCGGACTCCTCGTCGACGACCGCGAGCGTGGCGTCGCCGAGCGTTCGGGCGGGGACCGGCGCCCGCTCGCCCACGACGCGGACCCGGTAGGCCACCTCGTCGTCCCACGGCCCCTTCCCGCGGGGAAAGACGTGGAGGTCCGCTGTGTCCTCGTGGTCGGCAGTGGCGTCCTCCTCCCCGTCCCGCTCCGTCGGCGCGAGGTAGAACCCCCGGTTCCGGAGGTCCGCGTAGACGAGGAACCGGACGGCGAGTCCGGGCTCGCTGGCGAGGTAGTCGCGGAACCCCCGCCCGTCGACCGCGTCGAGGTCCCCCCGATAGAGGAGGTGGGCGGCCTCGACGGGCGCCAGTTCGAGCGCCGGACCGTCCGGTCTGCCGTACCCCCGCGAGTCGTAGAACCGCTCGCGCGCGTTCCCCTCGACGCGGACGACCCCCTCGCGGGTGCGACCCTCCATGTCCGGGGGTTCGACTCGGGGCGCATAGCCCCTGTGGTCTCCCCCCTCCCGTTCCGGACCGAACGGCCGTCCCGGCTCCCGCCGCCGGGTCGGCGCTCGTCAGTAGCCGTCGCAGGCCGCGTCGAGACACCGCTCCCCGCCGGCGGTCTCGAACGTCGGCAGGCCGCACTCGCACGTCCCGACAGCGAGCCCGTTCGGCACCGCGAACCCCGTCTCGCAGTCCGGGTAGGAGGCACAGCCGGCGATCAGCCCGCCCCGGCGAAGGATCCGGAGGTCGTCGCCGCACTCGGGACAGTCCCAGGCCCGGTCGAACGCCTCGCGCACCCGGTCATCGAGCGACTCGCACTCGCGGTCGATGCAGACCTCGAACTCGGCCCCTCGGGCGACCCGACAGGTGGGGAGGCCACAGTCGCAGACCGAGTCCAGCACCGTCGCCCCGGCGGGGAGGCCGTACCGCTCGCCGCAGTCGGTACAGTGGACCGCGCCACGCGCGCGGACGAGGACGCCCTCGCCGCCGCCCGGCGCGGTCCCGTGCGTTTCCGCCCCGTCGGACGCGCCGCCCGTCCCGGAGCAGTCGGGGCACACGCCGACGGGAACGCCGGCCTGCGATGCCGGCACCTCGGCGTCGAGGGTCGCCTCGTGGACGGTCAGGCGGAGCCGCTGGTCCCCGTCGGTCGCGGTCACGACGAGCGGATCCCGTTCGACGAACGTCGTCTCCGGCCGGGTGAGCCAAGCCGCCGGCTGGTAGCCGTCGGCGTCGTGGACGAGCACGGTCCTGTCGGGCTTGACGAGGGCGATGACCCGGCCGCGCTCGGCGCGGTCGCTCTCCCCCGCGCCGGTGAACTCGACGGTGCAGTCGCCCGCGACGATCCGCGTGGTCCCGTGCTGGAACGTCTCGGTGGACACGCGGCGGGTTGGTCCCGTCCCCCTACTTGAACCTACGGGCCCGACTGGAACACGAAGCATGGAGGTGTCGGCACAGAGTACGACGACTCTCGCGGAACCCGGAGCACGGAGGTGTCCGGCACGGAGTCCGACGACCCTGGACCGGAACCCGGAGCACGGAGGTGTCCGGCACCGATCACAGATACGGAGGTATCCGGCACCGATCACAGATACGGAGGTGTCCGGCACGGAACCCGAAGGGTGGTCGCGCGACCGCGCGACCGCCCGCATGCGGTCCTGGCGGAATACTGAGGGCGA
>PXRQ01000011.1:10278-11833 GCA_003022005.1 Halobacteriales archaeon QS_5_70_15
AGTCGCTCGCGAGGGCTTAGCGGTTCAGCGTGTGGATCGCCTCCCCGCGGGCGTTCATCGCCGCCTCCATGACCGTCTCGCCGAGCGTCGGGTGGGTGTGGATGGTGGCGGCGACGTCCTCCAGGGTGGCGCCCATCTCGACGGCGAGGCCGAGCTCGGCGATGAGCTCCGAGGCCTCGGGGCCGACGACCTGTGCCCCGAGGACGAACCCGGACTCGTCGTCGGCGACGACGCGGACGAACCCGTCGGACTCCCCGAGCGTGAGCGCCCGACCGGAGGCCCGCATCGGCATCTGGCCGACGACGGGGTCGAAACCCGCCTCCTCGGCCTCCGCCTCGGTCATGCCTACAGTCCCGATCTCGGGGTCGGTGAACACCGCCGCCGGGACGGCCTGGTAGTCGAGCGCGGCGGGTTCGCCCGCGGCGACCTCGGCGGCGACCTCGCCCTCCTTCATGGCCTTGTGTGCGAGCATCGGCTCGCCGGCCACGTCGCCGACGGCGAAGACGGTCTCGACGTCCGTCCGGGCCCGGTCGTCCGTCCCGAGGACCCCCCGATCGGTCGTCTCGAGGCCGATGGCCCCGAGGTTCAGCGTGTCCGTCACCGGCTCGCGGCCGACCGCGACGAGCACCTTCTCGGCGTCGTAGCGGTACTCCTCGCCGTCCTCGTCCGCCGTCGTGACGCGGGTGTCCTCGCCGGCGACCGCCCACGAGGCGGCCTTCTGCCCGAAGTTGAACTCGACGCCCAGGTCCTCGGCGTGGCTCCTGATCACCCGCGTGATCTCCGAGTCGTAGCCGGGGAGGATGTCGTCGAGCATCTCCACGACGGTGACGTCCGTGCCCAGTTTGGCGTAGACCGTCGAGAGCTCCATCCCGATGTAGCCCCCGCCGACGACCAGCATCGAGTCGGGAACCGACTCGAGCGCGAGCGCGCCCGTCGAGGAGAGGATCCGCTCCCCGTCGAACTCGAAGTTCGGGATCTCCATCGGACGCGACCCGGTCGCGACGATGGCGTCCTCGAACTCGATGGACTCGCTGCCCTGACCCTCCCCCTGGTGGGCGACCCGGACCTTGTTCGCGCTCGCGAACTCCGCCCGGCCCTCGATGAGGTTCACGCCGTTGGCCTTGCAGAGCTTCTCGACGCCGCCGGTGAGCTGGTCGACGACGCCGTCCTTCCACGTCTTCAGCCCGAGCATGTCCACGTCCGCGCGGGCGTGGATGCCCATGTCTTCGGCACCTTCGACGCGGTGTTTCATGTCCGCGGCCGTGATGTACGCCTTCGAGGGGATACAGCCGACGTTGAGGCAGGTCCCGCCGTAGGCGTCCATCTCGACCAGCGTCGTGTCGAGGCCGAGCTGCGCGCCCCGGATGGCGGCGGTGTACCCGCCCGGCCCCCCGCCGATCACGAGGAGTTCGGTGCCCGTAGAGACGTCTCCGACTACCATGACGGTGCCACAGCCCCCGGCGTTAAAAGATGGCAGGGCTCGACTCGATCCGGGACGGCGACGGGGGCCGTCGCCCCCGGCTCACTCCAGCAGCAGCAGGTCTGGGTTCTCGAG
>PXRQ01000012.1 GCA_003022005.1 Halobacteriales archaeon QS_5_70_15
GGTCGGCGGCTGGAACCGCTCGACGTCGAGCGGGGATCGGGGTGGCACCGGCGCGAGGGCACCGTCTACGGCTGGGTCCGCGCCGGCTCCGGGCGGATCGAGCACGGCACCGACGACGCGGGCCGGGCGGCCCTGACCGCGGGGGCTTTCCTCCGTGTCCCGGCGGGGCTGCCCCACCGACACGTACCCGGGACGAGCCGCTCGAACTGCTGGTCGTCGTCGACGCCGACCGCGAGGCCGACCCGCCGAGCCGCCGGGCGAGACCGACGACGCGACCGGCGGGGCCAGCAGGACCGATGCGGAACCGGACGGGCCGGGGGGACGGCGGAGGTTGGGACGGGGGTGGAAGTGGTCGGTCCGGACGGGCCCGTTCCGGCGGTCGGGAGCCCCAACCTGGTCCGGGAGACGCCGTTCCCCGGCAGGATCGCACCGGTGATGCGGGTGCGGGCGGCGGGCGGCGCGGCCGCGGGCTGGCACCACCACGGCGAGAACGTCTACTTCGGGTACGCCGTCGACGGCCCGAGCGAGACCGAGTACGGCCCGGACGGCCGCGAGGTCGCACGCATCGAGATGAGGTCTTCCACGTCCCGCCGGGGGGGCTGGTCCACCGGGACACCAACCCGACCGAGGAGGCCCATGCGGGGATCATCCGGCTCTGCGGCGGCGAGCCCTGGGTGGTGAACGTCGAGGTGGGGGGATGATTCGGCCGTTCCCGCCACGTGGGTCGTGTCGGTCGTTCGCCGGCGGCACCGGGCCGTTTTGCGGTCCGATCCGTCCCCTCCCGTCGTTCCCACGGCTCCGGGCGGCCTAACGGCGCCCGGCCGTCCGGGGGGTGTTCCACATCGGCACAGCGGCCCCGAGCGCCCCGACGCGGTCGCGCGGTTGAACGGTCTGAACGGCGCCGAACGGGATGGAGCGTGACGAACGGCTTCCCCGGTTGAAGAGCCGCGGGACCTACTCACCACACGTGATGAGAGCCGAACGCGTGACGCTGCTGTCGGTGACCGTCGCCCTGCTGCTGGCCGGGACCGCAGTGGCACTCCCGGTCGGGCTGGACGGCCCGCTCTCCGGTCGTGAGCTGCTGGAGCTGACGATACGGGCGACGACCGGGCTGTTCGCGGCCACGGCCCTGCTCTGGGCCGGCCTGACGTACGTCGTGGGCGCGGGGTACGAGCCGCCGGAGCCCGTTCACGGCGGCGACGATGTCCAGGTACGGATCCTGACCGTCGACGCCGAGTCGGTCGTCCGGGCGACAGTCGACGCGCTCCCCGGCGAGCTCGACGATCGGCACGTGATCGCCGAGGAGCCGCTCGACATCGACGGCGCGGAGGTCCACGTCGTCCCCGACGGCTTCGAGTGCGAGGCGGTCCGGAAGGGCCGGGCCATCGAATGGGCCCGGCGGAGCCTCGACTGCGACCGCGAGTACGTCCTCTATCTCGACGAGGACAGCGTTCTGGAGTCCTTCGAGGGACTCCCGGACGCGGACGTGGTTCAGCTCCGCGAGCGGCCCCGTCGGACGGGGTCGGTGCTGTCGTACCTCGCCGACGTCTACCGGATGGGGGTCCAGCTCGAGCAGCGGGCGTTCGCCCGCCTCAGCGTCCCGCTGTTCGCGTGGGGCGGCGGCATCGCGGTCCGCTCGGACCTCGAGGACGCCGTGACCTGGAACCGGGAGACGCTGGTGGAGGACACCGCGTTCGTCTGGGCGGCCGCCCGGCGGTTCGACCTCGACTTCGACCTCGCCCGGGCGACGTGCCGCAACGAAGCGCCGCCCTCGCTCGGGGAGATCGTTCAGCAGCGGCGCCGGTGGGCGGCGGGCAACTTCGAGGCGGCGTCGATACTGCCGACCCGGTATCGGCTGCTCACGCGGATCCGGAACCTGGCGTGGGCGCTCTCGCCGGTCGTCTCGCTGCTCGCCGTCCCGCTATCGCTGGTCGGCGCCGGGGTCGTGTACGGCGGCCTGTTCCTGCTCACGTCGCTCCTGCTCGCCGCTTTCACGGCCTTCTGGTACCTCCGGGGGGTCGTCTACTACGGCTCCCGGGGGCTGAAGTGGACGCTCGCACTCCCGGCCGCCCCGCTGGTGACCGTGGTCCACTCGGCCGGAACCGTCCTGGGGATCCTCCACCCGCCCGACGGGTTCCGCGTGACAGAGAAGGTCGGAACCGAGGACTGATACGGCCGTGCGTGACGATCTACCGTCGATCACCCGTCCCGGAGTCGGTCGTCCCCGGCAACGGACCACGCACGACTGTACGAGTCGGCGGCCGTCGGACCGGGACCGGACACCGAAACCGTTCTCACCCTCTCGACCGCAGAGCCCGTCGATGACCGACACACCGACGGATCGAGCCTCCGGCGTGCTACCGCTCGAGGACACCACCGTCGTCGACCTGACGCAGGTGCTCGCCGGCCCGTTCGCCACGATGAACCTGGGGGACCTCGGCGCCGAGGTGATCAAGATCGAGGCCGTGGGTCGGGGGGATCGCGCCCGCGGGTTCGGTCCCGTCCCCGAGTACTACGACACCGTCAACCGCAACAAGCGGAGCGTCGAACTCGATCTCAAGAGCGAGCACGGACGGGAGGTGGCCCTCGACCTCCTCGCCGAGGCCGACGTCCTCGTCGAGAGCACGAAACCGGGCCGCATCGAGGACTTCGGCCTCGGTTACGGGAGCGTCCGCGAAGTCAGCCCCGACATCGTCTACTGCACCATCACGGGTTTCGGCGAGGGGAGCCCCTACGAGGGCGTCCCGGCGTGGGACATGCTCGTCCAGGCGATGAGCGGGATCATGAGCACGACGGGGACCGACGGGACGCCGCCGCTGTGGTCGGGGCTGGCGAGCGGTGACCTCGCGGCGGGCACCTACGCCACCCAGAGCGTGCTCGCCGCCCTCTTCGCCCGCGAACGCGGCGCCATCGACTCCGAGTGGATCGAGGTGCCGATGCTCGACGCGGCGGTATCGTGGCTCTCGGTCCGGGCGGGCCCCACGTTCGGCACCGGCGAGCCGTTCCCCCGGTTCGGGACGACCCACCCCTCGATCGCCCCGTTCGGCGTCTTCGAGTGCCGCGACGACGCCGTCGTGATCGCCGCGGGGACGCCCTCGCTCTGGCGGGACCTCTGTACCGCACTCGACCGGGAGGAGCTGCTCGAGGACGGCCGCTTCGAGACGATGGAGGACCGCGTCGAGAACCGGGCGGCGATGCGGGCCGAACTCGGGGAGACGCTCGGGGCTCGATCCTCGGAAGCGGTCGTCTCGACGCTCCAGGCCGACGGCGTCCCGGCGGGTCCGATCCACGACACGGCGAGCGTCTGGGACGACCCGCACGTCCGCGAGCGTGGGCTCCGCCGACGGATGGACCGGGAGGGGCGGCAGGACGCCGAGGTCATCGACCATCCCGTCCACTACACCGAACTCCTCGCGACGCTCCGCCGTGCCCCGGAGGAGCTCGGGGAGAGCACCGACGACGTGCTCGCCGCACACGGCTACTCCGAGGGGGAGATCGAGGCGCTCCGGGAGGACGACGTGATCGGGTAGCCCGACCGCCCGTTCCGAAGGAGTTTTGCCGCCGGTCCGCCGGGATGGGCCGTGGGTAGCTCGACGGACGCACGGCTGGCCGACGTCCTCGAGGGGCTCCGCGACGGGCTGCCGGTGCTGCTCGGGACGGTACCCTACGCGCTCGTCATGGGGGTGGCCGCGGCGAGCGCCGGCCTGACGCTCTCGCAGGCGGCGGGCCTCTCGGCGCTCGTGTTCGCCGGGCTCTCGCAGCTCGCGGCCGTCGACCTCATCGACCAGGGGGCGTCCGTGGCCGTGGTGGTCGCCACCGCGCTGATAATCAACGCGCGGTTCACGATGTACAGCGCGTCGATCGCCCCGCACCTGCAACGGCTCGGACGGGCGTGGCGGTGGCTCTGCCCGTTCTTCCTCATCGGCCCCGTGTACGCCGTCGCGCTGGCCGCCTACGAGGCGGGCCGACCCGACCACTACGGGTGGTACATGCTCGGGCTGGCCGTCCCCTCGTGGGCCGCCTGGGTCGTCGGAACGGCCGTCGGGATGGTCCTCGGCACCGGGATCCCCGACGCGTGGCAGCTCGACTTCGCCGTGCCGCTCGTCTTCATCGCCATCGTCACGCAGTTCATCGAGGACCCGGGAACCGTCGCGGCCGGCGTCGTCGCCGGCTGGGTCTCCGTCGGCGTGGTCGGTCTGCCGTTCGGGACGGGGCTCATCGTGGCCGGCGTGGTCGGCATCCTCGCCGGAGCCGTCGTGGATCGAGCGGGGGGCGAGCCGTGAGCGCCGAAGCCGCGCTCGTCTGGACGGCCGTCGTCGCCATCACCGTCGGGACCTGGGCCTTCAGGGTCTCGTTCGTCTTCCTGTTCGGCTACTTGGAGGAGGTCCCGGCCTGGGTCGACCGGACGCTGCGGTACATCCCGCCGGCGATCATCGCGGCCATCATCGCCCCGCAGCTCCTGCTTGTTGACGGCTCGCTCGCGGCGAGTCCCGCCAACGAGCGCCTGATCGCGGGCGCCGCCGCGTTCGTCGTCGCCTGGTACACCGAGGACATCCTCGCCACCATCGTCGCCGGGATGGCCGTGCTGTGGGGGCTCGTCTTCCTCCTGTGACCGGGGCTCGAAGTCCCGCCGTCCCCGCGATCCCACACGGATCCCGCGGCCCGTCACGCGACCGGCGAGAGCGCTTCAGGACGACTCTCCGCCGGTCGACCCGATGCGGGTCGGGCGACTGTACGACGGAGGGTCGGGCGCTGTGCCACCAGTCCTGAACCGGCGAGCGAAACGTTCGGGCGATCCCCAACCGATCCTAGACCGATTTTCTATCGTTCCCGGATCGTTCTTGAAAAATCCCCTTCAGGCACCCCCGCTCCGTCACACGTGATGACGCGAAAGGCAGGATCCTCGACGCGGCGGCGCATCCTGACCATCGCTGGCAGTTCGGCCCTGGCGGGCATCGCCGGCTGTCTCGGCGGAAGCTCCGGCGGGGGCGACGACTCCATGGACGGCGAATCCACGGACGAAGGTACGATGAGCGACTCGATGGGCGACGGTTCGATGGACAGTAGCTCCACGGACGACGACTCGATGGAGAACGACTCCATGGATGACTCGACGGACGACGATTCGATGGACGACGACTCGATGAACGGGTCGGATCCCATGAACCCCGACGGCGCGCCACGAGCGTCGATCGACCGTTTCAGCGAGGCAGCGGGCGCTCTCCACGTTCGCGGTCCGGACAACGACCTGCCCGGTCCCGACGAACCGATCGACTTCGACGAGGGGTTCCTCACCATCGGGTTCGGACCGGGCGGCGAGACCGTTCGGTACTACGACTTCGACGCCCAGTCGACCGATCCGGCACCGATCTACGCCCTCTTCCACGAGGACGGCGAACCGGTAGAGGACCAGCTCAACGTCGTCGACGTCGTTCCCGGTGACGAGGGGTACAACGACTTCTGGCACGTGCACGCGGTGACGGTACCCGACGACTACGAGGCGAACGCGGTGACCGACGTCGAGGGGCTGATGGCGGCCGACTACGAGATCGAGGCCACCGGGACGATCAAGAACTGTCCGATCGTTCCCGACGGATCGACCGCTTCGATGCGCCACGACGACGACGAAAGCCCGACCGAACTCGTCGAGGGATGGTACGACGGCGAGGTCGTGTACTACTTCCTGTTCGAGGGGGACCCGCTCGAAGAACAGAGCGGCGACGTGCCCACCTCGCCGATCTACGTCACGTTCGAGGTGAACCCCGGGGAGGACGGCGGGGGGCCGCCGTCCGGGTTCGCAACCGAGGCCGAAAGCGATCAGAGCCACGACGTCGTCGCGACGGTACCGGGCGACGCCGGCTACTCGCCGCTGTGGGACGTCAACATCTACGACAACGCGGAGTTCGGGGACGTCTCGGACCTCGAGTCGGCCCTCGAGGCCGACGTCCTGGAGTCGAGCGCGGCGCGGGTCAACTGCCCCGTCGTCTCCGTGAACTAACGACGGTCGCCACCGCCGCTCCGATCCGCGAGGGGGCCGTGGCCGTCCTCGTCTCCCGGTTCGGGAGCGAGGTTTCATGTGCCCGGTCAGTGGTCCGTACAGGACATCGGAAACACTCCGGCGGAGCGTCCACAGCGTCGAACGCGCGTTCGCACCCGTCGTCCACGGGTTCGGGATCGGGACGTGGTCGAATCGGTCGTCCGCCCGCCCCACGACACCGACGATCCGGACGGGACACCGGACGGCAACCGGGACACCGGACGGCAACCGGGACGCCGGATAGCGACCGGGAGTATCGCGTGTGAACTCGTCTACGTCCCGTACCGGCTTCCGTCCCCGGTAGACTTCCGGTCCGCTACACGTTCGGGACGACCTCGTCGCCGATCAGTTCGATACACTCGGCGGCCCGCTCGTAGGAGAGCCCGGGCCACTGTACCCGCATCACCATGTGGCTCGGGTCGAGCGTCTCCCGGTAGCGCTCGATCTCCGCGCACACCTCCGCGGGGGTCCCCAGGATGAACCGGTCCTCGGCGAGATCGTCGAACGGTCGGTGGAGGTCGTCGGCGTCCTCCATCGCCTCGTCCTGTCCCCACTCGATGTAGCGCTCGTACTTCGGCTCGAGGTAGGGACGGGCGATCTCGCGTGCCTCCTCGGCGGTTTCGGCGACGAACACCTCCCTGAATATCGGGACGGAGGTGTCGCCCTCCTTTCGCTCGTCGTAGAAGGCCTTCTGCTCGGTGATCTCCGAGACCGTCGCGTGGGGATTGGTGAACCACCGGTCGCCCAGCTCGGCCGCCCGCGCGATGGCCGGCCGGGAGTTGGCCGCCACCCACACCTCCGGCTTCTCGGTCGGACGGGGCGTGATCGTGGCGTCCTCGACGGCGTAGAACTCGCCGTCGTAGGTCACCTCCTCCTCGGTCCAGAGGCGGTTCATCAGCTCGATACCCTCGGCGAGCCGGGGGCCGCGCTCCCGCTTCGGAACGCCGAACGCGTCGAACTCGGCGTCGCGGTAGCCTGCGCCGACCCCCGCGACGACCTCGTCGGCGAACGCGCCGATCGTCGTGAGCTGCTCGGCGATCCCGACCGGGTGGTGCAGCGGGAGG
The DNA here is from genome assembly GCA_003022005.1 of Halobacteriales archaeon QS_5_70_15. The sequence continues at coordinate 7,102 of PXRQ01000012.1, forward strand.
AGGACGATCCCGGTCCCGACGGTCATCGAGCCGGCCTCGGCGGCCAGCCGCGAGAGGAGGGGGACGAGCTGGAGTTGGACGTAGTCGGCGAGGTAGTGCTGGCCGGTCGTGATCATGTCGAACCCCGAGTCCCGGGCGGCGTGGGTCTGCGTGACCAACCCCTCGAACAGCTCCTCGGCGGACTGATCCGTGGGCGCCTGCGAGTTCAGGAACAGCGTGAAATCCATGGGCCGGGTAGAGGGACGGGTCGTTTAGTTCTTGTCCAGTCCGACGCCCCCGCGTTCCCACCGCCAGTCGGCGTCGTGCTTCCAGTCCCCCGTCGTGGGCCCGTTCGGGAACTGTCTCCGAGCCTGCCCGTCCGTCGGAGCCTCGCTCCTCGTCGGAATCCCCGATCACGAACCGGTGGTGAGCGGGTCCGTCCCGGATCGAATATCCGAAGAGCCCGCAGGAACTCGTCCGTCGACCCCTCGCCCGCTGCGCTCGCGGCGACGGGATCGGCTCGGTCGACCCCTCCCGTCGGTCCGTGACCTCCCTCACCGTGCCGGCTCGACGCCGGGCGCGCTACGTCGAGTGAGGATCGAGCGGCTCGCCCGTGGCCCGGCCGCGTAGAACGTGTCGGCCCCGACTTCGACGTACTCCTCGTCGCCGGAGGGACCGAGCTTGAGCGAGAACTCGCCCTCGAGGATGTAGTATAACTCCTCCTGGGTCGGGTGGGCGTGGTAGGTGATCTCGTCGCCCTCCTCGAAATACCACATCTTCGCCCGCACGTTCTCCAACCCGAGCTCCGTATCGATCGGGCGGATCTGCATCTCGTAGATGCGCTTCCTTCCCTCGGGCATGTCCTCCCGATCGTCCTTGTACTCCGTCTGGAGACCGTCGAGCGGGTCGGACTGCAGGTCGATCAGCGGGACCTCTTCGAGACCTGTGTACTCGTATCCCATGATGACCGACAACGGGTCGAGCGGTATAGAGCTGTCCGCCCGAGAACCGTGGCCCCCTCGCCGATCAGGGCGTCGTTCGGTCGTCCTTGTGGAAGATCCCGTCTCCGGAATACGGCTCCCTCCGGTGAACGCTCTCACTGCTCCTCGCTCCGCGATCGGACCGGCTGATCGCCGCGCGGAATCCACTGGAGACAAGACAGTTGAGTTGTGCCTTCCGGTCGATCCACCCCGAGAGCGGGTCGAAAACGTTCGCTCCCGCCCCGTCGGCGATACCACGGAGCGTTCCTGTCCGGAGGTCCTCGTGAGGGGGACCGGAACTTGCTGCGGTCGTCCGCTTCGGTCGGGTGTTCGGAGTACTATGGGTTGAATGCCGCCTCCCAGCTATTGTTCTTTATAAACTGGGTGGTACGGCATTGAACCCAAATCATCATGTGCAGCACGGATGCAAGGACTTCGACGACTATTGTGAAACGAAAGATCCCGGCCTTGTTGAAACCCTCAATCGGTGCTAGGTTTCAGAAGCCGTGCTGAATACAGGGCGCGAATGTAGCATCGGACCAATCTTCGATTTGGGTTAGTCACATCGTTCGGTATAGCGGAGCCACTTAGCACGCTGATCAGGAAACCCCTCCAACATCCCTTAAAAACGTCGTGCTGAATAGAGAGGGTGGATTCAGCGCGGCAGCGTTGTTTCATTTACTACATGACTATCGTACTCGAACGAACCGGCGATAGTAAAATCCGCCGTCTCCATCGCTTATTGCTCGTCTTAGTGGTCTTCCCCGGCGTCGGAGGGACTACGGGCGGGTTCGTCTGGAATCACTCGGACGGATCTGCTATCCACTTCGCGAGGTCATCTCCTGCCGGCGCGGACCACAGGTGATAGCCGATCCGCAGCAGGGGGGCGGCCAGCAGCGCCGTCTGGACGAACGTCACCCGGATCGGGATGCCGTCGGGATAGCCCTGTAGCGCGCCGAAAAGCACGACCCACCCCATCGCGACGACGAGCAGGGGCCCCCCGAGGGCCCGGGACGGAGCCTCGGTGCGCAGGCCGGCGACGCCGAACGCTGTGACGGCCACGGCGAACAGCCCCACGATTATGGCGGTGACGAGGTAAAACGAGGGAACGAGCGCCTTGAGCGAGGGGAACCCGAGTCGCGGGGCGAGGATCGAACAACCGAGCAGCAGCGCGAGGAAGAACGCTGCCGGCAGTACTGCCAGCGAGATACCGACCCGCGCGAGTCGCGGTGCGGCGTCAGCCAGTCGAGGATACATGCAGAACAGCCCGACGATGGAGAGTACCACGCCCCCGAAGCCGGCGAGTCCCTCGACGGAGAGCAGGAGTCCCTGCTGCGTCTCAATCGGGGTGACTAGGTCGACGCCATTGATAACCATGGCGACGACCAGCAGCCCGCCCCCGAGGAGGAACGCTCGCCCGCTCCACCTGTGTACCGTTCCCCGTGCTGGTTTGCTAACAGTGACCATGTACGGACTGGAACGCCCGGCGATATAAAAATGGGTGTCGGCGTCGGCATCAGCATCGCGAAACGTTCCACGCCCCTCCCGGCGGGGGGCCGGTTCAGGTCGCCATCTCCGACGTCGACTCTGCACGGTCGCTTGCGGTGGCAGCGTCCCGGAGGCTGTATCCGATCAGGAACAACGCTAGGCCGGCAATCCCGAGGGTCACATACAGGATAGCGATGCCGAAGTCGAACCCGAGGACGTCGTTCAGGAGCGCCGAGCCCGGTTCCACGATGATAACCAACAACAAGCTTGTCATAAGAATTAGAATAAAGTCGTACAGATTATACTTAATTTGCTTCTCGCAGTAGAAGGGCTCTATGGCAACAGCTGGCCGGCGGCTCCTGAATCCGCTCGAACAGCGGAGTCCAATCGTTTTCATGCTCGCGGGTGGCTTGGCGCTCCTCTCGAGCAGTATCAACACGCTGGACGCCGTTCCGG
>PXRQ01000013.1 GCA_003022005.1 Halobacteriales archaeon QS_5_70_15
CCCGGGGCTCGCCCGACCGCCGGTGGGTCCGGGCTCACGCGACGGAGTACTGGCGGACAGTCCCCCGCTCGTCGCTGGCGACCCCGCTACCCCTCGCCGTGTCCGCGACGCGGCGCTGGTGGATCATGCGGCACGCGACCGGTCCGGCGGCCGCTCACGGCCCCGTGTGACGGGGACCGGATCGGTCGTCACGGCACGCCGATGACCTCCCGGACCGGATCGAGGGTCGCCCGCTCGCCCTCGCCGCTCCCGCCGGCGGCACTCGCGGTCGTGCTCGCCAGTCCGAGAACGCCCGTCGCGGCCATCGCCCCGATGGTGCTTCGCCTGAACAACCGGTACGTACTGTCGCTCCGACGCCGTGATTCCTCTGCTGGATCGGACTCTCCTGTCATGTCGCTCTTCCCCCAAAACCGGGGGACAGTGGAGGTCTCGAGTCGTTCAGGTATAACAAAATTATTTCCGTGTGATCATTCAGGAATAATAAATGTCCAACCGGGCCCGTTCGTACCGTCGCTCGAGCGAGCGTGTGTGGACCGGTCGCCACGCGGTCCCGGCGGGTCCGGCAGGATCTCACGACGCCGGCCGATCACTCGGTCGGTGCGCCGGTGAGGATAGCGACGCCCGACGAGGCGCCGATCCGCTCCGCGCCCGCCTCCAGCATCCCGATGGCCTCGTCGTACGTGCCGATCCCCCCCGAGGCCTTCACCGGGAGGTACTCGGCCATGAGCTCCACGTCGCGGATGGTCGCGCCGCCGTCGGCGAACCCCGTCGAGGTCTTGACCATGTCCGCGCCCGCCTCCCGTGCGGCCTTGCAGGCCCGATGTTTCTCCTCGTGATCGAGCAGCACCGTCTCGATGATGACCTTCACCGGGAGCGGGACGCTCGCGACGACCTCGCGTAGTTCCTCGGTGACGGTCTCGTCCTCGCCCGCCGTCAGACGGCCGACGTTCAGCACGACGTCGAGTTCGTCGGCACCGTCCTCCCAGGCCCTCTCGGCCTCGTCGCGCTTGGCGGCCGTGGCGTTCTGCCCGTGCGGGAACCCGATGACCGTCGCGATGGTCGTGTCCGGTGCGGCCTCGCGGGCCTCCGGGACGTAACACGGCGGTACGCAGGCGTTCATGCCGAACTCGACGGCCTGCTCGCAGACCCGCTCGACGTCCGCGACGGTCGTCTCCGGGCCGAGGACGGTGTGGTCGATGCGGGCGGCCAGCGTCTCCCTGTCCATGCCCCCGGCGTCGGCCGAGGAGATGAAAAAACCCACCGGGGCGGGAGAACGGAACCGATTAGAACCGCCGGACCGAGTGTCGGTCGAATGCCGGGAGCGAGTCGGACCTTCGAGGTTCGCGCGTGGGACGGGGCCGGGCGGCTCGGCGAACTCGCCGTGCCCAGGGCGGGCGTGACCGTCGAGACGCCGGCGCTGCTGCCCGTCGTCAACCCCCACAAGCGGACGGTCCAGCCCGCCCGCCTCGAGTCCGAGTTCGGCGCGGAGATACTCATCACCAACGGGTACATCCTCTACGGGAGCGACGAGTTCCGCGACCGCGCGCTGGCGGAGGGTCTCCACGACCTCTACGACTTCTCGGGGGCGATCATGACCGACTCGGGCTCGTTCCAGCTCTCCGAGTACGGCGAGATCGACGTCGCGAACGACGAGATACTCCGCTTCCAGCACGAGATCGGCTCCGACGTCGGCACGCCCGTGGACGTCCCGACGCCCCCGGACGTCCCGCGCGAGCGGGCCGAGTCCGAGCTCACGACCACGCAGGAGCGGCTCGAACACGCCGCGAGGCTCGACGTCGGCGAGATGCTCGTCAACGCGCCGGTCCAGGGGTCGACCTACGCCGATCTCCGGGAGCGGGCCGCGCGGGACGCCTGCGCGACCGGCCTCGACGTGTTTCCGATCGGTGCGATGGTGCCGCTGATGAACTCCTACCGGTACGCCGAAACCGTCGAGGTGGCGATGGCCGCGAAGCGCGGGCTCGGGGCCGACGCCCCGGTCCACCTGTTCGGGGCGGGCCACCCCATGACCTTCGCGCTTGCCGTGGCGTGTGGCTGTGACCTCTTCGACTCCGCAGCCTATGCCCTGTACGCCCGGGACGACCGCTACCTCACCGTCCGGGGGACCGAACAGCTCGCCGACCTCGACTACTTTCCCTGCTCGTGTCCGGTCTGCACCGGGCACACCCCCGGGGAGGTCCGGTCGTGCGACGGGACCGAGCGCGAGCGGCTGCTCGCCGAGCACAACCTCCACGTCACCTACGCCGAGATGCGGACGATCAAACAGGCGCTCCGCCGGGGGAACCTCCTCGAACTCGTCGAGGCGCGGGCGCGGGCCCACCCGGACCTGCTCGACGGCTACCGGACGCTGCTGGACCACGGCGAGACGCTCGAGCGGACCGATCCCGTCTCGAAGGACGCGTTCCTCTACCTCTCGGCGGACAGCGCCGACCGGCCGGAGGTGCTGCGCCACCACGAGCGGCTCTCGCGGCTCCGCGTCGAGGGCGCGTCGGTCCTGCTGACGACCGGGAAGGGCAACGCCGAGGAGTTCGCGGAGACCTGGCGGGTCGTCCCGCCGTTCGGCCCGTTCCCGCGGGCGCTCTCCGAATCGTATCCGCTGACCGCCGAGATACCCGAGGAACTCGACGACCGGGCGTACGTCCGGGCCGCGGCAGGGATCGCCCGGCTCGTCGAGGGGAACCCCGACACCGCGTTCGCGCTCGCGCCCGTAGACTGGCCCGAGACGGCGCTCGCGGCGCTTCCCGACCGGGTCCGGGTCCTGTGACCGAGGGTCGTGGCGGTCCACGGTCCCGCGGTATCTCCGGGCGGGCTACGACTGCCGGCCCGGTGAACCCCGATCCGTCGGAGCCGGTCGTTCGTCCGTTCCCGACGCCATTCGTCGTCCGTTCGTCGGGGGTGTCCGTCGTCGGGGTCGGCGACGGTGGCGTTACTGGGGCCGTTCCCGTCGGCGTCGGGATCGGCGAGGCCGTCGGGATCGGCGAGGCCGTCGGGATCGGCGAGGCCGTCGGGGATGGCGTGGGCGTCGACGGCCGGTCCGGGACAGAGCAGGAGGCGCCGTTGAGCGCTATCCTCGCCTCGGCGTCCGGACCACGGTAGAGCGCGTCGAGGAACCGCTCGGTCGTCGAGCCGTCGCCGGCGACCGTCGCGTCGGCCAGCCGGGGAGCGTCGATGGCGACCACGAGGGTGTCGCCGACCACCAGTTCCGCCGCCCGTTCGAGACGACCGTTCGGGATGGCCGTTTCGGGCGTTCCCGCGTCCTCGAACGATCCGTTCGGCACCCGGTACACGGTCACGTTCGCCGTGGCCGCCCGACCGGTGTCCGAGACCGACCGGCGGTCGCCGGGGGTTCGACCGGCGGAGCGTCCGAACCGGTTCCATGCCGGACCGGGTCGTCAGCCCGGCGAATAAACGACACCGACACCAAAACGCTCGTTTCACTCTCCCGCCCCCCGGTGCCGGGAGGTAGCGGGATGCCCCGTTCCGGATCGAGGCCGTCCCCGGACCCCGCCCTCCCCCACACTCGAGCGGGGTGTCGCGGTTCCCCACAGTATTTATCCCGGGAACGTCGAAGGGTCTACCATGTTCCACGCCCAGGGACCGCTCCTGCAGGCCGACGTCGGGACCCGCGAGACGCGCGAGGAGGACGTCGACGACGTCCTGGAGTCGTTCATCGGGGGTCGCGGCGTCGCGACGAAGCTCGCACACGAGCGGGTTCCGTTCGACGCCGACCCGTTCGGCGCGGAGAACCGCCTGCTGTTCTCGACCGGCCCGCTCCAGGCCTCGACGACCAGCTTCACCGGCCGGACGAACTGCACGGGTGTCTCGCCGCTGACGAACGGGCTGCTCTCCTCGAACGCCGGCGGGTTCGTCTCGCGGAACCTCGCCGGGACTGGCTACTCGGTCGTCGAGTTCGTCGGCGCGAGCGACGAACTGCTCGCGGTCCACGTCCGCGACGACGGCGTGACCTTCGAGGAGGTGCCGGACCTGGCGGGTGCCACCTCCTCGGACGTGACCGCGTGGGCCGAGGACGAGCACGACCTCTCCGAGGAGCATATCTGCTGTATCGGTCCGGCGGGGGAGAACCGCGTCCGCTTCGCGGCCATCATGACGACCGAGTCCCGCGCGTTCGGCCGCGGGGGTCTCGGGGCGGTGATGGGCGCGAAGAACGTCAAGGCGATCACGTTCGACGGCGACTCCGCTCCGGACATGGAGTTCCCCGCGGCGGAGATGGAGCTCCACCGCGACGCGGCGACGAGCGACAGCATCATGAAACGCCAGGGGACGACCAGCGTCACCGACCTCGGCAACGAGATGAGCGCGCTGCCGACCCGCTACTTCTCCGAGCAGTCCTTCGAGGGCGCCGAGGGCATCAACGGCGACCGGGTCGAGGAGAAGAAGTACAAGAAGGGGACCTGCTCGCAGTGCGCGTTCGCGTGCAAGCTCCCCACCCGCGACGAGGAGGGCGGGCTGGAAACCGAGGGTCCCGAGTACGAGACGGTGATGGGCTTCGGGTCGAACTGCGCCGTCGACGACATCGTCTCCGTGATGAAGTCCAACGAGCTCTGTGACGAGCTCGGGATGGACACCATCTCCGCCGGCGATACGGTCGCCGCCTACCTCGCGAGCGAGGGCGAGTTCGGCAACAGCGAACTGATCCACGAGACCGTCGAGAGGATCGCCCACCGCGAGGGCGTCGGTGATCTGCTCGCCGAGGGCGTCGCTCGCTGTCACGAGGAACTCGGCGTCGAGAACTGGAGCGTGAAGGGCATGGAGTTCTCCGCCCACGACGGTCGGGCGCTCCACGGCCAGGGGCTGGCGTTCGCCACCGCCAACCGCGGCGGCGACCACATGTACGCCACGTTCTACGCCTACGAGTACCCGCTCGTCTCGAAGGACATGGCGTTCCCGCCCGAGGGGCTGAGCGAGGAGAAGGTCGAACGGCTCGTCTGGGCGGAGAACAAGCGCGCGCTCGAGGACTGCGGGATCTTCTGCCGGTTCTCGCGGGGCGAGATGAGCGAGGAGCGGTTCGAGGCGCTGCTCGACGCCGACTTCGAGGACCTCCTCGAGGTGGGCGCCCGGGTCGTCGAACTGGAGCGGCACTTCAACAACCAGCGCGGGTTCGACCGCGACGACGACACCCTGCCCTACGAGCTGGATGGACTGGACGAGGCGCTGGATCAGTACTACGAGAAGCGGGGCTGGGACCAGGACGGGACGGTCTCGGCGACGCCCGGCTCGGGATCGGCCGCGCCCGCGGACGACTGATACGGCCGTCCGCTTTTACCGACGACTGATACGGCCGTCCGAACGACGGCCCGGAAGTCCCCCGTCACGCGACAGGGAGGACGCGGACGAGTGTCGACCGCCCGGGGATCACCGGCGGGGGGAACGGCGGTGGCTTTCGGGAGGCCTCTCGATCGGGGCCATCCCGATCGGTCTTCCCCGAGCGTTACCCGCCCCGGAAGGCAAGACAGTTGGCCCCGGATCGTCCATTCTACCTGTGACCGACCACTTCGAGGTCCACGAGCGGGACGGGGCGGCCCGCCTCGGCGAACTCCGTCTCGGGGACCCGCTGACCACGCCGGCGCTCGTCGACGACGCCCTCCGGGACGCCGGGAGCCGATGGACCGCCGAGCGCGAGATCCCCGACGGCGACCCCGGATCGCTGACGGTCCTGCCCCACCGCGCGACGCCGACCGGAACCGACGCTCGCGTCGCCGAGGCGTTCGCGCCGGACGTCCCGGACGTCGACTACCCGAGCGCCGCGGTGGTCTCGCCCGAAACCGCGGACGACCTGGGGACCGACGCGTACGTCCTCTCGGGCGGTCCGGGGCTCGTGGGCCACGCCGAGCGGTTCGTCGACGCGCTCGTCCGGACCCGCGAAGCCGTCCCCGGCGACACCGCCCTCTACCTCGCCGGAACCGCGACGCCGGCGTACGCCGCGACGCTCGCCTACGCCGGCGTCGACTTGCTGGACACGGATCGCGCGTACGTCCGCGGGACCGAGGGGTTCTACCTGACGAACTCGGGCGAGGCGTTCCTGGAGGACCTCGCCGAACTCCCGTGTGCCTGCGAGGCCTGCCGGAAGTCCCGCGAGGCCTTCGACCGCGAGGACTGTGCCGAACACAACGTGAACGCCCTGCGGGCCGAACTGGCGACCGTCCGCGAGCGGATACGGGCGGGCCGGCTTCGGGACTACGTCGAGGGGCAGGCCCGCCACGATACCTTCTCGACGTCCGTGTTCCGGCTGCTCGACGATCGGTACGGCTACGTCGAGGCCCGGACCCCGATACTCCGCCGTGCGGAACTGCTCTCGGCCACCGGGGACACTCTCCGACGGGTCGAGATCCAGCGGTTCGCCGACCGGGTCACCTCGCGGTACGTCCCCCGGTTCGACGATCGGCCGCTGGTTCTCGTGCCGTGCTCGGCGACGAAGCCCTACAGCGAGTCCCGGAGCCACCGCCAGTTCCACGACGCCGTCCAGTGGCGGGCGCACATCGTCTCGATGACCTCGCCGATCGGCGTCGTCCCGCAGGAGCTCGAGCTCACCTACCCCGCACAGCACTACGATTCGGTGGTGACCGGGCGGTGGTCCGCGACCGAGGTCGAGTTCGTCGCGAGCGTCCTCGAGCGGTACCTCTCTCGGGCGGACTACCCCCGCGTCGTCGCACACGTCCCCGAGGAAGGTTACCGCGAGGTGGTCGACCGCGCGACCCGGGACCTCGACGTCGAGGTAGCGTTCACCGTCGCGGGCCACCCGACGACCGACGAGTCCCTGTCGAACCTCGCATCGACCCTCGAGGGGGAGAGCCAGTACCGCAAGCGCGAGCGCGAGCACAACACCGTTCGCGCCGTGGCGGACTACCTGTTCGGCGACGGGGCGGGCGACGACCTCTTCACCGACCTCCGGACGGACGGGCACTACCCCAAGCTCCGGGCCCACGAGGGGGACCCGGACCCCAACAGCGAGGCGGGGACGCACCTCGCGACGCTCGTCCCCCAGTACGGCACGCTGTCGTTCACGCTGGCGGGGGCAAAGCGGTGGGTCGAGAGCGACGTGCCCACGAAGCGCGTCGGGATCGACGGGTTCGTCCCCCGGGGGTCGGTGCTGGCGCCGGGGATCCTCGACGCGGACGAGGAGGTCCGGGTCGGCGACGAGGTGGTCGTCGAGGGACCACGGGCGTTCGCCGTGGGGCGGGCCGCGATGCACGGCGCGGAGATGCGCTCCTCGACGCGGGGGGTTGCCGTCGAGGTGCGTCATTCCGAGGAGCGGTAGGCCGGAGCGGGAAACGGAAGCGGCGACCGCGGGGCCGGTCAGCCGTAGTGCTCCTGTACGTACTCCACGATGTCGTCGCTCTCGTAGAGCGTCTCCTCGCGGGCCGTATCGACGAGGTACGGGATCTGGTCCTGGCCGCCGAGTTCGGTCATCTCGCGGTAGGTCCGCTCGTTCAGCACGTCGCCGCCCTCGCCACCCGGCAGCCGGGGGTTGTGGATCACGTACGAGACCCCGAGGTCGGTGAGCGCGTCGCGGACCTTCGCACAGTGCGGACAGCCCTCGGCCTGGTACAGTTCGAGCATGACACGCGGCGGTTGTGAGCGGAGCGATGTTAACGGTGTCCCCGGGGTTCGGCGGTCCCTGCCCGGCACGATCCCGATGGCGGCCGCGACGACGAAGTACAGCGCGCCCACCGTCGAGACGGTCGCCGTCGCCCCGAGCGAGAGGCCGACGTAGAGCGAGACGAGGCCGACCGCGGCGAACAGCCCGGCACCGACCGAGAGCAGACCGCCCCGGACGCCAACGTCGAGCGGCGCGCCGGCGACGAGAGCGTACGCACCCACCAGGACGGCGGCGACGACGTAGGTTATCGCGGCGGCCGTACCGGGCCGACGGCGTCGCTCGCGAGGTCCGCGGGCACCAGCCCAGCCCCCAGGTGAACGTCGTCCCCAGCGCGAACGGGATGGCGGAGTTCATGCCGCGAGGACCCGGTGCTGTCGTATAACGCCCGCGGAACACGCCGGCGTGGCGTGCACCGTCGGATGACCGGCGGAGCGGGCGGTCCCGGGGCCGGACGAACCCCCGGTTGCCACGGTACGCGGTCGGTTCCTCGACCCGTCCATTCATGACCTCGCCCGTGGAGCGTCCCGACATGCTCGAGGCAGGCGACGCCGCACCGGCGTTCGAGGCACCGATGGTCACGCCCGAGAACGCCGCGGGGAAGTCCGGCGAGTTCACGTCCGAAGAGGTCGAACCGTTCGCGCTGGAGGACGCGCTCGCGGAGGGACCGGTCGCGCTCGCGTTCTTCCCGGGGGCGTTCTCGCGGACCTGCACGCGGGAGATGTGCCGGATGCGGGACTGGTGGTCGGAACTCGCCGACCTCCCGGGGTCGGTGTACGGGGTGAGCGCCGACCCGCCGTTCCCGCAGCTGGCGTTCGTCGACGCGTACGACCTCTCCTTCCCGCTGCTCTCGACGTTCAACAACGACGTCCTCGGAGAGTACGGCGTCCGGGTCGAGGAGGGCATCCTCCGGGGGATCGCCCGCCGGAGCGTGTTCGTCCTCGCGCCCGACCGGACCGTCGAGTACGCCTGGGCCGCCGATGAGCCGCTCACCTTTCCGGACCTCGGCGAGATAGCGGCGGCGCTGGAGTCGGCGTAGCGGCCGACCGGGTATCGGAACGCGACCGGAGCGGCGGATCGAGGTCGTGCCGCAAACGACAGGTTTCACGTTCCGCCCCCCGTTACGCCGTCCATGGAACACGTCCACCTGACGATCCCCGAGCGGCTGATCGAACTGCTCCCGGAGGACGGGGCCGACGCCGCACGTGACATGGAGCGGGCCGTCGAGGGGTACGAGCGGGCCGTGAACCGCGCCATCGACGCCGGCGGCGAGGGCGAGGTCGACGCGGCCGAACTGCTCGACGTCATCGAGCACATGGAGGCCCGGATGAAGACCTACGACGAGTTCGTCCCCGAACTGCGAGCGTGGGGGCAGTCCCCCGCCTACGCCGTCGCGTGGCGGGACCTCCACGCGAACCTCGTCGAACAGCTCCACGCCCACGGGGACCTCGCGGACCGCCTCGACCGCGAGCGCAACTACCGGCTCGTCGACGACGGTATCCGGCTGAAGGACGTGACGGAGGACTGATTCACGTCTCGGTAGACTCTCGACTACGGACGGCGGCATCCGCTGCCGACTGCGTCACCAGTTGATGACACATACATTACACTTTTGAGGATATAGACGCAAATAGACGGGTGTATGGCGGAGAAGACGTCTAACAAGGCAAAAAAGGAAGTGAACGACACGGTGAGGAGGCTCATGGGTGAAAAGTACGACGAGGAGTCCAACCGATACAGGGACGAGGACACCGGGAAGTACACCCACGGTCCGTAGGTAAATCGACGGCGCGGACTTCGAGATCTGCCTCGGGATATTTCCGGCTCTGTCCACGTAGTCTCTGGGCGTAGTCCGATCCGGTACGTGTCTCAGAACGACCCGCCGAGTGCCTCGATCTGGTCGGCGTCGTGACCGTAGAGCACGCGCGCGCCGTGGCGGCGCTCCAGTTCCTTGCACCGCTCCATGCTGTCGTGCCAGTCCCGGGTCGAATGGAGGAGGCTCGCGCCCATCGACCAACCGGACTCGTAGTTCGCCCGGACGTAGGCCTGGTCGCCGGCGACCAGCACCGGGTCCTCGCGGTCGACGAACACACCCAGCAGGCCCGCCGTGTGGCCGGGGAGGTGGTGGAGCTCGATGTCCTCGAACAGGGTGTGTCGCCGGCCGTGGACCACCTCCCAGTTCAGGTCGTGGTCGAAGTCCTCGAGGACATACGCCTCGTCGGCGTCCGGTTCGTCGGTCAGTGCGGAGTAGTAGGCGTGTTTGAGTTCGGCCTCGTGGACGACGATCGGCACGTCGGTGCCGTCGAAGGCGTAGAGCCCGCCCGCGTGGTCGAGGTGGAGGTGGCTCTGTATCACGAGGTCGATGTCCTCGACCGAGTAGCCGACGGATTCGAGGTCCGCCTCGAGCGGCCGGGGATCCTCGTGTGTGAACGCCTCGTACAGGCCGTCCGGCCAGTGGCCGTCGACCGCCTCCGGGTGCGAGCCGGTGTCCCAGAGCACGGTCGCCTCGGGGTGGTCGAGGACGAGGTTGAACACGATGCCCTCGCCGCGGTGCAGATCGGGGTCGGGCTCGCTCGCGGTGGCGGTGACGAACCCGTCGAGGATGGCGTTCGTGTCCGCGGTGATGGTGCCCCTGTCGACGACGGTGATCGGACAGTCGACCATACGCTGCCGTCTCGGCGGGTGGGCGCTTGGGCGTGTGGGTCGGGGCGTCTCAGCGGTGCTCGGGGCCCTCGCGTTCGCGTTGCTGCCCGCCGGCGTTCTCGTCCTGTTCGGACCGTGGCTCCCCCGTCTGTTTCGGGTACTTCCTCTGCTTGCCGGGGCTGGCCGACCTCGGTAGCCTCTCGGCTGCGGGTGGCCTCGCGCTCGCGGTGCGGCTCTACGGGGAGGGGTACCTCGCCCTTCCGGACGTCCGGTGACCGCGGTCCCCTCCCGGATCCGGGCGGGTCGACCGATCGGGACCGCGAGTCAGCCCAGTTTCTCGTCGAGGATGAGCCGCGTCTTCGTCGAGACGACCTCGTCCATCTCGCGGGCCTTCGTGATGAGGTCGTTCAGCGCGCCCGTGTCGGTGGTATCGGCGACGACGACGATGTCCTCCTCGCCGGAGACCTGCCAGACGAAGTCGACCTCGGACCACTCGGCCATCCGCTCGGACACCTCGGTGGTGTCGACGTCGACCGCGACCCCGACCTCGATCATCGCCTTGACGTTCCCGGTGCGGGTGGCGACGGTGAACCGCTCGATGATCCCCTCGTCGACGAGCCGTTCGACCCTGTTCCGGACCGTCCCCTCGCTGGTGCCGACCCGGTCGGCGATCTCCGTGTACGGGGTCCGCGAGTCCCGGCGGAGGATGGCCAGTATCTCGCGGTCGAGTCCGTCCATCGAGGTGTGATCGTTCCCCCCCTCCGTACTTGACGATTACGAATTTCGTAACTCGGCTTCGAACAAAACGGTTATTGTGGGGTCATCCGTACGAGTCTCGTAATGTCGGACGCCTACCTGGCCCTGGAGGACGGCAGCGTGGTCGAGGCGCGGTGTCGTTCCCCCGGCCGTACGCGCGGCGAACTGGTGTTCACGACCGCCTACACGGGCTACGAGGAGTCGCTGACCGACCCCTCCTACGAGGAGCAGGTCCTCACGTTCTCGTACCCGCTGATCGGCAACTACGGCGTCCGAGAGGAACGCTTCGAGTCCGACCGCGTCCACCCCCGCGCCGCCGTCGCCCGCGAGTTCACCGACGACGTCGCCGAGTGGCTCGCCGAGGAGGGCGTTCCGGCCGTCGACCACCTCGACACCCGCGACCTCGTCACGGGCATCCGCGACGAGGGGGCGATGAAGTGCGGCATCGCGGCCGGGCCGGACGCGACGCCGGAGGCCGCGGAGGAGGAGCTCGCGCTGTGCAAGGGGATGAGCGAGCACACCGACATCGGCGAGCGGGTCTCCATCGCCGAGCGCGAGACGCACAACCCCGAGGGGTCGGGCCCGCGGGTCGCGCTGATCGACTGCGGCGCGAAGGGCTCGATCCTCGAGTCGCTGGTCGAGCGCGACGCCGTCGTCGAGACGCTCCCCTACGACGCCACCCCCGCGGAGGTGGCGGACGTCGACCCGGACGTCGTGTTCGTCTCGAACGGGCCCGGCGATCCGGAGAACTTCGTGGCCGCGAAGGACCTCGTCGAGGCGTACGCGGGCGAGTTCCCGCTCGCCGGCATCTGTCTCGGCCAGCAGGTCATCGCGTCGGCGCTCGGGGGCGGCACCGAGAAGATGGAGTTCGGCCACCGCGGGGTGAACCAGCCGGTCCGCGACCTCCGGTCGAACAAGGTGGTCATGACCACCCAGAACCACGGCTACACCGTCTCGGATCCGGGGCCGCTCGAGGTCACGCAGGTGAACGTCAACGACGACACGCCGGAGGGGCTGGAGAGCGACGACCTCGAGATCATCACCCGGCAGTACCACCCCGAGGCGAACCCGGGACCCCACGACTC
>PXRQ01000014.1 GCA_003022005.1 Halobacteriales archaeon QS_5_70_15
ACGAGTGGCTGATACGGTCGTGCGTACCGATGTACCGGCGATAACCCCGATAGAGTCGGGTATCGACGGGAAAAGACTACGCACGACCGTATGAAGCCTCCGTGAGACGATCCAGTCCTTAACCGAACCCAATGATTAACTAAGTTACGCGAGTTGTGACTAACGCAATATGCGTCGACGGTTTCGTCTCTCACCATGGCTTGGGTCGGTCTATTCGACTATCCTGGAGCGGGCGATGGACAAATACTTCACACACTTTCCGAGAAACCGGTCTACGATCGTGGCCGAAGACTGGGACAACCTCATCATTCTGGATGCCTGTCGGTACGATATGTTCGAAAAAGCAAACACAATTCCCGGGACACTCGAACACCGACTGTCCAAGGGATCAAACACCGGCGAATTTTTCGAGGGCAATTTCAAAGGTTCCCAACACTTCGACACGGTTTACGTAACTGCCAATCCGGTCCCCCGGGTCGACGAGTGGTGTCGTGTTGATGTAGATACTGTGTTTCACGATGTCGTAGATGTCTGGAAACACTACTGGGACGAGGAGGTGAACACAGTGCGGCCGGAACCGGTGGCGAACGCGATCAGGAAAGCGTCCGCCGACTATCCCGACAAGCGGATTATCGGACACTTTATTCAGCCTCATCAACCGTTCATCGGCAAGAATGGCAGACGGATAGAGGAAAGAGGGATGACCGCCTACGACAAACTTTCCGATAAGGTCGGCGATACCGAAAAAAAAGTGTGGGGAAAACTCAGAGACGGCGAACTCGATACCGAGCGAGTCGTGCAGGCGTACATGGAAAATCTCGAACTCGTCCTCCCGCACGTCGAGCGTCTCTGTGACGAGCTGGTCGGCAAAACGGTCGTGACTTCCGATCACGGGAACCTCTTTGGGGAGTTTGCGGTCCCGTTCCCGGTACGACGGTATGGGCACCCGCGAGGCATACACACAAAAAAACTGGTCAAAGTCCCGTGGCTCGAAACCGGATTCGCGAAACGTCGGCAGATCACTTCGCAATCACTCGACCGGGACGAGATACGGACTGGAGAAGACGAGCGCCTCGAAAAACTCAAAGACCTGGGATACCGGTGAACGGGTGCGAAGTGCAGGAAGCCGGTTTTTGATCCGAGGACATCTCGAGGAGCGACAGATCGTGGAGGCAAAAATATCTCGGTACCATCTTTGAAAATCTATCACTGCGTGACGCCTTCGCCGTCGATACACCGATCTGGATGCTCGGAGACAGCGCCTACGACATTCTCAACTGGCACGACCACCTGCTGCCGCAGGGGTCGTGCCAGTCGCTCCGTATAACCCGCGAAACACTGACGGCCCGAAAGACACCGCGTACAGCGTCGAAGACCGCATCGAAGAACACAGCGAGGACGTTCAGCTGAAACAGTTCATCATAGACGAGACGTACAACCCGGACAGGAGTCGAACCAACGACGCAGTCAAGGACTGCGGCCTCGGACACGTCCGCGCCCGAGGCCGCGTCCACGTACGAACAGAAGTGTTCGTTGCGCTCTGTCTCCGGCTCGTCGTTGCCGTCACCAACTTCGAACGAGGAATCGATCCGGGATCCGAGAAGCTATGAGATGGATTCTATGACACGCTCAAAATGAGTGCAACTACCGTCAACGAGCGCGTGATCGGACACGATCCGGGTCCTCCGCGTCGACGACGAGCCGGACTTCGCGGACGTGGCCGCCGGCTTCCTCGAACGGGAGGCCGGTCGGTTCGAGGTCGAGACCGCGACCAGCGCCGGCGAGGGCCCGGAACGGCTCGCCGAGGGCGACTTCGACTGCATCGTATCGGACTACGACATGCCCGGCGAAAACGGGATCGAGTTCCTCGAGTCTCTCCGGGAGGAGTACCCCGCCTCCCGTTCATCCTCTTCACCGGCAAGGGGAGCGAGGCGATCGCGGCCGGCGTCACCGGGTACATGCAGAAGGAGTCCGGGAGCGAGCAGTACGCCGTTCTGGCGAACCGCATCAGGAACAGCGTCGAACAGTACCGGGCAAAGCGGGAGGTCGAGCGGACCGAGCGGCGGTTGCGGGAGCTGACCGAGAGCATGAGCGACTGCATCTGGATGTTCGATCGGGAGTGGGAGGAGCGCCTCTTCGTCTCCGGATACGAGGCGGTCTGGGACCGCCCGGAGTCAGCGATACGGGAGGACCCCCGGGACTTCCTGAACGCCGTCCATCCCGAGGACCGCGAACGCGTCCGGCGGGCCACGGACCGCGTCTCGAACGGGGAGCCGGCCGACATCGAGTGTCGCGTCCTTGGGGACGACGGCGAACGGAGCTGGGTACGGACGACGGCGAGGCCGATATTCGACGGGGAGGGGGACGTCGTTCGGGTCGCCGGCTTCACGCGGGAGATCACCGACCGGAAGGACCGCGAACGGGAGCGCGAGCGGACCATCGAGTTCCTCCAGACGCTGTACGACCTGGCGACGGACACGGGAGCGGAGGCCGAGAGAAGATCGACCGGCTCCTGACGATCGGCTACGAGAAGCTCGACCTCCCGTACGGTCACCTGACGCGGATCGGGTTCGACGACGAGCACCGGCGGGGCGGCACCCAGACGATCATCGAGGCGAGCGGGGATCGCGAGCTGTTACAGCCGGGCCAGTCCTGTCCGCTCTCGCAGTCGTACTGCCGGCGGACCATCGAGGGGCACGGGTTGCTGGAGATCCGGGACGCGAGGGCGGCCGGCTGGGGGAAGGATCCGGCCTACGAGACGTTCCGTCTCGGCTGCTACATCGGCACCCCGATCACGGTCGACGGCGAGCCGTACGGGACGGTCTTCTTCGCGTCGGCGACCCCGCGAGAGGAGCCGTCCACCGACGCCGAGCGGACGTTCGTCCGACTCACGAGCCGGCTGGTGAGCTACGAACTCGAGCGCGAGCAGGTGCGAAACGAACTGAAGCGGAAGAACGAACGCCTAGAGGGGTTCGCGAGCGTCATCTCCACGACCTTCGGAACCCGCTGGAAGTCGCCAAGGGCACGCGGAACTCGCACGCGAGCAGTGTGACAGCGAACACCTCGAGGCGGTGGCCCGGGCGCACGGACGTATAGAGGCACTCATCGACGAGCTGCTCACACTGGCCCGCGAGGGCGAGGGCGCGAGTGGCCCGGAACGTATCGACCTCGCGGACCTCGTGGAGACCTGCTGGCGGAACGTCGAGACGGGCCGAGCGACGGTCGTCGCGGAGGTCGACCGGTCGGGCCGGGCCGATCGGGGTCGTCTCCAGCAGCTCCTCGAGAACCTGTTGCGGAACGCGGTCGAACACGGCGGCGAGGACGTGACGGTGCGGATCGGCGAGCTGGACGACGGCTTCTACGTCGAGGACGACGGCCCCGGCATCCCCGAGGACGAACGCGATGCGGTGTTCGACGCCGGCTACCCCACCTCCCGCGAGGGGACCGGGTTCGGGCTGGGCACCGTCGAACAGGTGGCCGGGGTCCACGGGTGGGAAGTCCGCGCGACCGACGGCGCCGGCGGCGGCGCGGGGTTCGAGATCACCGGCCCCGGGGCTCCGGACTGAAGACACCGCTCCCGGAGTCGGTCGAGACCGCCCCCCGGGCGTTCGGGGCTCTCGACGCTGGTTCCGCGACCATCGCCCGACGCGAGCGGCGCTCGGACCTCCCTCGCCCCGCCCGGCCCATCGGACCCGGACCGCCCCGCGAACGGGCCGGGGCGCGGACGTCGGACGCCGATACCGTCACCGGGAAGTGGTGGCTCGGCGAGCACCGCGCCATGGACGAAGGTTCGGTGGGGCGGGGGCCGGATCCGGGAACGGAACCCGGACCGGCACCGGCCTCGGGGGAGAGCCCGACCCCGCGGACGGGTACCCGTCTCGTACTCGCGGCGGGCGTCCTGTTCGGCCTCGTACATCTCGCGTATACGGCCGCGGTCCGGCCCGGCGCCGTGGCGCTCGACTTCGAGGTGTACTACTTCGCGGCCGAGACGGTCCTCGCCGGGGGGCCGCTCTACGGCGTCTCGCCGGTCGGCGTCGACTACCTCGTCTACGCCTATCCGCCCCTGACCGTCCTCGCGTTCCTCCCGTTCACCCTGCTACCGCCGTTCGTCGCCTACCTGGCGTTCACGGCGCTCAACCTCGCCGCCGGGCTCCTCGCGGCCCGACTCCTCCTCGCGTACCTCGACCGGTACGGGCGGGGGCTCGACCGGGTCGACCGGGCGCTCGTCTACGCCTTCTGCACGCTGTCGGTCCACGCGATGCCCTCGACCGTCTTCGGCCAGGTGAACCTCCCGCTCGCGCTCGCGCTCGTCGCGGGGTTCTCGTGGCTCGACCGTGCCGCCGGCACCGACACCGACACCGGTATCGGTTCCGACGGTCCGGACCCCGACGCCCCCGACGGTTCCGGCGGCGGTACCGACGGCGGACGGTGGGCGTCGCGGGCGGGCGTCGCGTTCGGCCTCGCCGCGTTCGTGAAGGCGTTCCCCGCGCTCGCCGGGGTCTGGCTGCTCCGCCGCCGGGCGTGGCGGGCCGTCGCCGCCGCCGTCGCGACCGGTGTCGTGGGGGTCGGTCTCGGCCTGCTCGCCTTCGGGCCGGACACGACGCTCGCGTACGTCACCGAGGCGCTCCTGCCCCGCGCGGGCGACGACGCGTTCGCCGGCGGCCTCGACCCCGGCGCGGCGTACGTCACCGTCCGGCGGCCGCTCTCCGTGCTGTTCCCCGGGTGGGGGTCGCTCGCCCTCACCGCGGGGGCGTTCGCCGTCGTCGCGCCCGTCGTGGGCGGGCTCTACGTCCGGCTCGACGCCGGGACCCCCCTCGGCCGACTCGTCGGCGCGTACGCGACCGTCGCCGGAACCCTCGTCTTCCTCCCGTCGTTCCCCGTCTACGGCGTCCTGCTCTACTTGCCGGTCGTCCCGCTCCTGTACGTCCTCGAGGGGCGGGCCTACGTGGCCTTCCTCGCCGGGGCACTGCTCTGGAACCTCTCGGTCCGGTTCGACGACGTCCGGACGGTCCTCGCCGCGTTCGGCGCCGACGGCGTCGCGGGGTCCCTCCGACCCGCGTTCGCGCTCGTCACGCCGTCGCTGGTCGGGCTCGCGGTCATGTTCCTGGCGTGCTGGCTGGCGCTCGGGCGGGCGGGGACGACCGGCGACGTCGCGTAGGCCGTGGAGCTTTCCGGCCGGGCGGCCAGGCCTCGCACCATGCCGACGCTCGCGGAGACCCGCATCGAGAACCGGTGGATGGTCCAGCCGAACCACGCGAACTCGCTCGGGTCGGTCCACGGCGGGAACGTCCGCAGGTGGATGGACGAGGCGAGGGCGATGGCGGCGATGCGGTTCGCCGGGCACGCCTGTGTCACCGCACACATCAACCGACTCGACTTCCGCCGACCCATCCAGGTCGGGGACACGGCGCTCGTCGAGGCGTACGTCTACCGGGCGGGCCGGACGAGCGTGAGCGTCCGCCTGCAGGCCTACCGTGAGGACCTCCGGACGGGCGAGCGGAAGCCGACGGCCGAGTCGTACTTCGTCTACGTCGCCATCGACGAGGACGGCGACGCGACGCCGGTCCCCGAACTGACGGTCGAGACCGACCGCGACGAGCGGCTCCGCGAGACCGCGCTGGAGGGCGAACCGGGCGGGGAGTGAGCGGCCGGGACGGTGGACGGAACCGTTCTGGGATAGCCGGGGGTCCGTACTGCCGCCGTCCCGCCGGGCGGGGCGGTGGTTTCGACAGTCGTACCAGAACACATTTTTTCTCGACTTCCGGGTCCGTTCCTGGAGTATGACACCGCAGCATACTCGACGCACGGTCCTGAAGGCGGCCGGTACCGCGCTCGCGGTGACCGGGGCTCTCTCCCGGGCTACCGGCGCCGTCGCGACGTCCTCCGTCTCCCTCGAGAAGTACGTCCGGCCGCTGCCGATCCCGGAGGTCCGGGAGCCGGACGGGACGGGAGAGGGCCCCGACTTCTACGACATCCCGGTGCGGGAGTTCTCGAAACGGCTCCACCCGGACCTCCCGGAGACGACCCTCTGGGGGTTCGACGGGCAGTACCCGGGGCCGATCATCCGGGCGCGTCGCAACGAGCGGATCGAGGTCCGCTTCGACAACGGCGACCTGCCCACGGACCACCTCCTAGCCGTCGACGAGCGGATCGCCGGAACGGAACCCGAGGACTACCCCGACTACGACGGGCCCGTCCCGGGGGTTCGGACGGTGACGCACTTCCACGGCCTCAACGTCGCCCCGGAGAGCGACGGCCAGGCGGACATGTGGAAATCGCCCGACGGGATCACCGGTCCCCGGTTCTCCGAGCACGTCCACGACCTCCCGAACCGCCAGCGAAGGATGACCTCGACGTACCACGATCACGCGCGCGGCATCAGCCGACTCAACGCCTACGCCGGGCTGATCGGCTTCTACGTGATCACGAGCCGGGCGGAGGAGAAACTCGACCTGCCGCGCGGCGAGTACGACGTCCCGCTCATGCTCCAGGACCGGTCGTTCGACGAGGACGGCTCGCTGCACTACCCGGACTCGTTCGCGCCGAACGTCGCCGGCGACACGGCGGTCGTCAACGGCGCCGTGTGGCCGTACCTGGAGGTGGAGCCCCGCAGGTACCGCCTCCGGTTCGTGAACGGGTCGAACGGGCGGACGTACGACCTCCGGCTCGAGAACGACGACGGTACTGACGTCCCGACGCTGCACCAGGTCGCCGCCGGCCACGGGTTCCTTGAGGACGTGGTCGGGATCGGCCCCGCGGGCGACCTCGACTCGCTGCTGCTCGCCCCGTTCGAACGCGGGGACGTCGTCGTCGACTTCTCGGAGTTCGCTGGCGAGACGTTCACGGTCACCAACGACGCCGCGTTCCCCTTCGCCGGCGGGGACGACCACGGCGGCCACGGTGACGATGGACACGGCGGGAACGAGGACGACGACCACGGTGACGACGACCACGGCGGGTCCGGCCCCGACCTCGGGGAACTCCTGCAGATCCGTGTCTCGGACCCCGGCGAGGAGGTGGCCGACGACAGCGCGGACCCGACCACCCTCCACCTCCCGACCGACCCCGGGCCGAACGAGCGGGCCGCCAGGGAAACCCGGCACGTGGAGATGAGCATGGTCCGGGACGAGTACGGACTTCCCACACACCTGCTGAACGGTCGGCGGTTCGACGACGAGACGGTCGTGAAACCGCAGCTCGGGACGACCGAGGTCTGGGAGCTCGAGAACCGGACCGTCCACACCCACCCGATCCATCTCCACCTGGTCGAGTTCGACGTGCTCGGCCGCGGCCCGGACGGGACCGACGAACCGGACCCGAACGAGCGGGTCGGGAAGGACACCGTCAGGGTGAACCCGGGCGAGACGGTCCGGATCCTGGTGAAGTTCGGGGAGTTCGCCGGTCAGTACCCCTTCCACTGCCACGTCCTCGAACACGAGGACCACGAGATGATGCGCCCCTTCGAGGTCGTGAAGGGGAACTCCGGCGGGAAGGGGAACTCCGGCGGGAAGGGGAACTCCGGCGGGAAGGGGAACGACGGGGTCGAGCGCGACCGCCCGTCCACTTGGTCCGGGTCGACACGCCACCCGGCGTAGCCCGACAACCCTTTCCCCCGTCCGGCACTTCGGCCGGTAATGAGCGACGTCGCCGAGTCGGCCGGGGCGGGAGATGGGGGTGACGGCGGTCGGGTCACGCTCGTCGGGACCGCCCACGTCTCCGAGACGAGCGTCCACGAGGTCGGGGAGACCATCGCCGCGGCGTCGCCGGACGTGGTCGCGGTCGAGCTCGACGAGGGGCGGTTCGGGCAGATGCGCGGGGAGACCCCCGAGGACCTCGACGCGGGCGACCTCCTGAAGGGCAACACCGTCTTCCAGTTCCTCGCCTACTGGATGCTCTCGTACGTCCAGGCCCGGCTCGGCGAGCGCTTCGACATCAAGCCCGGCGCCGACATGATGGCCGCCGTCGAGACCGCGGAGGCGAGCGGCATCGACGTGGCGCTCGTGGACCGGGACATCCAGGTGACGATCCAGCGGTTCTGGACGCGGCTCACGGGGCTCGAGAAGCTCCGACTCGTCGGCGGGATGGCGCTCGGGGTCGCCGACCCGGTCACCATCGGCGTCGGCGTCGGGCTCTTGATGGGCGTCGTTTTCGCCGTCCTCGCGGAGGCGGTCGCCGGGCCGGTCCTCCTGCCGGCGGCGCTCGCGCCGGGACTGGTGGTGGCGCTGCTCGACGGGCTGGTCCTCGCGGCGGTCGTCGGCCTCGGCATCGGGGTCGCGCTCGCCGCGGCGCTCGTCCTCACCGCCCCCGACGAGTCCGAGTACGAGGAGTTCGACGTCGAGAACCTCACCGACGCGGACGTCGTGAGCGCGATGATGGAGGAGTTCCGGCGCTTCTCGCCGGGCGGGGCCGAGGCGCTCATCGACGAACGCGACGCTTACCTCGCGCACAACCTCCTCGGGCTGCGCGAGGCGGGCAAACACGTCGTCGCGGTCGTCGGCGCCGGCCACAGGGAGGGTATCGAACGGTACCTCGCGAACCCCGAGACGCTCCCCCCGATGGCCGACCTGACGGGGCGGGAGACGGGCTCGCGGTTCTCCGTCTACAAGATCTTCGGCTACCTGTTCACCCTCGGGTTCCTCGTCTTCTTCGCGCTCGTGGCGATGGCGGGAGTCCAGCAGGGGTTCCTGTTCCGGCTGCTCGCAGCGTGGTTCGTCGTCAACGCCGTCTTCGCGTTCGGGCTGGCGAAGCTCGCGGGCGCCCACTGGACGAGCGCGGGGGTCGGCGGCGCCGTCGCGTGGCTCACGTCGGTGAACCCCCTGCTCGCGCCGGGCTGGTTCGCCGGCTACGTCGAGTTGCGGTACATCGACGTCAACGTGGCCGACATCTCGACGCTGAACGAGCTGCTCGGCGACGAGGAACGCCCGATACGGGACCTCCTGGGCGACATGCTCGACGTGCCGCTGTTCCGGCTCATCGTCATCGTCGCCCTCACCAACATCGGGAGCTTCGTCGGCAGCGTCCTGTTCGTCGCCGTAGCGGTGCCGGCGCTGTTCGCCGGCGCGGGCATCGAGAGCGCCGGCGACGTCGCCGCGCTGATGCTCCGCGGCGCGCGCAACAGCCTCGACCTCGTCCTCGGGGGGTTCGCGTGACCGTCCGGTTCTCGACCCGCGAACTCGGGGACTTCGGGATCGCCTGGGTCGCGCTCGGCGTCGCGTTCACCTTCTTCATCCTCTCGTCAGTCAGCCGGTCGTTCTCGCCGTTCACGCTGCTCGAGTCGACGGGAACGGGTATCCTCGCCCGGGTGTTCCTCGTCTCGATGCTCACCGTCGGGGTCGCGTTCCTGCTCCACGAGCTCGCGCACAAGGTGGTCGCGGTCAGGTTCGGCCAGGCCGCCGAGTTCCGCGCGGACTACACGATGCTCGCGCTCGCGGTCGGCGCGGGGCTCGCGGGGTTCCTCTTCGCCGCCCCCGGCGCGGTCCACCACCGGGGACGGATCTCCGACCGTCAGCGGGGGCTGGTGGCGCTGGCCGGCCCCGTCACGAACCTCCTGCTGATTCCCGTCTTCGCGCCGCTGTACCTGCTCGCCGGCGGGTTCCTCGGCGAGGTCGGCCAGCTGGGAATCACCATCAACGCCGCGCTCGCGGCGTTCAACATGCTCCCGTTCGGCCCGCTCGACGGCCGGACCGTCCGCTCGTGGTCGACGGTCGCCTTCGTCGCCGCGTTCCTCGCGAGCGCGGCCGCCGCGGCCGTGGCCATCCTCTTCGTGGGGTTCCCCTACTGATGAGCGACCCCGAGCTCACCCCTCCCGGCCTCCGCCGCGCGGAGCTCGTCGCCGACCTGCTTGACGACGCCGTCACCCTCCCGGTGGTGGGCGGGGTCGGCCTCGATCCGCTTCTCGGGCTGCTCCCGTTCGCCGGCGACGCCGGGGCCGCGCTCTGCTCGCTCTACGTCGTCTTCGAGGCGTGGCTCGCGGGGGTGCCGCGGGCGACCCTCGCCCGGATGCTCCTGCACGTGGGACTCGACTGGACGGTCGGCTCGCTCCCGCTCGTGGGTGATCTCTTCGACATGGCCTTCCGGGCGAACCGGCGGAACGTCCGGCTGTTCCGACGGCACGTCGGCTCCCGGTAGGCGGGGCGGCCGGGCCGGACTTTTCAAGCGGCCGTCCCTCCCGGCGAGCATGCTCTCCGTCGTGTCCGCGGTCGCGCTGCAGACGGCCACGCCCACCCCCGGCGTCGGCGTCGAGGAGCTCGCCGACTACTGACCGGCCGTCTTCCGCGGCGGCTGGTTCCTTGTGACGGCCCTCCTCGGGTGGTTCGTCGCCACCCCCTGGTGTCGGGGATCGTCGGCCGACGCAACCGGAACAACCCGACCATCGGGGAGGCGATGTCCCGGTACACCCGGCTCGTCGCGGTCGTCGTCGGGTTCGTCGTCGGGGCGGGCGTCGCGGGGTACGGGCAGTTCATCAGCGACTCCGCGCTCGTCACCGCCGCCGGCACGCTCGCGATCGGCGTCGCCGGACAGACGGTCATCGGATCGCTCGTCAGCGGACTGGTCCTCGTGTTCGATCCGGAGTTCAAGGTCGGCAACTACATCGAGTGGGCCGACGGCGAGGGGACCGTCCGGTCGATCACGCTGCGGGTCACCCGCGTACACACCCCCGACGGGAAGCTCGTCACGGTGCCGAACACGACCCTCGCGGGGGCGGCCGTCGCGCGGCCGTACAGCCAGGGCCGCCAGCGGGTCGTCGAGCGGACCGGGGTCGCGTACGAGGCCGACGCGGCGGCGATCGAACACCTCCGGGCCGCGACCGCGGACGTCGAGGGGGTCGCCGACGCCCCGAGCCCGAAGGCATACCTCGAGGAGTTCGGGTCCGACTCGGTCGTCGTCCGGGTACACTACCGGATCGAGGACCCCCGAAGCCGCGACGTCTTCGCCATCAGGTCGGCGTACACACGGGCGGTCAAGTCCCGCCCCGAGGGGGCGGGCATCACCATCGGCCCGGCCTCGAAGCGCGAACTCGATGGCCGGATCGAGATCGAGGATGCCGCCCATCCCGGGGCGGACGACGGGACGGGGACCCGTTCCTGATCCCGGACGGTCCGCGGGTACCGGTGGCTCGCCGGTCGTGGGAACGCGGAGAAGTCGCGATTTGGACCCGGACGGGAGACGTTTTCCACAGTCCTGCGGCCCTTCCGACGCGCTCTGTCGGCTTCAGCCGGGCTCCCACCGGCCTTGCCCTTGCGGGCTTTAGTCGGGCTTTCACCGACTTTTGCTGACGGCGTCGGTTTCCCGAACACCACTCACGCGACGTCCGGTACTTGGCCTTCCTTCCGGTCCGTCCGGACGGATCGGCCCTGGACTGCTGCGGTTCTCCTTCGGAGCGTTGTCCTCGTTGCCCTGTTACGGGCCCTTCGGTTGTTGCCCCCAACCGGAACCGTACCACCCTGACGGGTGTTCTTGCTTCGGTCGTCCGGTGTGTCCTCGCGGTTTCCGGCGCGATCATGAGTAATGGTACCAGGGAACATAAATCTGTCGGACGGACGAACGACCTGCGTCCGACGGGGCGGCCGCCGACCGGGGCAGACGAACGACCGACCGTAGCCGGCAGGAACGTCCCGAACGGGGGCGGCTGCCGGGCGATCCACGAGCCGGGGTTCCCCCGAGTACCGTCTCCCGTGACGGGAACGTTGCTTCGGGAGGATCGGCATAGTCGGGACTTCTACGGAGACCCTCCGTCGTTCACGACGGGCGGACGTCATCCCCGCGGTACGGCGATGTTCTTCAGCGTGCCGCCGCAGTCCCCGCAGGTGCCACCGCCCCCGCCGGGCAGGCGACCGCCACACTCCGTGCACTCGTACAGCGGTTCGTCGGGCGTGTACGGGTCGAGTCCGTTCTGCTTGGTCGGCTCTCGCGGTCTCGTTCGGTAAACGCTTCCGTTATAGGCCGTACGTAGCGGCGGTGTTCAGATAAGGATGAAAGGTGAGGCGGAGCAGTTTTCTCGTGTCCTATGCCAGAAAACGCCCGCCTCAGCGGTTGTTTAGACGAGATCAAGTTAGGGTTTGTGGAGCGAGAAGCAACACCGCGACTGTTGATGAAGCTCAGTATTCAACTCCATCTTGCTGGATTATCGCTTTCGAAT
>PXRQ01000015.1:0-9418 GCA_003022005.1 Halobacteriales archaeon QS_5_70_15
GAACGCCTGACCCTCTCGGTCGAGGCCGACGACCCCGACGGACGGGTCCGCACGACCGAGTGGTCGCCGGGCCGCCGGGTCCGGGTCCCGACCGACGGGTCCAGCCGGACCGTCCGGGTGACGGTCACCGACGACGACGGCGCGTCGGTCACCGACGCGGTCACCGTCTCGGGGCGGACGACGAACCGAACGCTGGTCGACAACGACACGACCGACGTGACCTGCTACTTCACCAGCGAGCGACAGCGGGACGGGCGTCACCCCCACTCCGACCGGTGTGTCTACGAGAACGGCGGCACAGTATCGGAGACGGTCGGCCCGACCGAGATCGAGAGGCTCAGGCGTGAAGAGAAGATCGACCTCCACTGGCGACGGACGACCCGGGAGCAGCTCGACAGCCTCGACGCGAACGACACGAGTACCGACTACGGGGTCGCCGCGGAGTCGCCCCAGGACGAGGCGGACACGTACGGCTACAGCGGCGACCTCGTCAAGCGGGCGTTCGTGGACCAGTGGACCCGCGTGGAGAACGACGAGTCGTTCGAACTGGACGGCGAGACCGTCGAGGACGACCTCACCGGCGACGGCGAGGTGAACGCCGCCGACTGGGACCAGCGGTACCGGACGACCGGCGATACGGCCAACGTGGATCACCACGCCGACGCGACGACGGCGTTCAAGCGGTCGACGCGCGACGGCGGGGACCCCGCAAGGGACGAGGACGGGAACGTTCTCGGGACGGCCGAACGGGCGAGCGCCGAGACGATCGGCGGCCGGTTCGCGGGCACGTCCATCGATGCCGAAACCGGGCGGGACAGGGTCGCGGACCTCGCTCACCGCACGAGGACCGGCGGTGGCGACGGTCACTCCTCCGACGCGGGGGACCGGGGACGGGCCCCGGCCGACGGCTCGGGAGACGACGCCGCGAGTGGGAGTAGCTCGACCGACGCGAGCCGCGACGACCGCGGGGACGGCGCCGACGGCACGGACGGCGGCGATGCGGATCGAAGTCACGATACGGACGGCACCGACGACACGGATGGTACCGACACGAACGACGGGAGCACGGGCGGTACCGGAAGTGAGCAGGCGGGGTCGGGATCGGCGTCCGGCTCCGGAGGTCCGTCCCGACACAGCCCGCACGGCGGACGGATCGTAGCCGGCCCATGAGACGCAGACAGTTCGTCGTCGGGACGGTCGCCGCGGCGTTCGGCGGATGCAGCGCCCGCCGGGGGAACGGGACCGACTCGACGGTGCCACCCGACGGTCGGACACCGGAGGGGGAGGGAGAGGGTGGGACCGGAACTCCGACCCCGCCCCCGACTTCGACGCCGGCCGGCCCGGACACCGAGACAGGGACCCGGAGTCCGGCCGACGCCGGGGAGGCCGTCGCGTCCGCGCGCGACCACCTCGCCGCCGCCTTCGACGAACTCCGGGCGATGCGGCCCGTCGGACCCGAGCGCATTCGCGTCTCGGAGTCCCGGTTCCGCGGGTCGGACCACGGAGTCGTCCGCGAGCGGGTCGCCGCGGCGGAGGCGGCGCTCGACGATGCCGCCGGGACCGCGGCGGGCGGGGCCGTACCCGAGGCGCTCCCGGCGCTCCGGGCGGCGGTCGACCTCGCCCGCGCCGGGCGCGAGTTCTACGACGCCGTTCGCGTCGGGATCCGCGCCGAGTGGGCGTTCGAGCGCTACTGTTACGGCGCCCGGTGGGCCGAGGCGCGCGACCGGGCGCGGCGCGCCGGTCGGGCCGTGGAGGCCTGGGGGCGCCACGGCCGGGCAGTGGTCGAGGCCGTCGAGGCGGTCGATTCGGCCCCTCCGGCGTCCGTCCCGCGACTCTCGCTCCAGGGGTGGTACCGCGACGGCGCCGTCCTCGGTGGCGTCTCCGGCCCGTGGGTCGACGTGCTGGAGGGGTTCGGCTCGTTCGCCGAGGCGGTCCGGCTCGACGAGGCCGGCCTCGCGGCGATGGACGAGGACGAGCACCGGCTGGCCGGGGAGCGGTTCTCCGCGGCGACGACCTCGGTCGGGGAGGCCCGCCGCCGGCTGGCCGAAGCGAAGGCCGACGGCGCACAGGGGTTCCAGGCCTACGCGGTTCCCGTCCGACGGCGCTGTGAGCCCCTCCGGAAGGCATACGCCACCCAGCACGAGGCCGCGCGGGCGGCCGCGGCCGGCGAGACCGACCGCGCCGAGACCCTGGAGTCGGAGGCGATGGACCGCATCGTGACGGCCGAGCTCGACCACCCACTGCCGGAGCCCGAGGGGGGCGCACCGGGGACCGGGTCGGGGTAGCAGGAAGCGACGGGGGGAGCGGTCGAAGCCGGAGTCAGGGCGGGTGTAGCGGCGGGACCGTGGACGGCCGCGGGAACCGAGGAGAGCGGCGCGAGAGGGAAGGGAGGGGGAGGGGAGGGGAGGGGAGCCGTCAGTCGTCGGCGGGGACGGGCGAGGAGAGGTACTCCTCGTTGACGACCCACTCGCCGTCCTCGTCCTGCACCATGTACTCGCCGTAGTAGGGCACCCGGTCGGCGACGGTCTCGCGGAACGCCTCCCGGATCTCCGGCTCGGTCATCTCGCCCATCGGCTTGAGGTCGTCGTTCCGGTTGAGACACCCCTTCAGGTAGCCCTCGTGGGTCACGCGGACGCGGTGGCAGTTGGCGCAGAACTCCGGGTTCTCGACGGGATCGACGATCTCGACCATCCCCCCATCCACGTAGTACCGGGTCCGGTGGTGCATCTCGCGGTTCTCGACCCGGTCGGCCCGCTCCTCGAGCCAGCCGTGGACCCGCTCGATGTCGACGGCCCACTCCGGCCGGCCGGCGAGCTCGGGCATGTACTCGATGAGCTGGAGCTGGAGCCCCTCGTTCTCGGCGACGTGCTCGACCATCTCGGGGACGTAGCCAGCGGTGGCCTCGAAGACGACCATGTTGAGCTTCACGGGGTCGAGCCCGGCGTCGACGGCCGCGAGCACCCCCTCGATGACGTCGTCGTAGGCGCCGGACTTGGTCACCTCGCGGAACGCCTCCGGGTCGAGCGCGTCCTGTGAGACGTTCACGCGCTCGAGCCCGGCGTCGACCAGCGCCTCCGCGCGACCGGGGAGGAACGTGCCGTTGGTGGTGAGGGACGTCTCGATGGAGTCCGGCGTCCGCCGGACGATCTCCTCCAGGTCGTCCCGGAGCATCGGCTCCCCGCCGGTGAACTTCGCCTTCCGGACGTCGAACCCCTCGCAGACCTCCAGGAACCGGACGACGTCGTCGGTCGACATCTCGTTGTCCCGGGGATCCATCGGCCCCCGCGTGTCCCCGAGCCCCTCGTTGTGACAGTAGACGCAGTCGAAGTTACACCGGTCTGTCAGGGAGATACGGACCCCGGTGACCTCTCGACCGAACTCGTCCTCCAGCATTGTCCGGAGGGAGCCGCCGAGACCACTTAATCTCGTGGGGCTCGGCGCCCCGGATGTAACCGTATGCGGTTACGGTCGGTTCCGACCGAAAGCGTCGGATCTCACGGGCGAGGGCCTTATGATTCCCCGTCGCCTACGGGGCCCCGTGAACGAATTCGGTGGCGGTCGCGTGCCCGCGGGGGCCGCCAGCGACGCGCTCAAACCGCTCGGGAACGAGACGCGGATCGCCGTGCTCCGGGCGATGTTCGATCGGGCGGACGGCCATCTCCGGCCGGCCACGCGGACGTTTTCGGAGCTGTACGAGGCCTCCGGCGAGTCGACGACCGCCGGGTTCGCCTACCACCTCCGACAGCTGGTTGGGCCGTACCTCCGCAAGGGGGAGGACGAGACGTACGAGCTCACCTACGCGGGGCTGCAGGTCGGCCGCGGGATCGCCGCGGGGACCTACACCGAGAGCGTGGACCGGGAGCCGGTGGAACTGGGGGAGGACTGCCCCCTCTGTGGCGACCCCGGGCTCGCGCTCCGCGCGACGGACAACGTCGCCACGGTGGGCTGTGAGGCCTGCGACAGGGAGCTGCTCGCGCTCCCGTTCCCCCCCGGCGGGTTCCGGAGCCACGATGCCGACTCGCTCCCGGCGGCGTTCGACCGCCACCACCGCCACCGGATCGCGCTGATGGCCGACGGCAACTGCCCGGAGTGCGGCGGGCGCGTCGACGGCCGCGTCGAGCTGGTCGAGGGGGCCACGGACGGAGACGGGACGAGCGGCGGCGGTACGGAGGAGGGTTCGAGCGGCGACGCCGGGGACGGAGCCGGGGTCGAACCGGTGCGTGCGCTCGCGAGCCTCGACTGTACCGCCTGCGGGTACGCGCTCTCCTGTCCCGCGACGCTCACGGCGCTCTCGGACCCCCGCGTGGTGTCGTTCTTCCACGACCACGGCGTCGACCTCCGGGGGCGTCCCATCTGGAACGTCGGCCCGGAGTGGCGCGAGCGCGTGGTCTCGACCGATCCGCCGGCCGTCCGCGTGTCGGCCACGCTCGACGACGAGACGCTCGCGCTCTACCTCGGCCGCGACCTCACGGTCGTCCAAGCGGACCGCGCGGGCGGGGACGACGACGCGACCGGCGCGGCGGGAGCGGGGGCCACCGCCGAGGCGCCGGAGGCCGACCGGAGCGTCGAAACGGGGGCGGAGGAGGAGACGGCCACGGCCGACTCCGACGCCAGGCCCGGATCGGCGACGGCCTGACCCGACCCGCGGGGACGACCGTCGACACCTCGCGGCAAATCGACACGCCGAGTCGGGGCTCCCCGGCCGGCCCCACCGGATAGGTTTATGCCCGCCCGTCGAGTCCCCGGCCCATGGACACCGACCGCCGGGACGAACTCATCGATGCCTACTTCGCCGCCCTCGACGAGCACGACTACTCGCTCGTCGAACCCTACCTCGCGCCGGACGTGACCTACAAGTCCGTGGGTCCGGACGCGCTCCACGGCCCGGACGGGGTGAAGCGGTACTTCGAGGAGCTCCGCCCGTTCGCGGGCACGGTCCACGAGGTCGAGAACCGGATGCACTCGGAGAACGGCTCCGCCGCGGAGGGTCGGGTCACCGGCGAACACGACGGGGAGTCCCTCGACACCGGGTTCTGCGACGTCTTCGAGTTCGACGAGGAGGAGGCACACCTCACCCGTATCGTCGTCTACACGAACGCGTAGCAAGAAGCCACATCTCGACGCGACCGTGCAGCGCGTGGGCTCGGCCGGGGCGGCCGAGCGACGAGCGGCCGCTCAGCCCGCGGCGTCGAAGCCGAGTTCGCCGATCCGCTCGCGGAGCGTCGCGGCGCCCATCCGCTCGTAGCGACCTGTCTCGACCGGCACCGTGGCCGCACTCGTCCCCCCGGGATCGAGCGTGTCGCCGTTCTGCTCGGCCAGCGCCGAGAGCGCGAGGTCGACCCCCGCGTCGAGCGAGAGCTCCGGTTCGTACTCCGTCTCGAGGAACTCCCGGATCTCCCCGGAGTCCCCGCCGATGGCGACGGCCCGCCACTCGTAGGGGGTCCCGGAGGGGTCGGTCTCGAAGAGCCGCGGGGTGCCGCCGGGGCCGCCGTCGACCCCGCCCACCAGGAGCGCCGCGCCGTAGGGGCGAGCACCGCCGGTCTGCGTGTACTCCTGGACGTGCTCGGTGACGGCCTTGGTGAGCGTCTCGACGTCGACCGGCTGGTCGTAGCGGAGCCGCTCGACCTGTGCCTCGCGCCGGGCGACGTCGACCAGCCGCCGTCCGTCGGCGGCGTGGCCGGCGGTCCCGATGCCCACGTGTCCGTCGGCCTCGTGTATCTTCTCGACGCTCTCGGGGACCTGTAGCGGCGAGCGGGTGCGCCCGGCCGCGACGAGCGCCACCCCCTCGGGCGTGCGGATGCCGACGGTCAGCGAGCCGCGCTTGACGGCCTCGCGCGCGTACTCGACCTGATACAGTCGACCGTCCGGCGAGAAGATGGTGATCCCGCGGTCGTAGGCCTGCTGCTGGTTCCCCTGCATCAGTTCGTCACCTCCCGATCCCCGGCGGCCGCAGAGGCGACCGCGTCGGCGGTATCGTGCTCCCGGAGGTCGACCCCGTCGGTCGTGATCCGCGCGAGGACGAGCCCGTTGCCGGAGGCGGTGTCGCGCTCGCTGGCCGCGGCAACGGCGTCGGCCGCCAATCGGGACGTCGCCTCGACGTCCGCGTCCGGGTCGTACCGGCCCTCGATGGCGCCGACGGCGACCTGCGTGCCGGAGCCGGTGGCACCGTACTCGTCCTCGAGGACGCCGCCGGCGTCGAGCTGGAACAGCCTCGGGCCGTCGGCGTCCGCGCCGCCCAAGAGCGGCGAGACCGGGAGCCCGCGGAGCGCGTTCCCGGCGGCGGTCGCGAGCGCGTCCATCCCCATCGGTTCGCCCCGCCGGGTCTCGTAGAGCCGGGCCTGCGCCCGGAGCTGCCGGGTGTAGGCCTGCGCGCCGCCGACCGAGCCCGCGATGGTTATCGCCGCCGTCGGGTGGACCTGCTCGACCTTCACCGTTCGCTTGTTCGAGACGAACCGACCGCCGAGGCTGGCCCGCCGGTCCGTTGCCAGGACCACGCCGTCGGACGCGACGATACCCACGGTGGTCGTGCCGGTGCTGTACGTCGGTACCTCGCCCGCCGAACCCTCCTCGGCCGGCAGGTCGTGCTGTCCGATCATCGGCGCACCGTAGGGGTGTCGGACAGAAATATGTTATCTAAAATATATTTTAGCCGGCGCACGGTTCGGGGCCGGCCCCGAAGCAGTCGATCCGAGCGGAACGGTGTTCGGATAGGGAGCATCGGGTGGGACTGAAAGGGGTCGCTGAGTGGACGACGGATGACGCAAGCACCGCAACGCGACCGAAGCGAGCGCGAGGAGCACAGCGAGTCCCTCGAGTCCACCCAGCGAGGGCTTTCGAGATGTCCTCGTCGCCAGCGGTAGCAGAGAACACCTCGAAAGCCCCACCCGATGGATCGTTCCACTCTCACCCTGCTCCCGGCCGGTGTCACAACCCTTTTCGACGCGCTCTGACAATCCCGACCATGGACGAGAACGACGTCCTCGACCTGCTCTCGTCGGTCGAGGACCCGGATCTGGAGGGGGACATCGTCTCGCACGGGCTGGTGAACGACGTGGCGGTGTCCGACGGGGTGGTGAGCGTGGACCTCGCGCTCGGTGCGCCGTACTCCCCGACGGAGACCGGGATCGCCGAGGAGGTACGATCGATCCTGGCCGAGGAGGGGTTCGAGGTCGAGCTCTCGGCCAGCATCGACCGCGGCCTCGCACCCGAGGAGGACGTCCTCCCCGACGTGAAGAACCTCATCGCGGTGGCCTCGGGGAAGGGTGGCGTCGGCAAGTCGACGGTGGCGGTGAACCTCGCGGCCGGCCTCTCGCGGATGGGCGCCCGCGTGGGGCTGTTCGACGCGGACGTCTACGGCCCGAACGTCCCGCGGATGCTCGCCGCGGACCAGGGGCCGACGGTGACCGACGACGAGACGATGCTCCACAAGGTCCTCACGCAGCTCTGGGAGGACGTGGAGTGGGGGGCGCTCGACTACATGGTCATCGATCTCCCGCCCGGAACGGGCGACACGCAGCTGACGATGCTCCAGTCGGTGCCCATCTCGGGGGCCGTCGTCGTCACGACGCCCCAGGAGGTCGCGGTCGACGACGCCCGCAAGGGGCTCCGGATGTTCGGCAAGCACGACACGCCCGTCCTCGGGATCGTCGAGAACATGTCCGGGTTCCGGTGTCCGAACTGCGGGGAGGAGCACGACCTGTTCGGGAAGGGCGGCGGCCGGGACTTCGCGGACGAGAACCGGATGCCGTTCTTGGGGGAACTCCCGCTCGACCCCGCGGTGCGGGAGGGCGGCGATTCCGGCAGGCCGGTCGTCCTGGAGGAGGGCGAGACGAGCGAGGCGTTCCGCGAGTTCGTCCGCAGCACCGCGGACATGCAGGGGATCGTCCACCGGCGTCGGGTCTCCGACGGAGGGGGCACGAGTCGATGAGCGAGGGCTCCGAACCTGCTGCCGACCCGGAGCGGGCGGCGGTCCTGCGGGAGATCGCCGAGGAGGTCCGGGGGGAGAGCTCCGAGAGCGAACACGTCGCGGCGTTCCTCTACCGGGTGTCGGACCTGTACGACCCCGACGAGGGGACGACCCCCGAGGACATCTACGTCAGCGTGCGGAACGTCTTCCGGATCAAGGAGCGGGGGACCCTGGAACGAAACCGGGGGTGATACGGTCGCGCGTCGTCCGTTGCCGGCGATCGTCCGGACCGGGGTCGGTCATCGACGGTACGTCGTTACGCACGACCGTATGACCGGCCGGCGGTCACGGCGACCGATCCGAGCGTTCGACGGTCACGGCGACCGGCTCGAGTCATCGTGAGGCAGTCCCACGCCTGCGCGTATTCGGTGTGCTTAAGTGCGCCGACGGGATTGATTACCTTGCGTTGATTGCAGGGGTTCAGCCCCGAGTCCGGGAGGGCGACGATAACCGACCGCGTGTCGTGGTAGCCAAGCCTGGCCCAAGGCGCTGGGTTGCTAACTCAGTGGCGTAATGCCCCCGGGGTTCGAATCCCCGCCACGACGCTGACACACCAGACATGAGTGCAGAAGAACCGGAACAAGAGGAGGAGGAGGAGGAGGACGAGGACGAGGACATCCGATACTTCGTCCGCATCGGACAGACCGACCTCGACGGCACGAAGAGCGTCGAGCGCGCCCTCACGGAGCTGAACGGGATCGGCCACCGGGCCGCCCGGATCATCGCCGAGCGGGCCGGCGTCGACCGCCGGACCGTCTTCGGCAAGCTCGACGACGACACCATCGACGACATCGTCGCCGGCGTCGAGGGCTACGCGGACGAGGTACCGGACTGGATGACCAACCACCGCAACGACTTCTTCACCGGCGAGGGCACCCACGAGACCGGGAACGACCTCGAGATGTCCCGACGGCAGGACATCAACCGGATGCAGATGATCGACTCCTACAAGGGCGTCCGCCACAAGCGCGGGCAGAAGGTCCGCGGCCAGCGGACGAAGTCCACCGGCCGCTCGGAGGGGACCATCGGCGTGAACGTCGAGGCGATCAAGGAGGAGCAGGCGGAGGACGAAGCGGAGTAACCATGCCACTCGGAAGCAACACGAAGCTCTACGAGACACCGAACCACCCCTTCCAGGGCGAGCGCATCGCCGAGGAGGGGGATCTGATCGGGCGGTACGGGCTGAAGAACAAGGAGGAGCTCTGGCGCGCCCAGTCCGAACTGCGCGGGTACCGGCGCGAGGCCCGGCGGCTGCTCGGGCAGGTCGCGACGGACGAACTCGTCCAGCAGGAGACCGAGCAGTTCCTGAAACGGCTCGTCCGGCTTGGCGTCCTCGACGAGGGCGACGGCCTGGACAACGTGCTCGGCCTGGACGTGACGGACGTACTCGAGCGGCGGCTCCAGACGGTCGCCTACCGGCAGGGGCTGGCCAACACGGCCGAGCAGGCCCGG
>PXRQ01000015.1:9425-26966 GCA_003022005.1 Halobacteriales archaeon QS_5_70_15
CTCGCGAACACGACCCAGCAGGCCCGCCAGTTCATCGTCCACGGTCACGTGACCGTCGACGGCGCGCGGGTCACGCGCCCCTCCTACACGGTCGAGGTCGCCGAGGAGGACAGCCTGGCGTTCGACGAGAACAGTCCGCTCGCGGACGACCTCCACCCCGAGCGCGCGGAGGGTCAGGAATGAGCGCCGAGGGAAACGGGGACCGCTGGGGTATCGCCCACGTCCACGCGTCGTTCAACAACACGATCATCACGGTGACCGACCTGACGGGCGCGGAGACGATCGCCAAGTCCTCGGGCGGCTCCGTGGTGAAACAGAACCGCGACGAGGCCTCGCCGTACGCGGCCATGCAGATGGCCGAGACGGTCGCCGAGGAGGTCAAGGCCGCCGGGATCGAGGGCCTCCACGTCCGCGTGCGGGGCCCCGGCGGGAACCAGCAGCAGAACCCCGGGCCGGGCGCACAGGCCACGATCCGAGCGCTCGCCCGCGCCGGCCTCGAGATCGGCCGCATCGAGGACGTCACGCCGATCCCGCACGACGGGACCCGAGCGCCGAAGAACAAGGGGTTCTGAGATGAGCGGCGAACCGTTCGAGGTGGCGTTCATCGACCGCTCCGACCGGAAGGCGCGGTTCCTCGTCCGCGGGGTCACCCCCGCGTTCGCCAACGGGGTCCGCCGGGCGATCATCGCCGACGTGCCGACGGTCTCGATCGACACCGTCCGGATGATCGAGAACTCGTCGGTGATGTTCGACGAGCAGATCGCCCACCGCCTCGGACTGGTCCCGCTGACGACCCCCGAGGGCGAGCTCCGCGAGGAGGAGTCGGTCACCCTAGAACATCCCCATCATCGAACTCAAGGAGGACCAGCGGCTCGAACTCGAGGCCGAGGCCGTCATGGGCCGCGGCCGGGACCACGCCAAACACCAGGGCGGGGTGGCCGTCGGCTACCGCCACCTCCAGCGCGTGAAGGGCGTCGGCGACAGGCCCGGACACGCGGACGACGAGCCGAACGTCATCCGCGGTGTGATAGAGGAGGACGGCGAACTGGTCCCGACCGAGGAGTTCGACCACGACCTCTCGAAGCGCTACCCCGGCAAGGAGGTGGGGGTCCACGACGTCCCCGACGCGTTCGTCTTCCACGTCGAGACCGACGGCTCGATGGACGTCGAGGACCTGGTCCTCCGGGCCGTGGACACGCTGTACGACCGCGCCGACGAACTCGAGCGGGCCGTCCAGCTGTAAGGAGCCACAGACGTAATGTACACCCGTCATCACCCCGCCGACGTCGACGCCGCGGCCGCACGCGCGGTCGGCTCCGGCGCCGGCTCCCCGACCGAGGCCGATACCGGCCTCGCCGACGCCCGCCCACCCGCCAGCGACGCGACCCGTCGCCGGAGCGGAGTAAGCGGGACCGAAAGGGGTAAGACGGGCCGAACTGAAATCCGGAGTGCACGCAGGGATAGCCAAGTCAGGCCAACGGCGCAGCGTTCAGGGCGCTGTCCCATAGGGGTCCGCAGGTTCAAATCCTGCTCCCTGCATTTCTCGGCTCGACCGCACGGGAGAGCCGTGAAAGTGCGCACGAGCGGATTCGAGCCTCGGGGGGCGCGGAGCGTCACCCGGCGGTTCAAATCCTGCTCCCTGCACTCCGCTTCTACCACCACAACGACACACAGCAACAGCAATGAGTAGCAAGACGAACCCGCGTCTCGCCGACCTCATCGCCGACCTGAAGGCAGCGAGCCGGAACGGCGGCGGTGCCGTATGGGGCGACGTCGCCGAGCGGCTCGAGAAGCCCCGGCGCACCCACGCGGAGGTCAACCTCGGCCGCATCGAGCGGTACGCACGCGAGGACGAGACGGTCGTGGTGCCGGGCAAGGTGCTCGGCTCCGGGGCGCTCCGCAAGGACGTCACCGTCGCGGCCGTCGACTTCTCCGGCACGGCTCGACAGAAGGTCGAGGCCGTCGGCGAGGCCATCACGCTGGAACAGGCAGTCGAACAGAACCGCGAGGGCTCGAACGTCCGGGTGCTCCGATGAGCGTCGCCGAGTTCGAGGCCGACCTCGTCGTCGACGCCCGGGACTGCATCCTGGGACGGGTCGCCTCGCAGGTCGCCGAGCGCGTGCTCGACGGCCAGCGGGTCGCCGTCGTCAACGCCGAGCGGGCGGTCATCACCGGCAGCGAGGAGGACGTCATGAGCGTCTTCCGCCAGCGGCGGGAGGTCGGCTCCGACCGCGGGCCGTACTAC
Organism: Halobacteriales archaeon QS_5_70_15; assembly: GCA_003022005.1. The sequence continues at coordinate 11,671 of PXRQ01000015.1, forward strand.
CCCAAGCGACCCGACCGCATCTTCAAGCGGTCGATCCGGGGGATGCTCCCCTACAAGGAGTCGCGGGGGCGCGAGGCGTTCGAGAACGTCCGCGTCTACGTCGGCAACCCCTACGAGGAGGGCGCGGCTACGCCGCGAGGCGGAAACGCGGAGGTCCTCGAGGGGACGTCGCTGGACCGGCTCTCGAACATCAAGTTCCTCACCCTGGGCGAGGTAAGCGAAGGACTCGGGGCGAACGTCACATGGTAACCAACACCTCAGGCAAGAAGAAGACGGCCATCGCCCGCGCCACGGTGCGCGAGGGCGGCGGCCGCGTCCGCATCGACGGTCGGCCGGTCGAGCTCGTCGAACCCGAGCTCGCGCGGCTGAAGATGATGGAGCCGTTCCGCATCGCCGACGACGACCTACGCGACTCGGTGGACGTCGACGTCACGGTGCAGGGCGGCGGGTTCTCCGGGCAGGCCGACGCCGTCCGGACCGCCATCGCCCGCGGGCTCGTCGAGTTCACCAACGACGCCGAGCTCCGGGACGCGTTCATGAGCTTCGACCGGTCGCTGCTGGTCAACGACGTCCGGCAGACCGAGTCGAAGAAGTGGGGCGGCCCCGGCGCCCGGGCCCGCTACCAGAAGTCCTACCGGTGACCCCGCCATGATGGTACCCGTCCGCTGTTTCACGTGTGGCAACGTGGTCGGCGGCCACTGGGAGGAGTTCAGGGGCCGCGCCCGCGAGGGCGACGAGGACCCCGCCGAGGTGCTCGACGAGCTGGGCGTCGAGCGACACTGCTGTCGCCGGATGCTCATCTCCCACGAGGACCTCGTCGACGTCGTCTCCCCCTACCAATGAGCGGGAGCCAGAACCAGCAGTACAACCGGTATGAGAAGGCCCGCATCATCGGGGCCCGGGCGCTCCAGGTGTCCTACGGGGCGCCGGTGCTGACCGAGACCGGACAGACCGAGCCGATCCTCATCGCGGCCGAGGAGTACGACGCCGGCGTCCTCCCGTTCACCGTCCGGCGTGGCCGGACGGGCCGCCGGGGTGAGGGGGAGTGACCCTCGTCACCGAGGTCCGCCTGCGCCGGATCCTCGACTCCCGGGGGAACCCGACCGTCGAGGCCGAGGTCCACACCGAGTCCGGCGGGTTCGGCCGCGGGGCCGCACCCTCGGGCGCCTCGACCGGCGAGTACGAGGCCATCGAGCGGCCGGCCGGCGAGGCGATCGCGAAGGCCCGCGAACTCGCCGTCCCGCGACTCGAGGGCCAGGTGTACGCCGGCGACCAGCGCGGCGTCGATCGGGCGCTCCGCGCGGCCGACGGCACCGAGGACTTCTCGGAGATCGGCGCGAACTCGGCCGTGGCCATCAGCATGGCCGCCGCCCGCGCCGCCGCGGACGTGCTCGGTGCGCCGCTCTACCAGCACCTCGGCGGCGCGTTCCGCGGCAACGAGTGCCCCACGCCGCTGGGCAACGTGATCGGCGGCGGCGAGCACGCCGCCCATGCGACGGACATCCAGGAGTTCCTCGCCGCGCCCGTCGGGGCGCCGTCGGTGACCGAGGCGGTGTTCGCCAACGCCCGCGTCCACGGCGAAGTGGGCGACGCCCTCGCCGACCGCGGTATCGCGGCGGGCAAGGGCGACGAGGGCGCGTGGGCCCCCTCCATCGACGACGGCAAGGCGTTCGAGGTCGTCGCCGAGGCGGTCGAGCGGGTCGAGGACGAGGTCGGGTTCGGGATCGGCATCGGCCTCGACGTCGCCGCCTCCGAGATGTTCGACCCCGACCGGGCCGTCTACGAGTACAGCGACACCGAGCGCACGCCCGCAGAGCAGATCGACTACGTCGCCGAACTCGTCGACGAGTACGACCTCGTCTACGTGGAGGACCCGCTCGACGAGGACGACTTTGACGGGTTCGCCCAACTGACCGACCGCGCCGGCGACCGGACGCTGGTCTGTGGCGACGACCTGTTCGTCACCAACGTCGAGCGCCTCGAACGGGGCATCGACCGCGGTGTGGCCAACAGCATTCTCGTCAAGCCGAACCAGATCGGGACCCTGTCGGACGCGTTCGACGCCGTCGAACTCGCGGTCGCGCACGGCTACGCGCCGGTCATCTCCCACCGGAGCGGCGAGACGACCGACGACACCATCGCGCACCTCGCCGTGGCGACCGCCGCGCCGTTCGTCAAGACGGGCGCGGTCGGCGGCGAGCGAACCGCGAAACTCAACGAACTCATCAGGATCGAGGAATCAGCATGACCGACAACGAAGAGGGCCTCGACGCGGCCGAACTGGACGACGTCCCGGAGGACGTCGAGACGGTCGACGAGCCCGAAGAGACCGAACCGCCCGCCGAAGCAGAGGAGGCTGAGGCCGAAACAGCAGCCACCGAGGAACCCGAGGAGGAACCCGCCGTCCTCGACGAGGACGTCATGCCGGACGAGGAGGTCGACCTCCTCATCCCGGTCGAGGACTACCTCGCCGCCGGGGTCCACATCGGGACCCAGCAGAAGACCAAGGACATGGAGCGGTTCATCCACCGCGTCCGGACCGACGGGCTCTACGTCCTCGACGTCTCGAAGACCGACGAACGGATCCGGACGGCCGCGTCGTTCCTCTCGAACTACGCGCCCGAGCAGGTCCTCGTCGCTTCCTCGCGGCAGTACGGCCGGTTCCCCGCCGAGAAGTTCGCGGACGCCGTCGGCGCCCGCGCCCGGACCGGCCGGTTCATCCCGGGAACCCTCACCAACCCGAAGTACGACGGCTACATCGAACCCGACGTCGTCGTGGTGACCGACCCCATCGGCGACTCGCAGGCCGTCAAGGAGGCCATCACCGTCGGCATCCCGGTCATCGCGATGTGCGACTCGAACAACACCACCTCGAACGTCGACCTGGTCATCCCGACGAACAACAAGGGCCGCAAGGCCCTGAGCGTCGTCTACTGGCTGCTGGCCAACGAGACCCTCGACGCCCGCGGGGCCGAACCCGCGTACGCGCTCGAGGACTTCGAGACGCGGCGACGATACTCCCTCAGCGACCGCTACCGCCCGCGGCCCCGGCGAACGCTCCTCCCGTGCCGACGGCGAGGGTTCGACGCCGCGTGCCGTCACCGCAACTCCCGAAGCTCCTCGTACCGCAACGCCTCGGGAAACTTCTCCCACCACCGGGCCGCCTCGACACCATCCCCGACGTCCCGGGGCTCACCGGACTCGTGTCGGGCGACGAACAGCGCGAACGGCCGCGGAACGGGCTTCCGGCCCGTGTCGTCCTCGGCGAAGAGCAGATGGATCTGCGCGAGGTCGGTCACGGTACACTCGACACCGGTCGCCTCGCGGACGGCCCGGTCCGCGCACTCGGCCATCGACTCGTCGGGCCGCCGCACCGTCCCGGGGTCCGACCACTCCGCCTCGCCCTCGTACCGCACCAGCAGCACGCGCCCGTCGGCGTCGGTCACCAGCGCCCCCGCTCCCCCCGCGACGCCGACCGACCCGAACGTCGCCCGGAGCCGGTCGTAGGTGTCCGGGTCGCAGGGCCACCGCCGGCGGATGCAGTCGGCGCGGCCGTACTCGGCGACGAGTTCGGAGACGACGCGGTCGGCGTGCCGCCGCAGACCGGAGCCCCCGGCCCTGCGACCGTGTCCCCTCACACCACACCCGACGGCGCGGGCACACATGGAAGTGTCGCTCGCGGCGCTCCCGGGCGGGCCCGCCACGTCGACGACGGCCTCATCCGAGGTACGGGTCGGACGTGGCGTTCGCGCCGGCCGCGTCGGGGTCGTACCACGGCGGCGGGGTGACCCGAACCGACCCGACGCTCGAGAACCGCAGGCGAGCGGTGACGCGGATCCGGGTCCCTCCGCCGACCAGATCGTAGCTCGCCCGGAGTTCGGTCACCAGTCCCGAGGGGGTGACCAGCGCCGTCGCCGTGTAGTTCCGTGCCTCGAGGACGCCGTACGGCGAGCCGAGCCCGAGCGGGTTCCCGGTGACGACGACGTGGTGCCGGAGGGTCTCGTCGCCCCGGTCGGCCCCGGCGACGCGGGACTCGGTCCTGACGAGGCGGGAGTCCGAGCCCGACAGGAGCACGAGGACGGTCCCCGCGGCGTCGCCGGCGATCGCCGACGGCGGACCGGTCGGGCAGGTGCCGGTCCCGTTCGCCCGCTCGCAGCGGACGTACCGCGTGCGGCCGTCGAGGTACTCGACCCGCGAGGAGCCGTTCGTCCCGGTCTCGTTCGTCCGGCGCACGAGGTGGACCCGGTCGCCGTCGACCCGCAGGACCTCCCGGGTCCGCTCCCAGCCCGACGGCGTCGACCGGTTGACGACCGTCACCGCGCGGTAGGACCGCCCGTCGAGCGCGGCACCGTGGGCGCTGGCCAGTGCGCTGGCGTTCGCGATGCCCGACGCCGTGACGCCGGGCGGGAGCGACGCGGCACGGGGGGTCGCCGTCCCGGTGGGGGCCGCCGTCGGGGCCGGCGTGGCGGTCGGGGCGGTCGTCGGGACCGGGGCCGGACGGGCGACGCTTATGCGTTCACCGGTCGTGCGGCGTGGCCGCGGGGATCCGAAGGGGGACGACCCGACCGGCCCCCGCGCGGAGCGGAACTACTGTAACACGTCGGTTCGCACGCGGAGGTATGACAGTCGCGTCGGCCCCGGGGAAGGTGTACCTGTTCGGGGAGCACGCGGTGGTGTACGGGGAGCCCGCGGTCCCGTGTGCCATCGAGCGGCGGGCACGGGTGACGGCGACGGAGCGGGAGGACGACCGGCTCCGCGTCGACGCCGACGACCTCTCGCTCGACGGGTTCACGGTGACCTACAGCGGCGGGACCGACGGCCGGCCGGACGTGAACGTGCCGACGCCGCTGCTCGAGGCGGCGATGGGGTACGTCTCGGGGGCGGTGGAGCAGGCCCGCGACGCGGCCGACGCCCCGGAAGCGGGGTTCGACCTGACCGTCGAGAGCGACATCCCGCTCGGGGCGGGACTCGGCTCGTCGGCCGCGGTGGTCGTCGCGGCAATCGACGCGGCGACGCGGGAGCTGGGGGTCGACCTCCCCGCCGAGGAGGTCGCCGATCGGGCCTACCGGGTCGAGAACGACGTCCAGGAGGGGCAGGCCTCGCGTGCGGACACGTTCTGCTCGGCGACGGGCGGCGCGGTCCGGGTCCAGGGCGACGACACCCGGCGGCTCGAGGGCGTGCCGAACCTCCCGTTCGTCGTCGGCTACGACGGCGGCGCGGGCGACACCGGCGAACTCGTCGCGGGCGTCCGCGCGCTCGGGGACGAGTACGGCTTCGCCGCCGACACGGTCTCCGCCATCGGCGACCTGGTTCGGCAGGGGGAGACGGCCCTTCTGGACGGCGACCGCGCGGAACTGGGCCGGCTGATGGACTTCAATCACGGCCTGCTGTCGGCGCTGGGGGTCTCCTCGCGGTCGCTCGACGCGATGGTGTGGGCGGCCCGCGACGCGGACGCCCACGGCGCGAAGCTCACGGGCGCCGGCGGCGGGGGCTGTATCGTCGCGCTGGACGAGACCGACGGCGCGCGGACGGCCCTGGAGTACACCCCGGGGTGCGAGCAGGCGTTCCGCGCGGAACTCGACACCGAGGGGGTGCGGGCGGAGTGATCGTCCTGAAGCTCGGCGGGTCGGTGATCACGGACAAGTCGAGCCCGGAGACGGTCGCCGAGGACGCCCTCGGCCGCGCGGCCGACGCCGTCGCGGCCCACGACGGGGCGCTCGTCCTCGTCCACGGCGGGGGGGGCTCGACGAGGGGACGCGCGACGCACGGGCCGTGGCCGACGTCCACGGGGCGATGGCCGAACTGAACGCGGCCGTGATCGGGGCGCTGCTCGACCGGGACGTCCCGGCCGTCCCGGTCCACCCGCTGTCGGCCGCCAGCCGCGACGCCGAGGGCGCCCTCTCGCTCCCGGTCGAGACACCCCGGCGACTGCTCGGGGAGGGGTTCGTCCCTGTCCTCCACGGCGACGTGGTGGCCCACGAGGGCCGCGGCGTGACCGTCGTCTCCGGCGACGAACTGGTGGTCGGCCTGGCGCGCGGTCTCGGGGCCGACCGGGTCGGGCTCTGCTCGGACGTCCCCGGGGTGCTCGACGCGGACGGGGCGGTGATCGACCGCGTGGAGGCGCTCGAGGACGTCGCCGACGCCCTCGGCGGGAGCACGGACACCGACGTCACCGGTGGGATGGCGGCGAAAGTGGGGGAACTGCTCCCCCTCGGTGCCCCGGCGAACGTGTTCGACCTCGACGGCCTGGCGGCGTTCCTCGGGGGCGGTGACCCGGGGACCCGCGTCGGGTAAGCGGGCTCTCGCTCGACGGCGGTGCCGTGGACTCCCGGCTCGGCGTCGGCTCGGGAACGGATCCGTTCCCCGGGACGCCTCGCGAGAGCGAAACCGGCCGTCCCGATCTAGAACGGTTCTGCCTGCCCGACGCCGGGGGCTCCGCGGGCGATCGTCTCGGCCAGTTCGAGCGGTCGGTCGGACCCGACGTAGACGGCCGGACCGTCGTTCCGTTCGATACGGACCCAGCTCCGGCTCCGACCCGCGAAGAACTTCGGTGCCCGCCAGTCGCCGAGCTCGACGCGGAGCGAGGTCTCGTCCGGGTCGACGTATTCGACGGCGGTGATCGCGTCGAACGGGACGTCCACTCCGGAGGACCGCCAGTAGGGGCTTCCGTCCCGCTGTACGCCCATCCCCGCATCGGTCACCCTGACGTGAACCCGCTCGTCGAACGCCCGCCGCATCTGTAGTACGAACCCGACGGTCAGGAACAGGGTGAAACCGACGGTCAGCAGGACGACGAGGAGGATCCCCACGAACACCCGGGGACGCTCGGACCGGATACCCTCGACGATCGACAGCGCGATGTCGACGCCGCCGACGGCGGATACGAACATCCCCCCTGCACCGACCGCCACGATAGCCATAGAGCCGAGCGTACCGACGATCATGAGCGGTACGAGGGCGCGCACGACCGCGATGAGCCGTCTGGCTCCCGCCCTGTCGTCCAGTTCGAGGCTCTCCTCGAAACGGACGTTCCGCCCGCCGTCCGTCGAGGGGTGCCGGCGCCCCCCGGTCTCTCTCGAGCGTCCGCTCGCGGCGTCCGCGCGTTCGCGTCCGACGATACCCCCTGCCGGGCGTTCTCCGCCCTGAGTGCCGGGCTTGCTGTCGTCCTCTCCTGACTCCTCGTCCTCTCCTGGCCTGGATACCACGGTCGACCACCTCCTGCCCGCCGATAGCGTTCGGGATGCGGAGTTACGGGCAATAAATGGAGGGGTCGGGATCCCGCCGGGCGGCGGGTGCGACCGGCAGGTCGGGCTCCCCACGACGTCCCATCGAACGGCGCGGATACGACCGGGAACCCGCGAGCGGAGGCCGACGAACGGCACCGCCATACCGTCGCGGCGATGGTGTTCCGGTAGTTACGTCCGACAGCACCGGGAACGCGCCCGGGCGGGAGACCGACTCCGACACCGCTTTTTCCCCTGCCTGGGAAGTGGCCGGTGTGAACGACCGGACGGACCCGTGGCAGGTTCTCGGCGGGTGTTTCCTGCTGTCGGTCGGCGTCAACGCGTTCGTCATCGCGCCGTCCAGCGTCGCCCCGCCCTTCGCCGAGCGGTTCGGGGTCGCGACGGCTGCCGTGGGCGACGTCGTCAGCGCGGCCATCCTCGGCGTGATACTCGTCCAGATCCCCGCCGGCTACCTGCTGGACCGCTTCGACAACCGCCGGCTGGTCGTCCCCGCGGTCGGCCTGTACGTCCTCGTCACCCTCGGCGCGCAGGGCGTCGGATCGTTCGACGCGCTGCTCGGACTCCGGGTACTCGGTGGCGTCCTCGTGGGGTTCGTCTTCACGGCGGGCGCGAACGTCGTCGCGGAGGTGTTCCCCCCGGAGCGGCGCGGGCTGGCGACCGGGCTCTACCTCGCCAGCCCGCCGACGTCGTTCGCGTTCGCCCACGCGTCGGGGCCGTTCGTCGCCGAGTCGTACGGCCCGCTCCGGGTCTTTCTCCTCCCGGCCGCCGTCGCCGTCCTCGGGGCGGCCCTGTTCGCCCTCGCCGCGCGCGAACCGGTCCGGACCGGATCGACGCCGACCGCCTCGGAGTTCGCCCGGGCGCTCGGGAACCGCTCGGTCCTCGTCGTCGGGCTCTCCGCGTTCGCCGCGTACGCGCTCTACCTGTTCCTCAACACCTGGCTCCCGACCTACGGGACGACCGTGCTCTCGTTGCCGCTCCCGGTAGCGGGACTCGTTACCGCGGTCGTCCCGCTCGTCGGTATCGTCGCCCGGCCGGGCGGCGGCTGGGTCAGCGGCCGGCTCGGCGGCCGCAGGCGACCGGTGCTCGCCGGCGGCCTCCTCCTCGGGCTCGTGCTCCTCGTGGCGGTGCCGTTCGCCGACGGCACCGCACTGTTCCTCCTGCTCGTCGCGGGTGCGGCGTTCGCCGTCCAGCTCGGGACCGGCGTCTACTACGTCCTGACCCGCGAACTCGCCGCGCCCGGTACCGAGGGGACGAGCCTCACCGTCCTCACGGCCGTCTCGTTCACCGGCTCGTTCGCGGCGCCGGTCGTCGGCGGGTGGCTCGTCGAGGGCTACTCGTGGACCGCCGCGTTCCTCGTCTTCGCGGGTGTCGGGCTGCTCGGCGCGCTCGTCCTCCTCCTCGTCCCCGAACCCGGCGAGGGGGAGCGACCCGAAGGGATTCCCGGACGCGGAACGGACGCCTGATACGGACGCTGGCGATCGCGGGCCGCGGAGCGGATTGACAACGCATATCACGCCAGGGACCCTGGTTCGGGTGGATGGAGTACGAGCGCCTCGAGTTCGAACAGCCGGTCTACGGGGGGGTGAACGTCATCCGCGTCGGCGACACTGTCCTCGACACGGGACACGCCGCGCCGGTGTCGCGCGACGCGGTCCGGTCGGAGCTGGACGGTGGGCGGCTGGCCGGCGTCGAGCGGGTCCTCCTCACTCACCCGCACATCGACCACGTCGGCGGCTCGGAAACGATCGAGCGACTGGCGGACCTCCCGCACGTGGTCCCCCTGGGGGCGACGCCCGTCGTCCACGGGTTCGGCGACTACCTCCGGCGGGCCCGCGGGGAGATGTCGCGGCTGCTCGCCGGCTTCGACCTCGTCGACGACCACTGGGACGCCTACTTCCCGCTCGACGAGTACCACGAGGAGCGCATCGGCGTCGAGCGGACCCTGGAGGACGGCGACACCGTGACGCTCGGCGGGGAGACGCTGTCGGTCCTCCACACGCCGGGCCACGCCGAGCACCACGTCGCGCTCTGGCACGAGGGGTCCGGGACGCTCTTCTCCGGCGATCTCGTCTCCGAGAACGACCACTTCCACTACGGCCCGCTCTACGGCGACGTTCGGGCCTACCGCGACTCGCTCGAACGGGTCCGCGACCTCGAACCCGACCGGCTGGTACCGATGCACGGCCCGGAGATGCCCGACGCCGGGACCAGGATCGAGCGGTCGCTCTCGAACGTCGACCGGACGGCCGACCGCCTCCAGACCGCCGCGGTCGACCGGGGGGAGTGCTGGGCCCGCGACCTCGCACGCGAGGTCCTCGGCGCGAGCGACGCCGCCGAACCCTTCATGACGCTCATCACCTACGAGTACCTCCGCTACCTCGAGCGCGAGGGGCGGCTCCGGTTCGACGTGAGCGGGGAGGGCATCCGCGTGTTCGCGGACTGATACGGATCGTTGTAACGACTTACCGCCGATCACTCGAACGGAGTCCGTGATCGGCGGTAGAAGACTACAGTGATCCGTGCGATTCGGACGGGCGAGGCCCGGGCGACCCGTTCCGGTCCCGCTGGAGCCGGGAGCCCCGGAGTGTTTGTCCCGCGCCCTCCTGCGGTGTCGCATGACCGAGAGCTGGCCGGACACGCCCCCCGCGACCGACCTGTTCGCGGCGGACCTGCTCGAGGGGGAGACGGCCCTGATCACCGGCGGCGGGACCGGCATCGGCCGCGCCGTCGCGCTCGCGTACGCCGACCTCGGGGCGGACGTGGCGGTCGCGTCCCGGGAGATAGACCACTTAGAGCCCGTCGCACCGGAGATAGAGGACCGTGGCGGGTCGGCCTGTGCGACCAGCGTGGACGTGCGCGAACCCGACCGCGTGGAGTCGATGGTCGGGACGGTGATCGAGGAACTGGGCGAGGTGACGGTGCTGGTGAACAACGCGGGGGCGAACTTCGTGACCCCGACCGAGGGGCTGTCGCCGAACGGCCGGCGGTCGGTCGTCGGGACGATCCTCGACGGGACGGCCTACTGCTCGATGGCGGTCGGCGAGTACATGATCGGGAACGACGGGGGTCGATCGTCTCGATGGGGGCGACGAACTCCGTCCGGGGCGCGCCGTACCACGCCCACTCCGGGGCCGGGAAGGCTGGCGTCCACAACCTGATGCAGTCGCTGGCCGCGGAGTGGGCACGACACGGCATCCGGGCGAACACCATCGCGCCCGGGATCGTCGAGACCGAGGGGATCGTGGACGCGGTCGGCGGCGAACTCCCCGGGACGCTGCTGGAGGGGATCCACGCCGACCGGTCCGGCACACCCGCCGACCCCGTCCCGCTCGCGGTCTTCCTCGCGAGCCCGGCGTCGAACTACGTCACCGGCGGGTACTTCACCGTCGACGGCGGGCACCTGCTCCCGGACGTCCCGCTCTGACGCTGTCGGCAGTCACGACGCGAACGCCCGATGGCACGAGCCGGCCTCGAACGGCCGGGAACGCCGACGGATCGGATGCCTCGACGGCCCACGGCCGACGGGAGCCCGGTCAGACCGTCGCCACGACCCGGTCGTAGAAGAGCACGAACGGGAGGAGCGCCCCCGCGAGCACGCCCGCGGAGGTCAGCATCGGGAGGTTGGTGTGGAGGTGGATGCCGAGGGCGAGTGCGAACCCGGCCGCGACGACGAACGGGACCACCAGCACGCTGATCGAGAGCGGGATGCCAGTCGTCTTCCGGAGGGTCCCCATGATGAGTAGACAGGTCGCCAGCGAGACGCCGGTGGCCCCGAGCATCTCGACTGTCACCCCGACCCCGTACACCGTCACCAACCCCATGGATCGGGTTGGAAACCGGTCGTAATGAACCTTGTTTCCGTTTCTGGAGTGTGAATGATACTCGAAGTCGGAGTGGAAGGAACACCTCAGCACGCCCGAAACGGGCGGAGCCGACGGGACGGCCCACAAGCCTTTTTCCGGTCCGGGGGGTCGGTTCGGACGATGACCGACCTCCCCGACCTGCTCGGCGCCGTCGTCGAGGGCGTCGACGCCGTCCTCCTCTTCTCGCCGAGCGGGTCGTTCTACGAGCGGTTCGTCGGCCTCGACCTCCCGGTCGTGGTCGTGGGCGCCGGCGCCGGAGGCAGACGTCGACGCCGAGCGGTTCGTCGAACTCCCGCTGGAGTTCGAGGAGCTCTCGGAACGCCTCCGGTTCGGCATCGAGGGGGCCGTCCAGCAGGACTACCTCGACCCCGACGCCGTCGTCGCGTGCGCCGCGAAGGTGTTCGGCGACGATGTCGACTCGGTCACCCGGGTCCGGGCCGACGGGTTCGAGCGCTCGGGCGTCTACGACCTGTTCGTCAACAGCCGGGCCGAGCCGTCCGTGATCCGCGACGTACTGGAAGTGACGATCGAGCTCGGCAAGAAGGGCCAGAAGGGCAAGCAGGTCGGCGCGCTGTTCGTCGTCGGCGACGCCGGGAAGGTGATGAACAACTCCCGGCCGCTCTCGTACAACCCCTTCGAGAAGTCACACGTCCACGTGGGCGATCCCATCGTGAACGTGATGCTGAAGGAGTTCTCCCGGCTCGACGGGGCGTTCGTCATCAGCGACTCGGGGAAGATCGTCTCGGCGTACCGCTACATCGAGCCCTCCGCCGAGGGGGTGGACATCCCGAAGGGGCTCGGCGCGAGGCACATGGCGGCCGGCGCCATCACCCGGGACACGAACACCGTCGCCATCGTCCTCTCCGAGTCCGACGGGCTCGTCAGGGCGTTCCAGGGCGGCGAACTGCTGCTCGAACTCGACCCCGAGGACTACTGAGATGTCCGCACTGCAGGTCGACGCGTTCGTCGAACGACTCCTCCGGGAGATCGCGGGGATGGAACTGCGGGTCGTGCTCGCGGCGCTGGTCCTGGTAGCGGGGCTCGTCGTCGGGGTGGCGGTCGCCCGCTGGTTCGGGCGGCTGCTCGTCCGGTTCGGCGTCCCCTCGGCGGTCGAGGGGACGCCCTTCGAGCGGACGGCCCGCTCGTTCGGCACCTCGACCGTCGCACTGCTCGCGCGGCTGGCCGGGCTCTTCGTCCTCATCGTCACGGCCCTCCTCGCGCTGCGGCTACTGGGCGTGCTCGCCTCCGACCTGTTCGTCGCCCGGTTCGCCGACTACTTCCCCAACCTCTTCGTCGCCGCGATCATCGTCATCGTCGGGCTCCTCGTGGGCGACAAGGCCAACGTGATGGCCTCCGAACGGCTCAGCTCCGTCAAGCTCCCCGAGGTGACGCTCATCCCCGCCCTCGTCAAGTACAGCGTCTTCTACGTCGCCGGGCTGCTGGCGCTCTCACAGCTCGGCGTGGCGACGGCCGCACTGCTCGTGCTGCTGGCGGCCTACACCTTCGGGCTGTTCTTCGTCGGTGGGCTCGCCTGCAAGGACCTGCTCACCTCCGCGACCGCCGGGATCTACCTCCTGCTCACCCAGCCATACACCATCGGCGACGAGGTCCGGATCGACGACCACCGGGGCATCGTCCAGGAGATGGACGTGTTCGTCACCCGCATCGAGAGCGACGAGGAGGAGTACCTCATCCCCAACCGCCTGGTGTTCCGGCAGGGGATCGTCCGGGTGCGGTCCTGACCCGGGGAGCGTCCCGCGCCGGTCCGCGTCCCGCGTAGCGAGTGTCGTCGGCGTCCGTGGATCGGATGGAGCGACCCCCTTCCGAGGGTCGCCGGAGCCCCGAACCCGCGGTGCTCCCCGTCGGACGGACGGTCGTATCCCGCTACCGAGTATCGCTGGCGCCGCGGGCGACACCGGCAGATCGTCGCAGCCGTCCGTATCAGTCCCCGTCCCCGCCGACCGGCTCGGCCGGCACCCCTGCAACCGTCACGCCGGGCGGGACGTCGTAGGCGACGAGCGAGCGACGACATCGCCGAGGCGGTACTCGTCCTGGAGGAACTCGTGACAGAGGATGGTGGCGTTGTAGCCGACGATACAGCCCTCTTCGAGCGTGATCCGCTCGGGCCAGAACACGTCCGGGGTCGCGTCGAGCGCCCAGGAGACCCCCTCGCCGACGGTGACGCCGAGCCGCCGGAGCGCCCAGTTCTTGACCCGGAGGGAGGGGGCGAGACGGGCGACCAGGATCAGGAGGTAGTTGTAGACGACTCGGGCGACCGAGCGTTCCTCCGTCCAGTGCCACAGCGAGTTGCGCGGCCCCGGGGTCGGGTGTCTCGTGACGCGGGCGTAGCGGGCGGCGCCCTCGTCCGGTCCGTCGGCCGGATCACCGTCGGCCGCCCCGTCCGGTCCCGCCGCATCCCGCGCCGTGTCCTCGCTCACGCACCCTCGTTCGTCGGTCGACGGTATGAACCCTCCTGCTCCACCGCCCTGCCGTGAGTCCGCCCCCGTTCGCGTCCGATCGCGGGCGGCTCCATCCGTTCAGGGGTGGGCGAAGTAGGTCACGACCGGCTCGTCGTCGCCCGGGACGCGGTCGATCCGCACGAACCCGACCCGCTCGAACTGGACCAGGTCGTCGGGGGCGTACCCGCGGAGTCCGGGTTCGGCGCGACCGGAGACGTCCCCCTCCATCGTCCGCATCCGGACCGGGACCGACCCGTCGGCCGGGACCCAGTGGATCACGTCGACCCCCTCCTCGCGGACGGCCTCGATGCCGTCGTCGGTGTGGGCGAACGCCCCGTCCGAGTACCGGACCGGGCCGTACCCCTTCAGCCAGACGCGGTCGCCCTCCGGGGGGAGGTCGTCGGGTTCGACGAGGACGGCCTCCCCTACCTCGATGTGGCGGACCCCCCGGTCCTCGTGGTCGGGGTGGACCGGCGGCTCGGCGGCCGCCGGAGACGGGGACTCGGGTCCCGTCGCGGACGAGGAACGTCCGGTCGGCCCCGTCGTCGACCAGTTCGCGGTTGACGGCGTACACCGAGGACATCGAGAGGTCGACGTTCGAGGTGGAGACTCCCAGTTCGGTCATCGCGCCGACGACGGCGGCTCCACGAATACCCCGCCGGCGGAGCGAGGCCAGCGTCGGCGCCCGCGGGTCGTCCCAGCCGTCGAGTTCGCCCGCGTCGACGAGTGCCTTGATCGAGGACGTCGAGAGCGGGACGTCGTAGGCGTCGACCTGCACCCGGCCCCAGTGGACGACCTCCGGGTACTCCCAGCCGAAGTAGTCGTAGACGAACCCCTGTCGCTTCGCCGAGTCCTGCAGGTCGATCCCCCTGATGATGTGCGTGATCTCGAACAGCCGGTCGTCGATCGCCGACTGGAAGTCCAGCATCGGCCAGCAGCGGTAGTCGGCGGCCGCCTCGCGGGGGTGTGGCGTGTCGACGACCCGGAACGCCACCCAGTCCCGGAGCGCGGGGTTCCGGTGCTCGATGTCCGTCCGGACACGGAGGACCATCTCGCCCGCCGACACCTCCCCCGCGACCATCGCCTCGAACTCCGCGAGGCTGGTCTCGACGTCCTTGTCGCGGTGCGAGCAGGCCTCGGCGTCGGCCTTCAGTCCCCGGAACTCCTCGGCGCAGCACGAACAGGTGTAGGCGCCTCCCAGTTCGATCAGTTCCCGCGCGTGCTCGTAGTAGGTCTCGAGCCGGTCGCTCGCCCGGACCACCTGGTCGGGCTCGAACCCGAGGTAGTCGATGGCGTCGAGTATCCGGTCGTAGGCGTCGAGGTCCGGCCGCTTGGTGTCCGGGTCGGTGTCGTCGAACCGGCACAGCATCCAGCCGTCGTAGCGCTCCTCGTAGGTCCCGATGACCGCGGGCATCCGCGCGGAGCCGACGTGCCACGGCCCGTTGGGGTTGGGCGCCAGCCGCATCCGCACCTCCCCGTCGACGTTCGGAAGGTCCGGCAGGCCGCCGCCGTCGCCCTCTTCCTCGCGGTCCAGCTCCGCGACCATCTCCGGCGCCAGCTCCTCGAGGCGCTCGCGCCGGGCGTCGGGGTCCATCTCGTTCACCTGTCCGACGACCGGCGCGACCACGCCGGGCACCGCGTCGCCGTGCTCGCGGAACTCGGGGTTGTCGCCCATCAGCGGCCCCATCACCGCCCCCACCTCGGCGTCGCCGCCGTGCTCGAGGGCGTTG
>PXRQ01000016.1 GCA_003022005.1 Halobacteriales archaeon QS_5_70_15
CCAAGACTGGCACACCGAATACGAGTTATCTGCGTACGATCTCGACTACCGCGTTCATCACCGTGGATCGAAACCGATGGCTGTCGCACACAATACGCTCAACCAAGCGAAGGGCTACACGCAACGGTGGCTGGCAGAGACATCCTACTCAACGACCAAGCGAACGCAAGACTCCGCCTTGCGTTCGCGGTTCTGGTACCGACAGTTCCGTGAAATCGTCCTGATGTTCGCTCTCCACAATATCAAGAAACTCGCCAAATCGCTATGATCCTACTTCCGTACCGCATTTTCAGTAGAGCAGAAGATACGCGCCCTGTATTCAGCATGGAAGCTCCGAACTCGCATTATCCCGTGCACTCGATAGGCCAAAGAAGGCGTTCACGCGACTGAACCTCCTGGACTGCACGCTCCCCCGTGCTGTGACACTACCTCGGCTCACGTTCTTCGGTTTCTCACGACAAACCGGTGGACAGTCACCCGATTGGAGCGGCCCAGACCGCGCACGTTTTGCGGCCTGGACCCGTGACACGCGCGCGGGTAACCGTAATTAGCACATCATGCCCGAACAGCACGCAGATCCTGCGGCCGAACAGCCGAGACGCTACCCGAAACTCGACGACGTCGAGTACGACCGGGTGAACGCGTTTTTGGACAGGTACGTGGACTTCACCGCCCGCGAGTGGGCCGTCGCCGCGCTGTGTGCGGACTTCCGTACTGGGACTGGCGTCGAGATGACGAAACTCGGCGGGCACCTGCCCGAGGTGGTGCCGTTCGTCACCGAACCCTACACGGCGTCGGATATCTACGACGCCCGGAACTCGTTCAGGAAGAGGACACGCGAGGCCGCCGCGACTTTCCTGCACAGAGCCTTCTCCGGGCTGCTGACCGCCGAGGAGGTCGACGACGTGATGTACGAGGCCACCGAGGTGGCGAAGTTCTTGCTCGAGATCGAAGGGCGCGGACTCGCCCACGAGGACGAACGTCGCGTCGAAGCACGCGTGCGGGACGCGGTGGAGGACATCCACGAGGCGAGTGTTCGAGTCCGGTACGACGAATGCCCACACTGTGGAGAGGAGCTGAATAGCGACGGAGCGACCGACGACGAGGATTGAGGCGACATGTGCACGACCGTGAGCCCGACGAGAAGACCGTATCGACGAAGCCCCCGTGCCCCATACGCGCGCTGTATTACAGCACGGCCGTGAAACCTGTCTCTGCTCGAAGATTTCAACATGGCCGTCTCCCGGGGACCGGGGTCGGTAAGGCGGGTTGAAGTGGGTTCGACCGCTCCTCTCCGGCACCCCGCGCTCGGCGCGGGACCCGAACCATGTACGAGGACGTGCGCTACGAGACGGAGGAGGGAATCGCGACCGTCACCATCGACCGCCCGGAGGCGTACAACGCCTTCACGAAGGACACCCTCGTGGAACTCAACGACGCCATCGGCCGGGCGACGGACGACGACGGCGTCTACGTCGTGATACTGACCGGCGCGGGCGACGGGTTCTGCGCCGGCGCGGACGTCACCGACATGCCCGACTGGTCGGAGTTCACCAAGGAGGAGTACGCGGGCTACCTCTGGACCGTCCAGAACGTCGTCCGCCGATTGCGGGAAACGCCCAAACCCACCATCGCCGCCGTCGGCGGGCCGGCCATCGGCGCCGGCTGTGACTTCGCGCTCGCGTGTGACATGCGCGTGATGGGCGAGGGCGGCCTCCTCCGAGAGGGGTTCGTCCGGGTCGGCCTCGTCCCCGGCGACGGCGGCGCGTGGCTCCTCCCCCGGCTGATCGGCGAGTCGAAGGCCCGCGAGTACCTCCTCACCGGCGTCGACATCCCGCCGGCGGAAGCCGTCGATGTCGGGCTCGCGACCGAGGTGGCCGAGGACCCGCTCGCGGGGGCCCGCGAACTCGCCGGGGAGCTGCTCTCGCTCCCGGCGCTCGCGGTCCGGAACACCAACCGACTCGTCGATCCCACGATGTCCTTCGAGGACTACTGCGAGCGGGCCATCGAGTACCAGTGGGAGTGCGTGAACGACCCCGAACACGACGAGGCCGTCGCCGCGTTCCGCGAGAAGCGCGACCCCGAGTTCGACCGGGAGTGGTGACACCCGCCGGCACGAGCCCCCGGACGATATCCTCGCCCGGCCGCGACGATACCGTTCGAGTACGTGTGTCAGCCGGTACGAGGCCCGACCCGGGTGACCTGTCGACCGCTCATATTTTTGCTCGGAATCGAGATTCTTCCGTATCGGGGCCGACCGTCCGGTCGAGAGCCGTGCTTGCGAGGGGAGAGGACGCGCCGGGGTGTCGCTGCCCTGGCACGAACGGGGAGTCGATCGAACCGCACGACCGGGCGGAGCTCACGCGGGAGCCCGCCGTCGAGCCGCCTGTCGAGGAAGGACAACCCCGTCGAGAACCGCCGGTCGCTCCGGTCAACGCGCCGACTGATTCCTCGAGGCATACAAACCCGGGACCGAGATCGGTTCGGTTCCACGGCTCGGCGATTTCGCGGCGGGACCGGTGTCCGATCGGGGCTACCGCGGCAGTCCGCCCTCCCGGAGCGCGTCGGCGATGCCGTTCTTCTGGATCTCGTCGGTGCCGGCGGCCAGCCGTCGCGCGCGGGCCAGCCGGTAGAGGTACTCCAGCGGGTGTCCCTGCTGGTAGCCGTTCGCCCCGTGGACCTGGAGCGCCTCGCTCACCACCCGCTCGACCATCTCCCCGGAGTAGAGTTTGGCCAGGGATGTCCCCAGGCGGTCCGGCGGCTCGCCGGACTCCCGAGCCTCGATGGCCGCCCGGTAGGCCAGCGCCCGCGAGGCCTCCAGTTCCGTGACCATGTCCGCGAACTTCCAGCCGATCCCCTGGAACTCGGCGATGGGCTGGCCGAACTGCTCGCGCTGCCCTGCGTACTCGAGGGCGTGCTCGACCGCACAGCCCGCGATGGCGTTCGCCAGCGTCGAACTGCCGAGCCGCTCCCAGTTGAGCGCCCGGAGTACGCGCTTGAACCCCTCGGGGCCGCGGGCGAGGACGTTCTCCTCGGGCACCGGCAGGTCCTCGATGTAGAAGTGGGTCTGCGTGTGCCCGGCCATGTTCGTGTAGTGCTGCTGGATCCCGATGCCGTCGGCGTCCATGTCCGCCACGAACGCGCCGAGGCCGTCGTCGAACTTCGCCCAGACGACGGCGGCGTCGGCGTGGGGCACGTTGCTCACCCAGGTCTTCTCGCCGTTGGCGACCAGTTCGCCGCCTCCGGACTCGACGCGGGTGTTCATCGCCCCGACGTCCGAGCCCGCGCCGGGCTCGGAGATGCCGATGGCGATCACCGTCTCGCCGGCGGTCACGCCGGGGAGGTACCGCTCTTTCACTGCCTCCGAGCCGTGCATCTCGATGGCCCGCGGCGCGACGAGCTGCTGGTTGTAGAGGAACTCGGCGGTGTCCGGACAGACCCGCCCGACCGCCTCGATAGTGAGCATCGCCTCGAACTCGCTCATCCCCCCGCCGCCGTACGCCTCGTCGATGTTGACCCCGAGGTAGCCCCGGTCGGCCAGCAGTTCGACGTTCGCCCACGGCACATCCCCGGCCCAGGTGAAGGCGTCCTCGGCGAACTCGTTCCGGGCGAGCTCCGAGAGCGAGTCCCGCAGCATCTCCCCTTCCGGTGACAGCGCGAACATGCCCTTTCCGTCGGGAGACGGCGGCAAGTATCCACCGGCGGGATGGAGATCGTTGATCGGGACGTCGGGTTCGACGGTTCCCGGCCGAACATCCCGGCTCAGGTCAGCTGCTCGCGAAGGTCCTCGGGGATGGGCTTCGACTCGCCGGTCTCCCGGTCGAAGTAAACCTGCACCGTCCGGGCGGTCGCCACCCGCTCGCCCTCGGAGAACAGCTCGTACTCGACGGGGATGCTCGATCGCCCGAGGTCGCCCACCTCGAGTTCGACCCGAACCGTCCCGACCCCTTCGATGGGTCGCTCGAAGGAGACCTCCACCTGCGCGAGCACCGTATCCAGGTCCGCGAGCGCGGTGCCCAGGACGTCCTCGCTGAAGCGTGCCCGTGCCTGCTCGAGGTAGGTCGCGTAGATGGCGTTGTTGACGTGCTGCATCGGGTCGAGGTCGCGGAACCGAACCTCCAGTTCGGCCGTGTAGGACACCATGCGCCCGGATGTCACGTCGCCGTAATGTGGCCATCGGTTCGGGGCCGAGGGGTGTCCCGGGCGCATCGGCGGGACGGTCCTCGGGGACCCGCGTCGGTCTCCCTCCGATTTCAGATCGCGTCCCGCTCGCGGAGCCGGTCCACCGTCCCCTCGTCGTAGCCCAGTTCCCCGAGCACCTCCGCCGTGTGCTCGCCGAGTTCGGGCGGGGGAGTTCGGACCTCGGCGGGCGTCCGGGAGAAGTGCATCGGCACCCCCGGCATCTCGATCGTGCCCGCGCTCGGGTGCTCCACGGCGGCGCGCATCCCCCGCGCCCGGACCTGCGGGTGGTCGTACACCTCCGACATGTCGTGGACGGGCGTGGCGGGGACGCCGTGCTCGCGCATCAGGGAGACGACCTCCTCGGTGGTGTACTCGGCGACCTCCGCCTCCAGCATCGGTTCGAGCGTCTCGCGGTTGGTCACCCGGTCGGAGTTCGTCGCGAACCGGTCGTCGTCGACGAGGTCCTCGCGACCGAGCGCGGCACAGAACTTCGGCCAGAGGTGCTCCGAGGGGACGGCGACGGCCGCGTAGTCGTCGGCCGTCTCGAACACCTGGTACGGGACGATGTTGCCTATCTTCGAGCCGAGCCGCCCGGGCGGGCCGCCGGTCGCGAAGTACTCCGTGGCGGCGTAGGTGTTGAGCGCGGCCGCCGAGTCGAGCAGGCTCAGGTCGAGCTTCTGGCCCTCGCCGGAGCCGAGCTCCCGCTCGAGCAGCGCCGAGAGGATCGACTGGGAGGCGTACAGCCCGGTGACGAGGTCCGTGATGGCGACCCCGACCCGGACCGGTCGGCCGTCGGGCTCGCCGGTGATGCTCATCATCCCGCCCTCGGCCTGCAGCACGAGGTCGTACGCCGGACGGTCCCGGTCCGGTCCCCACTCCCCGTAGCCGCTGATGGCGCAGTAGACCAGCCCCGGGTTCTCCTCGCGCAGGGTCGGGTAGTCGAGCCCCCACCGCTCGGTCGTCCCGACCCGGAAATTGTGCAGGAGGACGTCCGCCCGCTCGGCGAGGTCGCGGAACAGGTCTCTCCCCTCGTCGGTGCCGAGGTTCAGCGTCACCGAGCGCTTGTTCCGGTTGGTCGAACAGTAGTACGAGCCGACGTCGGAGTCGCGGTAGGTGGGGGGCGTCCACCCACGTGTCTGGTCGCCCCCGTCGGGGCGCTCGACCTTCACCACGTCGGCGCCGAGGTCCCCGAGCTGCATCGCACAGAACGGGCCCGTCTCGCCGTTCGGTTCCCGTGCCTCCCCGGTCATCGTTCGTCCTCCCGCGGGTCCCCGCTCCCGCACGCGACGCGATCGACTGACATGGCCGTCCCTTCTCCGAGACACCGCTTAGTATCACGGGTCGGCCGGGCGGTGCCCGCCGAGCGGTTCCGAGCGACGGAGGGCGGAGCGGGTGTGGACGCGAACGGGTCGCCGGCCCGTCGGTCGCACGGACCCGGATCGCTGGCGGTGGTCCCTCCGCGCAGCGGACGATCGGGTTCCCCGGAGGGGGTCGGACGGTCCGGTCCATGGACGGCCGTCAGGCGATCCGGTTCCGGAGCGGTTCGCCCGCCCGCCACCGTTCGTAGTTCTCCGCGAACAGGTCGGCGAACCGACCCGGAAAGGTGTTCGACCGGCCGCCGACGTGGGGGGTCACGATGACGTCCTCCCGGTCCCAGAGCGGCGACTCATCCGGGAGCGGCTCCGTCTCGAACACGTCGAGGCCCGCGCCCGCGAGTTCGTCCCCCCGGAGCGCCCCGACGAGCGCCGCCTCGTCCACGACCGGCCCGCGCGAGACGTTGATCAGGACCGCGGAGTCGGGGAGCGCCCGGAAGACCGACGTGTCGAGCGATCCCCGCGTCTCCTCGGTCAGGGGCACGATGGCGACCAGGAGATCGGTCTCCGGCAGGACGCCGTGGAACGCCTCGCTCGCGAGCACACGCTCGTCGGGGAGCGAGCCGTCGTAGTCGTCCGGGTCGCGCTTGACGCCGTAGACGTCCATCCCGAAGGCCGAGCCCCGTCTTGCGATCGTCTCGCCGATGCTCCCGAGCCCGTAGACGGTGAGGGTGTCGCCGGTCCAGTCCGTCAGGTCGGCGGTGACGGCCGTCCGGGGTCCCCAGACGTGTTCGGCCTGCTTCGAGACGAACTCCGGGATGGTTCGACTGAAGGCGAACGCGAGCGCGAAGGCGTGCTCGGCGACGACCGGGTCGTGGAGGCCGCTGGCGTTCGCGAACGCCACGCCGCGCTCGCGGAACGCCTCGACCGGGAACGCGGCGTAGCCCGCGCTCGTCGCCTGCACCCAGTCGCCCGGCGAGAGGCTCTCCAGGAGACGGTCGTCCCAGCGGGTCGGGTTCGTGACGAGCGCCGCCGCGTCGGCGAGTGCCGCGGTCGTCGCCTCGGGACCCTCCGTGGAGACGACCGCGAGATCCTCACACCGGCCCTCGAGGGCGTCGGCGAGCGGCAGGTCGTGATCGACCGCGACTGTCGGCATGCCTCCCGGGAGACGGAGTAGCGACGTAAATGATGCCCACGACGACCGGCGTCCGTGCCGCCGCCCCGTTACGAACGTCGGTACCGATACCGTCGGACGGAGGCCCCGATGGAGTCGACCGGCCGCGTTCCCTGTCGAAACTGTCGCCCGCCCCCTCCGACGGTAGAGCCAGGGCGAGGCCGCGTGTACCCCCGCGAGCCGCCTCCCCGAGCCCGTACGGGCTATCCCATCGTGAACGGGTCCTCGACCTCTCCGGACCGGTCGATCCAGACGCTCTTGGTCTGCTGGTACTCCTCCAGGCCCTCGCGGCCGTTCTCGCGGCCGAGGCCGCTGTCCTCGTACCCGCCGAACGGCGACCGGTACGAGACGGTGCGGTACTCGTTGACCCAGACGGTACCCGCCTCGAGCTTCTCGACCATCCGGAGCGCCCGCCGGGTGTCCTCGGTCCAGACGCCCGCGGCCAGCCCGTAGTCCGTGTCGTTGGCGAGTTCGACGACCTCCGACTCGGAGGAGAACGACAGGACGCTCGCGACGGGTCCGAAGATCTCCTCCTGGGCGACCTGCATCCCGTTCTCGACGTCGGCGATAACGGTCGGCTGGACGAAGCACTCCCCGGGCGTGTCCTCGGGCCGCTCGCCGCCGAAGGTGACGGTCGCGCCCTCCTCGCGCGCGATGTCGACGTACTTCTCGACCTTCTCGCGCTGGCCGGGGAAGGCGGTCGGCCCCATCTGCGTCTCGGGGTCGAGCGGGTCGCCGAGCTTCACCTCGCTCGCCCGCTCGGTGAACCGGTCGACGAACGCCTCGTGGACGTCCTCGTGGACGAACACGCGCGAGCCGGCGAGGCAGGTCTGACCGGTCGCCGCGAAGATGCCCTTGATCACGCCGTTGATGGCGTTCTCGAGGTCCGCGTCGGGGAAGACGACGTTGGGCGACTTCCCGCCGAGTTCGAGCGAGACGGGGATCAACCGCTCGCCCGCCGTACTGCCGATCTGCCGACCGACGGCCGTGCTCCCGGTGAACGCGAGCTTGTCGACGCCGTCGTGTTCGGTGAGCGCCGCGCCCGTCCCACCGGCGCCGGTGACGACGTTGTAGGCCCCGTCGGGCAGGTCGGTGTGCTCGCTCAGGAGTTCGGCGAACCGCAGCGCGCTGACGGGCGTGTGCTCGCTCGGCTTGTGGACGAGCGTGTTCCCCGCCGCGAGCGCGGGCGCGAGCTTCCACGTCGTCAGGAGCAGCGGCGAGTTCCACGGCGTGATGGCCCCCACCACCCCGACGGGCTCCTTCCGGACGTAGTTGAACAGCTGACCGTCCTTGTTCTCGACGGGGACGACGCGGTCCTCGTGGGTGTTGGCCAGGCTCGCGTAGTAGCGGTACCACTCGCCGAGCGCCTCCATCTGCCCCCGCATCTCGCGGATCAGCTTGCCGTTCTGCCGGGTCTCGAGCTCGCCCAGTTCCGCCGCGTGGTCGTCGACGACGTCGGCGATCTGGTGGAGTACCCGCGACCGCTCCGAGGGGCCGGTCTCCGCCCATCCCGAGGACTCGAACGCCTCGCGGGCCGCACGGACCGCGCGGTCGACGTCCTCCGTCGTTCCCTCGGGGACGGTCGCCCACACCGAACCGTCGTAGGGGAAGTCCACGTCGATGCGTTCCTCGCCGGTCGAGTCGACGAACTCCCCGCCGACGAACAGGTCGTACGCCTCCGGTCGGTCCGAACTCATGGGTGAGACCCACGGACGGGAAGGTGATAAATCGTTGCCGGTACGTGTTCCGGCCCACGCCGAGGTACCGGCCGTGGTGCCCCGGCGAGCGGACCTCGACGGGACACTCTCTCGGTAGCAGCGAACGGGTCCACTCGGCTCGAACGGCGGACGGGATCGGTGTCCTGCGGAGTCACGACCGGACGTTCGTCCCGGCCTCGGTAATCGGTGACGGCCCGGGCGGCACCTACTGGCCCCGAGACGACGGACGGAGTCCCGAACGCCAGCGCCGGCGGCTTCGTTTCTCGCTCCGCTGGAATCCACCGACACCCCCGTTCGTGCGCTCCCGGCGTCCTCGCGCACGGGGACGGGCGACCGTCACTTTTTGGCCAGCCTAAAAACCGAAGCAGTTATGACGATTTAGGCTCGCCTAAACGCATGGCGACCGACCACGTGGCACGCGAGGCACTGACCCGCAGGGAGGCCATCGAGTACGGCGGCGCGGCAGTCGGCGGCGGTCTGTTCGCAGGGTGTGCGGGCCAGTCCGACGGCGGCGCAGCTGGCGGTGACACGACGACCGGGAGCGACGCCGCGACCGGGACGGCAACGGAGGAGGACACCTCTTACGAGGTCTGCATGGAGCCCCACGGCTGTCACACGCTGGACCGGGTGCCCGAGGAGTTCATCGTCTACCACCAGGGGCCGGTCGATATGATGGTCTCCCTGGGACAGGCCGACGGGATGGCCGCGTCGGGGTTCCCGTCCACGTTCCCGACCGGCTACGTCGACCAACTCCCCGGCGTCTCCTTCGACCCGAGCGGTGTCACGGGACTGGTCGAGGAGGGCGAGCCGGACAAGGAGGTGTTCTACGAACTCGACGTGGACATCCACCTCGTCGACCACAACGTAGCGATGGAGTATTTCGCACTGGACGAGTCGGACATCGAGGAACTCGAAGCGAACGTCGCGCCGTTCTACGGCAGCTGGATGCGCCGGCAGGACTACACGGACGAGTACCCGTACTACGGACTGTACGAGGGGCTCGACAGGTACGCCGAGGTGTTCCAGGTCGAGCCACGCGGCGAGGCGTTCCGCCAGCTCCACGACGAGGTCGTGGTCCGGGTTCGCGAGCGGCTGCCGCCGGTTGACGAGCGCCCCTCCGTGGCGTACCTGAACCACAACTACTGGGACAACGGCGAGAGTGTCTACATTCGGGACCCGTCGGGGCCGGGATACCAGACGCTTCCCCTACGCGACCTCGAACTCCCACGGCACGACGCGTTCGCGGACGGACACCCCGTCGAGTCGAGCGACTTCGAGATACTCCTCGAAGTCGACCCGGACGCGATCGTCTACCACACCGGGCTGAACATGCTCCGTGAACCGGAGACGGACTTCGAGGCGATCGTGACCCAGCCATTACAGGAGGACCCGGTTGCCGGTGAAGTGACCGCGATAGCGGACGGCCGGATCTATCCCTGGCACGAGTTCGAGCAGGGACCGATCATCAACCTGTTCAACATCGAACTGCTCGCGAAGGGGCTGTACCCGGACGAGTTCGGCGAGCTCGACCCGGACGCTCCCCTCGACGTACCCGACGACGAACAGCTGTTCGACCGCCAGCGCGTCGCGGACATCGTCAACGGGGAGGTCTGAGCATGCGTGCGAGAGAGTGGGGGATCGCGGCCGGGTTCGGGGATCCGGGCGACTACGGCATCCCGGAGCTCCCGAAGTGGCGGGTCCGTCGCCTGGACTGTGGGGGCATCGCCTTCGTCGCGGACGGCGACCGGTTCATCGCCGCGGAGCGACCGATGAAGATCAGACGGTGAGAAATGATGGGACGTGATACCGAGGCGACGCCGCGGGAGGCACCGACGCGACGCGAGTACCTGCGGTACGGGGCGGTCGTCGGCGGGGGCCTGCTGGCCGGCTGTGCCGGTCAGTCCGAAGACGACCCGGCGACGGCGACCTCGCGGTCCTCGGTCCCGGGGGCTTACCGGATCTACTCGACGCACGCCTCGGTCCGCCGGCCGCGATCCCCGAGGAGCGCATCGTGGCGCCCGACCGGCGTCGAAGGTTTAATCGCCGGGCTGACCGACACCGGCGTATGGGAGTTCGACACGCGACGGGTCGTTCCGACCGAGGAGCGGTACGGAGGTGTGGGCGGTGACCGACCGGACGGGGAGCGACTACCTCCTCTCGGCGGTCGAGTCGGAGGGCGCCTCGACGCTGTTCGGCCTCGTCGGCGAGGGGAACGCCCACCTCGTCGACCGGCTCCACGAGTCCGGGCTGGAGTACCGCTACGCCCGCCACGAACAGGTGGGGGTGACGATGGCCGACGGCTACGCCAGGACGACCGGCGACGTGGGGGTGTGTACGCTCACGCACGGTCCCGGTCTGACCAACGGCGTCACCGGCCTGGCGAGCGCCGACCGCGACAGCGTCCCGCTGGTCGTGATCGTCGGCGACACGTCGGTCGCCGGCCGGGAGACCTCCCTCCAGTACCTCGATCACCTCGGCGTGGCCGATCCGGTGTCGGTCTACGGCACCCGTGTCGAGTCCACCGGGACGCTCCCGGAGACGACCCGCCGGGCGTTCGCGAAGGCACGCGAGCGGTCGGGCCCGGTCGTCCTCGAGGTACCCACGGACGTCCAGGAGGGCCCGGCCCCCGCCGAACCGTACGAGCCGAAGCGGTACGAGACGGGCCGCGTCCGCCCGGACGCCGAACGGATCGAGGCGGCGGCGGCCGTCCTCGACGACGCCGATCGACCCCTGATACTCGCCGGGGGCGGGGCGGCCGCCTCCGGGGCCGACGGGGCCATCGCCACGCTCGCGGAGCGGCTCGGCGCGCCCGTCGCCACCACCTTCTACGCGAAGGCGCTCCTCCCCGACCACCCGCTGTGTACCGGCATCGCGGGGACGTTCATGACGCCCGCGAGCGCCGAACTCGTCCCCGAAACCGACGCCGTGCTCGCCGTCGGAGCACAGCTCTCCGGCAAGACGACCCGCTACGGCGACCTCTACGCCGACGCCGCCGTGGTGCAGGTCGACGTCGACCGCGAGGCGCTCGGCCGCCACCGCGACGTCGACGTGGCGATCCTCGGTGACGCGAGGGAGACCGTCGGGGCGCTGACCGAACGAGTCTCGCCGGCCGAGAGGCGAGCCGAGCGGCTCAGAGAGCGGCTCCGGGCGGCGGACGACCCCGCCGACCTCGAGTTCGAGACCGAGCCGGACCGCGTCGATCCGCGGGCACTGACCGTCGCCGTGTCCCGCGTCTCCCCGCCCGAGACGGTCGTGACGGTCGATTCGGGGAACAACACCGGGTTCCCGGCCGTGTTCCACGACGTCGGGCGGGGGGGCCGGATGCTCGTCAACGGGAACTTCGGGGCGATGGGCTACTCGCTGCCGGCGGCGCTGGGGGCGGCGGCCGCGGACCCGGACCGGCCGGTCGTCTGCTACGCCGGCGACGGGAGCCTGATGCAGGTGCTCGGCGACCTCGAGACCGCCGTCCGGTACGACCTCGGCGTCGTGGTGGTGATCTACAACGACGCCAGCTACGGCATCATCCGGCACCGCCAGCACCTCGACTACGGCCGCGAGACCGGCGCGTCCTACGGGAGCCCCGACTTCGCGGCGGTCGCGGAGGGGCTCGGTGCGCGCGGCCTCACGGTCCGGTCGCTCGAGGACCTCGAACCCGTCGAGCGCCACCTCGCCGAGGGGGTCGACGAGCCGCTGGTCGTCGACGCCCGGACCGTCCCCGAAGTCGCCCGACCGGGGTTCCCGCCGTACTGACGGGGTTAACGAACGTCCTCGTAGTCCCCTACACGATCGATTCCCGACCTACTGAAACACACCTCCGAGATGCAGAGGGCGAGTTCAGTATCGCGGTAGACGTTCCTGACATTCGTTAACAATCCTCTGTACTTATGTAGTGGGATTGGAAACGGTGGTGCATGCCGGGGCCGACCTTCCTCGAAGGGGAGCGGTTGACCCTTCGGACCGTCCGACCGG
>PXRQ01000017.1:0-11960 GCA_003022005.1 Halobacteriales archaeon QS_5_70_15
GAACGCCTCAGCGAGTTCTTGGATAACTCGCTGACTGGACTGTGCGTTGAGGTCCGCGTAGCGTTCGTTGGATTTGAGGTACGAGGAGAGTTCGGCGTGACCGGGAATGTGGCCTGTCTCACTCCAGACACGTTCGGCGGTCCACCGGGCGATGTTCCAGAGTTTCGAGGCAGCAAACCCGAGCGAATCGAGGTCGTCACGCACCTGTTGTGGGTTGCAGATGGACGCAACGTGGGTGCGCGTGACCATCGAATCCGCCATACGTAGCCTATGTTGGTACTCAAACAAATGCGCTTCGGTAAAATATCCGAGTGGCCGATGCCGGCGGTTGGGAAACGAAGCGGACGCAATTCACACTCGCCGTAAACGGCGGGACTCTCTCGCTGTGAAAGGTAGCGGTGTGGGTGCGTCTCTTGCTACTGTGAGCGCCCAGAGGCATTGCTGTCTCGCGAAAACAGAGTCGCCTACCGGATCGTCGCAATCCAGGCCGCGAGGAGTGCGGCGGGAACACTCCAGACGCCCCAGCCGAGGAGATATCCTCCGACGAGAACGGCGACGGCGATGGTGAACAGGACCGCGAGCTGCCGGAGGGCGCGAATGCCGAGGATCCACGCGCCGCGGGCGGTGTCCCGGAGGGGCTGGCGTCCGGCCGTCGCTGCTGTCGTCGAAGACTGTCGGTCAGCCATCGGCGTCCTCCACGCGACGGTACGTGACACGTAGCAGGCGGAAGCCCCCTGCTTTAGGGGTTGGCTTCCGCTTGTTACGTCAAAGAGAGATCACTACAGTGGAATCACTCTCCCCGAAACGCAGAAATGACAGAGTCTGCGCCGTCGGCATCGGCTGCGACAATATACCGTTCGCCGGCCTCCAGTCGTGTTTCAGAGGTGGCTGTCCGTTCTCCCCCGGCTCCAGAAATCACGAGACTGCCTTCGGGAAGATCAATATCGGCGAGACGTTGTTCCGCCACCGTTGAATCGGCGGCAACGCGGATATCGAACACCTCCATCTCACCAGTAACTTCCTCAAGCGTTCGCACGTCGCTCCCGCTGAGTGCGTTCACCGCGGTTTTGACGCTTGCACGCTCAGGGAACACGACCTCGTCAACAAGTTGTTCGTATTCGTCGGTATCAGCATTAGTGATACGCGCGACCGTTCGGATATCCGGTTGGAACGTTCTCGCAGCTAAGCAGACTGCGAGATTAGTGCTGTCGCTGTCCGTCAGCGCGCCGATAACGGTCGTGTCGTCCGTGAGAGCACCTGACAGCACGGCTGGATTTGTCGCGTCACCTCTCACTACAGTGATGCCGTCCGACTCCTCGTCGTGCAACTGATCCGAATCTTTCTCAATAATCGTTACCTCACTTCCGCGTTGTTTGAAAAATTGAGCGACTCGAAAACCAACGCGTCCACCGCCAGCGATTACTATCCGACTATTGTTACCCATACACATTAAATACGGTAACGCACATTAAAAGCCACGTCTTGGTTAGACGAAGCGGGCCACCAACTCGAAACGTTCGCTCCTCGAGGGCCGAGGTAGCTTACGTAGATTCAAGGAGAAAGCCCCACCCTTCGGGGCGGGGAGGATATCAACAAATAGTGGATGACATGATGTGGGTTGACTTCCAGAAGATACTTAATCTGAAAATTAATTGATATAATACGGCAATCCCCGGTGGTCTCGAAGTATTCCTCGTTCCCGCTCTGTTCCTGCTTGCCTTCCTCGGACTCGCGGCGAAATACCTCCTGAAATGGTTTCGGCAGGGGTATGAGGACGATTGACCTCCTCCCGCGCCTAATGGGGGGTCTTAGACCATCGAAATGCTCTAGTTAGTAGACTTAGTAGTGGTGGTTGTGGTTTCATGGCTGAGGCACGATACAAGGCCGCTGCGGTCAGCATCGTTCTCGTCCTTCTCGTCTCGCTCGTCGGAGCCGGACTCGCGTACAAACAGGTCCCAGAAGGGCACGAAGGCGTGACGACCGAGTGGGGCGCGGTGACGGGCGAGACGCTGAGTCCCGGGGCGCACTGGAAAATCCCCGTCATGCAGGGCGTCCAAGACGTCGAGGTCCGTCCGCGGACCTACACGATGAGTCAAACGCGGGGCGAAGGTGACCAGGCGAGCGCCGACGCCGTCGAGGTGAAGACCGTCAACGGGTCGACCGTCGCCGTCGACATCACGGTGCGCTACCATATCGTCCCGGACGAGTCGGACGTGTTCGTCGCCGAGTGGAACAACGAACAGCAGATGGAAGAGCGACTCATCCGCCCGACGATCCGGTCGGTCCTCCGGGACGAGGCGTCGAGTCTTCAGACGACGGGCGAGGGGTCAATCTACACGCAGGGTGGCCGGCAGGCGCTCGAACAGACTGCGATCAAGGCCCTGCGGGCCGAGTTCGACGGCCAGCCCATCGAACTCGAAGCCGTCCAGATCCGGAATATTGACCTGCCCGAAGAGATCGACCGGACGCTCGACCAGAAGGAACAGGCCAAACAGCAGGTCGAAGTTGAGCGCGAACAGGTCAAGCAGGAACGCCAGCGGGCCGAACAGCGCCGCGTGCAAGCGCAAGCCGAGGCCGACGTCATCGAGACGCGCGGCGAAGCCCTGCGGGAGAATCCGGTCGTTCTCGATGCCCGACTCATCGAAGCCTACGATAACGGGACGGTGTTCGTGACAGGGCAGTCCGGGCAGCAGGTCATCCTCGACGCATCCGACGCAGCACAGAATGGGAATCAATCCACGTCCGAGTCGGGGTCCCTAAGTGGTCCGTAAATGGTCGCAAAACTCGTCCTGTTCCTGCTCGTCCTGGCGTTCCTCATCGCCGTGGCGACCGTCGCCGCGTATCGCTACTTCGACAACGAGGCGGAGCGCCAGCACGAGAAGGACATGAAGCAGATGGAACACACGGAACGGATGGTCGACATCGCCGAGCAGGAACGTGACGACCTGTAGGCACTGCGAGTACGAGTGGGACTACACAGGGAAGGTCAACTACCCCACCCTACTTCGCTCACGAGTCTTAGACCACGAAAAAACTAGTTACCGTAGATTCGAGGAGAAAGCCCCGCGCTTCGGGGCAGAGAGGATGTCACCGCGTCCGAGGTCGTTGACAAAGTCTCAGAAGAAAGACTCGCTCAGCTGCGCCGCCCGGTATCTTTTTTCCTTGGGTTCCCGAGGGGCGACAAGAACACCCATGTCCAAATCGGAGCCACAACCAACCGTCGAGGAGCAGAGGGACTCAGGGCCCGGGGCTGGCGGCGGCGATGACGGTAATGGCGGTGATGGCAAAGGGCGTTTCGATGGCGAAGACCACGAAGGACCGCTTGAGGCCTTCCTCGCGGAACTTGTCACACGGGTGAAACAAGCGTACGGGCTTGAACCGACTTACCGAGACAAGTAGTCATCGTGGCGCTGGAAGACGAAATCGGGGTGGGCCTTGATGAGCTGGTTACGATTTTGTTCACTCTCGTTATTGTTATCGTATACCTATTATCAGCGTTGGATCTCGCTGAAATCAGTGACCAGATGGTCAGAGTAACGGACCTGACGGTCGGGTTCATTATCGGTCGTGTTGCGTCTATGCCCGGTCGAGGAGCCAATAACGATACCTGAGAATAGAGTTCAGAACTCTTCAACCGGGTCGTACACGCCCGGGCTGATTCTTGGCCTTCGTACAGGTCGCGGCTGTTGAGCCGATACTGGCACGGATTGAACAGGACAGCCACGGCCCGATCCGTGACGCGATGGTCGTCGGTCACTGTTCTCGTCGCGTCCGAGGTCGCTGACGACGTCTCAAAAGAAGGATTCGCTGACCTGCGCCAGGCCGTAGGCCGCGCTCGTCGTCGCCTCGGCCAGCAGCTCGTCGCCCCGCCGGAGCGCCACCCGGAGCGTCGCGTCGCTATCGTCCTGCTTTTGGGCGTTGAGCGCGACTGTCGTCGGGTCGCCGAACGACTCCTGCGTCACGGCTGGCACCTCCCGTCCTCAAGCGCCGAGCAGCGCTTTTCCGAACAGTCGATTTCGCAGCCGCAGAACTCGCAGATGGGCGAAGTTCGGCCGACGGCGTTCGAGCGAATGCTCAATTCGACCACCTCCGTTCCCTCTCAGAATCGCAAGGAAGGGGCGACCCACGCTTGCAATCCTGTTGAACTCCCTTCTGCGAGGGAGTGATCTTGAGCCCGAAAATGGCGAATCCAGCCGTGTTAGAGTCCGTACCTTGCGGTAGTGAACCCTTGTCACGGCGGAGAAACGGTAGTGGACTCGCCGGGATTTGAACCCGGGGCCTCTCCCATGCCAAGGGAGTGATCTACCGCTGATCTACGAGCCCGCACCCGCAACTGAGCCCAGCGCGGCGCATAAACCCATCGGACCGCGACGGCGCGCGTGCCGCGTCAGCCGGGCCCACCCGCCCGGGCACCGTCCTGTAGTTTCAGTTTCACCGCGCAAGGCTCCCGTACTAGTGGTCGGAACGCCAATACGCGAGTGTCCCACCATGAGCACCACCAGGGACCGTTCGGACGCCACCGAGGATCACCGGCCCCTCCGGGAGGGGATGACCGCCCGCGCACGCTACGGCGAGCGGGCGGTCGTCGGGGAGATCGTCGAGGTCCGCGAGGAGACCCCCGAGGTGACCCGCGTCGTCCTCAGCCCCGTCACCGAGGAGGTGGAACTCGATACCGACGCCCAGCGCGTCGAACCCGTCGACGCCGAGCGCGTCTGTCCGCGGTGTGGCGCCGTCTGGGAGCGACGGGAGGCGTACCGGTGTCCGGAGTGCGGGGCCGACCTCGTCTCGGACTAGTCCCAGGTCCCGCGGAGGACCCGCCGCCAGTTGCCCGCGGCGATAGCCCGGGTCTCGCGCTCCGAGAACCGCTCGGAGAGGGTGTCGTCACGGCCGGGAGTCCCGCGACGTCGCCTCCACTCGAGGGGATCGACGCGCCGTCGAAGTCCGAACCGAGCGCGGCGCACTCGACGCCCGCGACGTCGGCGACGCGGACGAGGTCAGGTCCGGCGTCAGTGAGTCCGGGGCCGGTATCGGGGTCGCCGGGGTACTCGGCGGGGACGCCGTGGTCGAACGCGTTGGGCCGGCTCCAGACGAGGCCCGGCTCGTTCTACTCGCCTCCCGCGAGCGAGCCGGTGGAGCAGCGCGAGCGGTTCGTAGGTCGCGCGGCGGACGCGTTCCGTGTCGGGCGGGTCGGGGTAGGGGTAGGCGTACCCCTCGTCGGTCGCCGTCGGTTCGGTGGCCTCCCCCGAGAGCGCGAAGGCCGCGACGAGGCCGACGTCGAGCCCACCCCTGCGGGCCCGCGGGAGGTCGAGGTGCCCGCCGTCGCGCCCGTCGCGGAACGGCGCCACCGGGTCGGCCTCCTCGGACCGGAGCCGCAGGAGGGCGTCGTTGTGTCCGTCGAGGACCGGGACGCCGGCGGCGGAGGGGTCGGTCACGGTCGTCGGTCGGCCGGCGGGGACAAAAGCCCGGGGGCGGGGACCGAGCACGGGCCTACGGTCGGCGGGCGACGGGCGTCGGGCGAGCGTACGGTCGGCGAACGGCGGTGTCGGGTCCGAAGCGACACGCCTTTGTGCGCGTCGGGCGTCGATCCGGTGGGAACGGCACGGCCGCAAATCCGACTCGCCGCGCGGCGCGGGGTCCGGTGCCCCGTGGTCTCTTCGACCTCGCGCGGCTTGGGATTGCGGAAGTGCGTACAGCGCGTCGGCCCGGCTCGGCCGGGACAGCGGTCAGTGCCGTCCAACCAGACACATGGCACGAATGCACACCCGACGCCGCGGCAGTTCCGGGTCCGACCGGCCCGTGGCAGACGAATCGCCGGAGTGGAGCGACGTCGACGCCGACGCTGTCGAGGAGCGCGTCGTCGAGCTCGCGGAGAACGGCCACGACCCCTCGGGGATCGGTATGAAGCTCCGTGACGAGGGCGTCCAGGGGACCCCGGTTCCCGACGTCAAGCTCGCGACGGGCAAGAAGGTCACCGGGATACTCGAGGAGCACGACGCCCGCCCCGACCTCCCGGAGGACCTCCGGAACCTGATGGAGCGGGCGGTCCGGCTCCGCCGCCACATGGAGGAGCACCCCGGCGACGCCCAGAACAAGCGGGCGCTCCAGAACACGGAGTCGAAGATCCGCCGGCTGGTCTCCTACTACCGCGGCGACGAACTGGAGGAGGAGTTCACCTACTCCTACGACGTCGCGGTCGACCTGCTCGAGGGCTGAGCCGTGTCCGCCGCCGACCGCACCGACGCGAGCGATCCCGTCGACAGCGTGGCCGCCGCCTGCAGGAGCGCGGGACTGGTCAGGCTGGTCGGCACGGCCGACGGCGACGGCCTCGCGGCGGTCGGCGTGCTCGCGCGGGCGCTCTCGGCGACCGGGGTCCCGTTCCAGGCGAGCGTTACCCGCTTCCCGGACCCGACGACGGGGACCGACGCGGACGCCACGGTGACGGTCGGCGCGTCGGGCGGCGACGTCGCCGTCGACGCGACCCCGGCGAGCGTGCCGGCGTTCGCGGCCGCACGGGAGCTTGCACCCGACGCGGCGGACCCGGTCCTCGCGCTCGCGGGGGCCGTCGCCGCGGGAGCGGTCCCCGGCGACGACGGCGTCGGCCTGCTGGAGGCGGCCCGCGATGCGGGGGTCGAGCGCCGCCCCGGCCTGGCGCTCCCGGTCGCGGACGCCGCCGAGGGGCTGGCCCACTCGACGCTGGTCCACCTGCCCTGCTCGGGCGACGCCGACGCCGCACGGGCGGCGCTCGCGGACGTGGCCGGGGACGACGGGAGCCCGGAGTCGCGCAAGCGGGCGGCGTCGATGGTGGCGCTACGAGTCGTGGCCGACGCGCCGACCCGCGCCGCGCACGCCGTCGAGCGGGCGCTCCGGCCCTACGCGGGCGGGCCGTTCGAGACCGTCGGCGGCTACGCGGACGTGCTCGACGCCGTGGCCCGGGATCGCCCCGGCACGGGCGTCGCGCTCGCGCTCGGCCACGACGCCGGACCGGCGGCGCTGTCGGCGTGGCGCGACCACGCGACCGCGACCCACCGGGCGGTGCGCGAGGCCGACACCGGCCGGTACGACGGCGCGTTCGTCGTCCGGACGGACGGTCCCGTGGGAACGGTCGCGCGGCTGGTCCGGGACTACCGCTCGCCGGAGCCGGTCGTGCTCGTGCTCGGCCGGAGCGAGCGGGGCTACGACCGGGCGGCGGTGGCGGGCGACCGCGAGGTCCTCCCGGCGCTGCGGCGCGCCGTCGCCGACGCCGGCACGGTCGGCGGCCGCGGACCGACCGCGTGGGCCCGCCTGACCGACCCGATAGACGAAGGGGCGTTCGTGGGCGCGTTCCGGGGGGCGCTATGACCCGTGAGCGCGAGGCGGACGGGCCGGCCCCCGGCTCGGACTCGGACGCCGCCGTCGCCCGCTGTCGGGCGACCCTGCGGACGACTCACGCGGCCCCGGGAACGGTCGCGGCGGCACTGGAACCCGACAACACCGAGGAGATGGACACACGCGTCGAGGACGGACGGGTCACCACGACCGTCGCCCGGGACTCGCCGGGCGGCCTGCGATCGACGGTCGACGACTACGTCGTGAACCTCGACGTCGCGGACCGTATCGCTGACGAACACCGATCAAACACACCATGAGCGAACGAAGCGTTTCCCGACAGAAACAGGAGAAGCGGTGGTACACCGTACTCGCGCCGGAGCAGTTCGACCGGCGCGAACTCGGCACGACCCCCGCCGACGAACCGGAACAGCTCTACGACCGAACCATCGAGACGACGCTCGGCGACCTCACCGACGACGCCGGCGAGAACTCGACGAAGCTCACGTTCCGCATCGACGACGTGGGCAGCGACACCGCGTACACCGAGTTCGTCAAGCACGAACTCACGCGGGACTACCTGCGGTCGCTCGTCCGGCGGGGCTCCTCGAAGGTCGCGTCCTACGAGACGGTGCTGACGACGGACGACTACCGGCTGCAGATCCAGCCCGTCGCGTTCACGACGAAGAAGGCCGACCACAGCCAGGAGCGGGCCATCCGGAAGACGATGTCCGACCTGGTCCAGTCCGCCGCCGAGGAGCGGACGTTCGGCGAACTCGTCGACTCGGTCGTCGGCGGGCGGCTCTCCTCGGCCATCTACAACGACGCCAAGACGATCTACCCGCTGCGCCGGGTCGAGATCCAGAAGGCGACGCTCGAAGCACACCCCGAGGAGGTCGCCGCGGAGGAGGAGGCCGCCGTCGACGTCGAGGGGGAGGACGTCGCCGTCGACGAGTAGTAGGACCGACCTTCGACCGTTTCTATCGGCGACCGAGCCGCATCGACGAGCAGCGACGTCGTCCGGAACGGTACGATCCCCGGGTACGCGGCGGGCGGTCCACGGCCCGCGGAGCGACCGAACTACGGCCCGTGGACCGGGCGGTCCTACTCGCTGACGACGACCTCTCCGACCATCCCCGCGCGCTCGTGCGGGACACAGAAGTAGGGGTACGTGCCGGGCGTCTCGAACGTGTGGGACCAGGTCTCCCCCGAGCGGACGGTTCCCTCGCCCCCTTCCTGCCAGAACCCCTCGCGGGCCGCGTCCTCGCTCTTGAACCCGTCGGAGGCCCAGTACTCGGCGCCGTCCGGAAGTCCGTCCTCGTAGGCGGTGACGGTGTGGCCCCGCGAGCCGTCGTTCACCCAGACCACGGGCTCGCCGACGGTCGCCTCGAACGTCTCCGGGACGTAGGCGTTCTTGATCATCTCGACGTCGGCGTCGCCCGATCCGCCGACCATACCACAGCCGGCGAGGGTCGTCGCGGCGCCCGCGGCCGTCGCGGCGAGGAACGTCCGTCGGCGCATACGCGGGCTACGGGCCGCGTCGTCAAAGGCGGCGCGGTTCCCATCGCTCCCCCCGTGACGGCTCAATCGGTGTACACCCGGGCCTCGTATGGCCGGAGCGTCGCCGGATCGTCCGGCGGGGGGTAGTTGCCGATCCGGTACGTCGCGTCGGAGCGGAGGCCGACGCTCCCGGGGTCGAATCGGACGGGCTCCGAGGCGAAGCCGAGCACCACGACCGCGCGCTCGTCGTCCAGGGTCCGCTCGTACGCCCACACGCGACCGTGTTCGGCGTCGAGGTCCGCGTACTCGCCGTAGATCAGGACGTCGTGCTCGCCCCGCAACTCGATCAGGTCCCGGTAGTAGTGCCAGACGGAGTCGCGGTTCGCCCTGTCGCGTGCGACGTTCACCTCCTCGTGGTTCGGGTTGACGGGGAGCCACGGTTCGCCGCTCGTGAACCCCGCGTGCTCGGTGTCGTCCCACTGCATCGGCGTCCGGGCGTTGTCCCGGCTTCGCCGGCGGACGAGTTCCATCACCTCCCCGTCCTCGAGCCGGCCCGCCTCCCTCGCGACCTCGACGTTCCGGAGCGTGTCGACGTCCCGTATCTCGTCGAGCGACTCCCAGGGGTAGTTCGTCATCCCGATCTCGTCGCCCTGGAAGACGTACGGCGTCCCCTCCAGGGTGAACAGGAGCGTGGCGAGGAGCTTCGCGGACTCCTCGCGGTACTCCCCGTCGTCGCCGAACCGCGAGACCGCCCGCGGCTGGTCGTGGTTGCCGAGGAAGACGCTGCTCCACCCCCGTTCGTGGAGCCCCGTCTGCCACTCGCCGATCACTTCCCGGAACTCCCCCAGGGTCCACTCGCGGCTGTCCCAGCGCCCCGCCGGGCCGTGATCGAGGCGCATGTGGTCGAAGCTGAACGCCATGCTCATCCCCGCGCCCTCGGGGCCGACGAACTCGACCG
The DNA here is from genome assembly GCA_003022005.1 of Halobacteriales archaeon QS_5_70_15. The sequence goes on from PXRQ01000017.1 coordinate 9,764, forward strand.
CCTGTTCGATGTCCATGTCGACCATCTCGCCGACGGTCATCGCGTCGTACCGCCCGACGACCTCGAACAGCTCCTCGAGGTACTCCCCCAGACGGGGGCCGTTGACGAACCGGTCGGCCCCGCGGACGACGACGTCCTCGCGCTCGCCGTCGGGGTAGCCCTCGGGCTTGGAGATCAGGTTGATGACATCCATCCGGAAGCCGTCGATGCCCTTCTCCAGCCACCACTCCATGACGTCGCACACCGCCTCGCGGACGTCGGGGTTGCGCCAGTTCAGATCGGGCTGTCTCCCGTCGAAGAGGTGGAGATACCACTTTCCCACCTCGTCGTCGTAGCTCCACGCGGCCCCCCCGAAGAACGACTCCCAGTCGTTCGGCGGCTCGTCGGGATCGCCGTCGACCCAGTGGTACCAGTCGTGGTAGGTCGAGTCGGGGTCGCGCGAGCGCCGGAACCACTCGTGCTCGTCGGAGGTGTGGTTGACCGCGAGGTCCATCACCAGCCGCATCCCCCGGTCGTGGAGTCCGTCGAGGACCGCCTCCCAGTCGGCCATCGTCCCGAACTCGGCCATGATCGCGCGGTAGTCGCTGATGTCGTAGCCGTTGTCAGCGTTCGGTGACTCGTAGACGGGGCTGAGCCACACCACGTCCACGCCCAGGTCGTCGAGGTAGTCGATCCGATCGAGTATCCCGGGAAGGTCACCGACGCCGTCCCCGTCGGCGTCGTTGAAGCTCCGCGGGTAGACCTGGTAGACGACCGCCTCCTTCCACCACTCCTCGTCGGCGTTCCCGCGGTCGTTCGTCTCACTCGTCTCCCGCACGCGCGCCCTCGGATCGGATCCCGGGCGGCGCTCGCTTCCCGACATTCGTTCGTCGGTTGCCGTCGCGGCACTAATCGTGCGACGCGGAATCGACGCGTGAGCCGCGGGTCGACCTGCCCCCCGCTCGTCCCGCGAGCGTTACTCGGACTCGACCCAGACCCGTGCCTCGTACGGGTCGAGGTCGAGCCGCTCGGGCACCCCGCCGGTCCGGCCGGGGTAGTTCGCCGCGACCGACGCCGCTCCCTCCGAGCACACCCGCCCGGGGAGCCGAACCGTCGTCGGCTCTCTCGACCAGTTGAGCGCGACGAACGCCCGCGCCTCGCCGAGCGTCCGCTCGTAGGTCCACACCGACTCGTGGTCGGGGAGGACGGGTTCGTACTCGCCGTAGACGAGGACGTCGTGCTCGTGGCGCAGATCGACCAGGTCCCGGTAGGAGTGCCAGACGGAGTCCGGATCGGATCGAGCGCTCGCGACGTTCACCTCCCCGTGGTTCGGGTTGACGGGGAGCCACGGCTCGGCGTCGGGAGCGGTGAACCCCCCGTGTGCCGAGTCGTCCCACTGTACCGGCGTGCGGGCGTTGTCCCGACAGCGGTAGCGGATCAGGTCGCGCACGTCCTCGAAGGAGTCGACATCGCCGGCGGCGACGGCCTCCCGGACCCGACCGGTCGCGTCGGCGTCGTCGATCTCCGCTATGGAGTCCCAGGGGTAGTTCGTCATCCCGATCTCGTCGCCCTGGAAGACGAACGAGGTCCCCCCGAGCGTCAGCACGAGCGTGGCGAGGAGCTTCGCGCTCTCCTCGCGGTACTCCCCGTCGTCGCCGAACCGCGAGACCGCCCGCGGCTGGTCGTGGTTCCCGAGGTAGACCGCCGGCCACGCCAGATCGGGCTCGGTCTGCCACCGACCGATCGCCTCCTTGAGGTCGGTGAGCGGGAAGTCGCGGACCTTCCACCACCCCTCCTCGGCGTCGTAGTCGAGGATGACGTGGTCGAAGTTGATCATCATCCGGAGGCCGTGCTCGGCGTACCGGTCGGCCTCGCCGGGGTCGACGCCGATGCACTCCGCGACGACGAACGCGTCCCGACCCGAGAGCACGCGGTCGTTCATCTCCCCGAGGTACTCGTGGATTCGCGGCCCCTCGGTGAAGTGCTCGATGCCGACCCACCCCTCGTCGGGGGCCCCGTCGGGGTAGCCCTCGGGCTTGGAGATCAGGTTGACGACATCCATTCGGAAGCCGTCGATGCCCCGCTCGAACCACCAGTTCATCATGTCGAAGATCGCCTCGCGGACGTCGGGGTTGCGCCAGTTCAGATCGGGCTGTCTCCCGTCGAAGAGGTGGAGATACCACTTTCCCACCTCGTCGTCGTAGGCCCACGCCGACCC
>PXRQ01000017.1:12025-16666 GCA_003022005.1 Halobacteriales archaeon QS_5_70_15
GGAACCACTCGTGCTCGTCGGAGGTGTGGTTGACCACGAGGTCCATCACGAGCCGCATGTCCCGGTCGTGGACGGCGTCCCGGAGGGCGTCCCAGTCGTCCATCGTGCCGTACGCCTCGCGGATCGTGCGGTAGTCGCTGATGTCGTAGCCGTTGTCGGCCTGCGGGGAGGCGTAGACGGGGTTGAGCCACACCACGTCCACGCCCAGGTCGTCGAGGTAGTCGATCCGATCGAGTATCCCGGGGATGTCGCCGATGCCGTCCCCGTCGGCGTCGTTGAAGCTCTGCGGGTAGACCTGGTAGACGACCGCCTCCTTCCACCACCGCCGGTCGAGGCCGCCGTCGGCTAGGGGTGTCGTCTCGTCGCCCATCAGACGAGGTCCAGGGTCCGGAGGTCGTCCTCAAGTGCGGCACGGTCCTCGTCGCTCATCGTCCGCAGGGGCGAACGGAGCCCGCCGACGTCGAAGCCGACCTCCCGGAGCGACAGGGCCGTTTTCACGCCCGCCATGTAGGGCCCGCGCTTGAGCGCGTCGCGCACGTCGTAGACCCGGCTCTGGAGCTCGCGGGCGCGGGCCTCGTCGCCGTCGGCATAGGCGTCGTAGAGGTCGACGACGAGTTCGGGGAAGGCGTTCGCGACGGCGCTCACCAGTCCCGTACAGCCGATCTCCAGCCCGGCGAACAGCAGCGAGTCCGACCCCGCCATGAACGTCAGTTCGGGATGGGCGTCGATGGCCTGGCCGAGCCACGGGACGTCCTTCGAGGAGTCCTTCAGGCCGGCGAGACCGTCGATGGCGGCGATCTCGTCGAGGGTATCCAGCGACAGCGCGTTCCCCGTCTTCGAGGGGATGTGGTAGACGTACACCGGGAGGTCGGTCGCCTCCGCGACGCGGCGGTAGTGTTCGACCGCGCCCGTCGCGTCGAGCGGGTAGTAGTACGGGGTGACGACGACCAACCCGTCGGCACCAGCGGCGGCCGCCGCCTCCGCGCGGGCGACGGTCTCGCGGGTCGAGGGCGCGCCGACGCCCGCGATGACGGGCACCTCGCCGCCGACTGCCTCGACGACCGCCTCGACCACGCGGTCCCGTTCCTCGGGGTTCAGCAGCGCGAACTCCCCGTTCGTTCCGAGCGGGAACACCCCGTGGGCCCCGCCGTCGACGACGAACCGGGCGTGGGCGGCCGTCCCCTCGACGTCGAGCGATCCGTCGTCGGCGAACGCCGTGACCGTCGGCGGCACGACCCCGCGGAGCGAGAGGGGGTCGGCCGTACCGGTGTCGTTCCCCATGGCTCGGCGTTCCGCGCGGGCGTCCTTAACGGTTACCAACCCACTTTTTCGGATGTGAGTAAAACTTTTGTCACTCGGCATACTATGCCATCACATGGGCGTGGAAGTCAGGCTCTCCGGCTCGCTCATCGCGCGGGCCGGTGCCCGTCGAGCGACGGTCCCCGTGTCGGAGGAGACGACCGTCGTCGATCGATTGCTCGCGGATCTCGAAGCCGACGAGCGCATCGAGGACGTCTATGTCAGCACCAACGAACGCTTCGCCGGGGATTTCCGCGAGCACATCGCTCAATCACGCTCCGCCGCCACGTTTTCAGGAGACGGGCCTGCGGCCCGCCCCCCTCGGCAAAGCGCTGGATTCAAAAGCGCGTGGCGGCGCCGCCACCCGCGCTCGCTGTAGAAACGACGTCGTGTTCGAATTCGTGAGACGCCACGATGCTCGCGCTGAATACTGGGTGCGTCTCTTAGTGGTCGCGATCGCCCGTCCCGTCCTCGACGAACGTGACGCCGCCACAGGCCGGACACTCGACCGCGTCGGCGTTCTCGGCGGTGAGCCGGTCGACCGGGCCGTAGACGATCAGGCGGTCGGTCGGGGCGGCGATCTGCCTCCCACAGAGTGGACAATCCACGACGCCCCTGCGGAGGTCGTCCCTGTGGACGACGTTCCGTGTCATGCCGATACGCCGGCGCACGTCCGGGAGCGTGGTATGTCTGTCGCCGGCCGCGACCCGGGACGGTCGGTCGGGTCCCGCCGGCGTTCCCGGCGGTGCTCGGCCCTCGAGGGTCGTGATTCGGGACGGCGTGCAGGCCCTCCCCGGGACCATCCGGCGTCACCGCGGTCCCGGCCCGCCCGTCCTCCCGACGGTACGAGGCTCCTCGATACGTCCACGAACGGCCGATACGGCCCGTCTCGGGCGTCCTCGCGATGTCCTAATAATTTACTCGAAATAGGGTAAATCTTTTGTCGCGCCGCGACCAAGCCCACCCCATGCAAGCCATCGCCATCCGCCGCGGGAGCGACGCTCCCTCGGTAGTGAACCTCCCCCGTCCGGAGCCCTCGCCGGGCGAGGCGCTCGTTCGAACCCTCCGGGTCGGCGTCGACGGGACCGACCACGAGGTCATCAGGGGGGGCCACGGCGGGTTCCCCGAGAACGAGGACCTCCTCGTGCTCGGCCACGAGGCCGTCGGCGTCGTCGAGGACCCGAACGACACGGACCTCGAGCGCGGGGACGTGGTGGTGCCGACGGTCCGGCGTCCACCGGGGGGCGACCCGAACGACTGGTTCGCCCGGGGCCAGCCGGACATGGCGCCCCCGGAAGCGACGCTGGAACGGGGCATCGCCGGCGCGCACGGGTTCATGTCCGAGTACTTCACCAGCGACGAGCGGTATCTCGTCCGGGTTCCCGAGGAGTTCGCCCCGCTGGGCTTTCTCGTCGAGCCGGTGAGCGTCGCCGAGAAGGCCATCGAGCACGCCCGGGTCACGCGGTCGGCGTTCGACTGGTGGCCCGAGACGGCGATGGTCATCGGCAACGGCTCGCTCGGGCTGCTCACCCTCGCGATGCTCGACGGCTACGAGCGGCGGTACTGCGTCGGCCGCCGGGACAGGCCCGACCCGACGATCGACATCATCGAGCGGCTCGGAGGGACCTACGTCGACTCCCGGCGGACGCCGGTCGACCGCGTCGCGGACGTCCACGAGCCCATCGACTTCGGGTTCGAGGCGACCGGCTTCGCGCGCCACCCGTTCGAGGCCGTCCGCGCGCTCGCGCCCGGCGGGGTCCTCGCGCTGCTGGGCGTCCCCGAGCCGTGGACGTTCGAGGTCGACGCCGGGTCGATACACAAGGACCTCGTGATGAACAACAAGGCGATCGTCGGGAGCGTCAACGCCGCCGAACGGCACTTCCGGAGCGCGACGGACCGCATCGCGTCGTTCCCGGACTGGTTCGTCGACGCGTTCGTCACCGGGATCCACCCGGTCTCCGAGTTCGAGCGCGCGTTCGTCGACGACGAAACAAGCATAAAACGGGCCGTCCAATTCGGCACGCTATGAAGAACGTCGACGACCTGATCGCCGGTGCGGCCGAACTCGCCGATCGCGGCCTCTCGAAGGGGGAGATCGCGGACGAACTCAACGTCTCGCGGGAGACCGCCTCCTGGTTGGTCGAGCGCTCGGGGACCACCGCCCCCAGCCCCGACCCGACCGACGACGCCCGGGCCCGGCCGCACGACATCCACGTCGACTGGAGCGCAATCGGGCGGGACTCCGCGCGGCTCTCGTTCGCCGGCGGGGCGATGGCCGACCTCCTCTCCAAACAGGGCGAGGACGTCGACCTGACCATCGGCATCGAGAAGGCCGGTGCGCCGCTCGCGACGACGGTCGCCCGCGAACTGGACACGGACCTCGGCGCCTACGCTCCCCGCAAGCACCAGTGGGACGACGGCGACATCGAGGACCTCGAGAGCGGCGGGACGTTCTCGCGGAACTTCGCCGCCATCCGCGAACGGGACTGCTACGTCGTCGACGACACCATCACCAGCGGGACGACCATGCGCGAGACGGTCGAGGCGATCCGCGAGGAGGGCGGCGAACCCGTCGCGGCGTGCGTCCTCGTCGACAAACAGGGGCTCGAAGACGTCGCCGGGGTTCCGGTCTACTCGCTGCTGCAGGTGCTCCGTGTCGGCGAAGGACAGTAGCCCGGCCGGTTCCCGGACGCCGACGACCCGAGAGGGGCAGAGGCAAGTAGCCTGACGCGGTAGGGCCGACAGATGGCATCCGAGGAACTCCGCGGAACGCTCGAACGGGTCGGTCGCCGGTTCGACTTCGGCGAGTACGAGGCCGAGGCGTATCTCGTCATACTCGAGCACGGCCGGCTGACGGCCGCGGAGATCGCCGACTACACGGACATCCCCCAGCCCCGCGTGTACGACACCGTTCGGAGCCTCGCGGACAACGGGCTGGTCGAACTCCGCGAGTCCCGGCCGATGCAGGTGCTCGCGGTCGACCCCGAGGAGGCCTTCAAGGGGGTCCGCGAGTCGCTCGACGAGATGGTCGAGGAGCTCTCGGCGACCTACACCCAGCCGGCCCGGGACTCCGAGGCGGTCTCGCTCATCAAGTCCCGCTCGACGATCCTCCGGTATCTGGGCGACGTCATCGAGTCCGCCGAGTACGAGCTCGTCATCTCGCTGACGCCGGCGCTCGTCGACCGCTTCGAGGACGTCCTCCGGGAGCGCCGCGAGGCCGGCGTCACCATCGATCTGCTCGTCTCGCCCGCCGAGGACGTCCCGCCCGCCGAGGAGTACGACTACACCCGCATCGCGACGGCCACCCGCGCCCGGCGCGGGGTGACGACGCCCGTCGTCGTC
>PXRQ01000017.1:16869-29595 GCA_003022005.1 Halobacteriales archaeon QS_5_70_15
GGGCCGGGTCGTCGACGTCTCGGTCGGGCGGAACCGGGAGACGGCCGCGATCACCCTCGAGGCCGACGGCGAACTGATCGACGTCGGCGGCCAGGTCGCCGCCCTCGAGGACGTCGAGGCCCACGAGATCGTGATCGGCCTCGACGAACCGCCGGAGCTGTAGCCGCCCGAACTCCCCGTCCCGTCCGGCGCGGTCTACTCGCCTCCCCCGCCCTCGACGTCCGCCCCTTCCGCCGGCGTGCGCGTCTTCAGCTCCAGGGCGTGGATGTCCCGGGTCAGCCGCCCCTCCAGCGCGTCGTGGACCATCTCGTGCTGCTTCACAAGCGGGACGCCCTCGAACGCGGGCGAGACCACCAGCGCCTCCAGGTGGTCGTCGTCGTGCTGGCCGCGGGCCCTGCGGACCGTCGCCTCCGCGTCCTCGATCCCCTCCTCGATGAGTCCCTCTATCTCCGCGAGATCCATGCCCGGGGTCAGGCGCCCGGTCGGGATAAGTGCCCTGTCCCGGCGGGACGGCGTCCGAGGAAGCGTCGGACGCTGCCGGTGTCGAACGGCTTTATCGCGCCCGTCACACATCACGGGGCTCGGCGTCGCGCGCGCGCTCGCCGCCCACGACGTCCCCGTGGTCGCCATCGACCGGACCGGACGGGGCGTCGCCCCCTCCTCCGCGGCGGTGGCGTACGCCGGGCAAGTAACCTATCCGCTCGAGGATCCCGACGCTTTCCGCGAGGACGTGGAGAGCCTCGCGGCCGAGATCGGACACGAGCCGGTCGCGTTCGCCTGCATGGACGAGTGGGTCAACGCCTTCGCTGAGGAGCGACCCGACGGCGTCCGGCTCTCGTTCGACCCACGGACGTACGACGGGGTCCTCGACAAGGAGTCGCTCTACCGGCGGTGCGAGGCCCTCGGCGTCCCCTACCCCGAGACCCACTCGCTGGCGGACATCGACCCGACCGAGGCGGCCGACCGGCTCGGCTATCCCCTCGTCGCCAAGCCGGCCCGCAAGCGGGAGGGCGAGGCCGTCCTCGGGACGAACGTCCTGGAGATCGAGGACGAGGGGGAGCTCGCGTCCGTGGTCGCCACGGCGGAGGACGCCGGGATCCGCCTGCTCCTCCAGGAGCGGGTCGACGTCGCGGTCGGCGAGGACCGGTCCGTGGCGAGCTACGTCCCGGCGAGCGGCGTCGGGGACGCCCTCGGTATCGTCGGCAACGCCCGGGTCCGCGATCCGACCGGGTACGGCACGTCCTGTGTCGTCCGGCCCGTCGAGAGCCCGGAGCTCGCGGGGCGGGCCTACGACCTCCTCGCCGACGCGGGCTACCACGGCATCAGCGAGGCCGAGTTCGTCTACGACGAAGCCCGCGGGGAGTTCGTCCTGCTCGACCTGAACACCCGACCCTGGAAGTGGATCGGGCTCCCCGTCGAGGTGGGGGCGGATCTCCCGTACGCCGCCTACGCCGGGACCCTCGGGGACGGGGCGGAGGCGGCCGCCGCCGACCGGACCGGCCCGGCCGCGGACGCGACGTGGGTCTACCTGCGGGACTACCTCGAGGTGCTTGCGACGGAGCCGTCGTTCGCCGACGTCCTCGACCGCGAGACGTGGACGAGCCTCGTCTCGGGACGGTTCGAGGACGAGCCCGGGCTGACGACCGGGGTGTACGCGCCGAGCGACCCCGGGCCGGCGGTGCGGCTGCTCGAGACCGAGTTCGGTCCGACGGAGTACTACTGCTCCTGCTGAGGCCCCGGCCCCCGTCCACCGACGGTCATGTCCAGCGGTCCAGTCCGGTCTGCGTGAGCGCCTCCTCGATGCGCTCGAACCCCCGCTCGACCTCCCCTTTGGGGACCTCCCACTCCTCGATCACGTACGCGCGGGCGGCCGCGACGTCCGGATCGATCGCCGTGTCGAACTCGTAGTCGTCGGCCGCGTCCGGGTTCAGGAACAGCTCGCGGATGCGGTCGGCGCCCTCGACGTACGCCCCCTGCGCGTCGAGGGCCCCCCAGAGGTCGTCGTGCTCGTGGATCAGCTTCACGGCGGTCTTGGGCCCCACGCCCGAGATCCCCTCGTTGAAGTCCGTCCCCATGAGGACGGCCACGTCCACGAGCTGCTCCCAGGTGAGGTCGTGGTCGGCGAGCGTGGCCTCGAAGTCCATCAGCTCCGGGTCGCCCTTCGAGGTGAGCCCCCGGAGCGTGAGCGGTGCACCCAGCAGCAGCGCGTCGTAGTCCTCGGTGCCGACGTAGTCGACGTCGCCCCGCCGGGCCATGTGGGCGGCCTGGGCCTCGCCCTCGGCGGGTGCCTCGATCACCGGGACGTCGAGCAGGGAGAGCAGTTCGCGGGAGGTCTCCTGGATGACGTCGGTGAGTCGTTGCGTTCTCGATTCGAGGGTGGATATCTCGGCGGCGGAGGCGTCCTCGCGCTCGCGCGCGTCCTCGAGTTCGGCCTCGTACCGCTCGCGCTGCTCCCGCCGCTCGGCGACCTCCTCGGCCTTGAGTTCGGTCACGCCGCCGTCGAAGACGAACACCGGGACGACGTCGCCCTCGAGGAGCTTCGGGAGCCCCTGGACGATGCCGATGAGGTTCGCCACCTCCTCGTCCCCGCTCGCGGTGTACGCCTCGCTCCGGGTGAACCGGACGGTCGTCGTCAGGTAGCGGTAGAGCCAGTTGTGCGCGTCGACGGCGACGACCGACCCGGAGAGGTCCTCGAACGGGACGTCCTCGACGTGTGCGAGCTGTCTGATGTCCGCGTTACCCATCACTCCCGGTTCGGACCGGCCCGCACAAGAGCGTCCCGCTCGGCCCGCCCGGACGGGGCCAGGGAGGGGCGTGTCAGACCCGGCGCGAGAGCGCGACCGAGGTCGAGTCCTGGACCTCGCGGACCGACTCGACCAGCCGGGTCGCCTCGGCCAGGATCGGGTGGGTCACCTGGAGGGAGTCGTAGAGGTACTCCTGGAGGGTGATGGGCCCGTCGAGACGGAGGCGGACGCCGTAGCCCGAGCGGATCGACTCCTGGCGTTCCTCGATGAGCGTCCCGCACTCCTGCTCCAGGTCGTAGAGCCGCCCCCAGCGGTCCATCAGCTGTTCGAACGAGAGCGAGAGTGTCGACCCGCCGTCGACCGCCTCGACCTCGGACTCCACGTCCGAGAGGGTGCTGGCGGCGGTCCGGAGCGCCGTCTCCTCCTGTTCGATGGCCCGGACCAGCGAGTTCCGCCGGTCGCGGGCGGTCTCGGCGCTCTCGACCAGCGTCCGCCTGAGCCCGGGGGTGAACGCGTCCGCGCCCTCCAGCGCGAGCGCGACGCTCTCGCCGAACTCCGCGGAGACGTTCTCGGACAGCGACTCGCCGTACTCCTCCTCGTAGTGCGGGACCGACATCACGGTGTCGCGGTAGGCTCGCCTGGCTTGCGCCAGGCGGTCGTCCGGTGGTGACCCGGTGTTCCCCGAGAGCGCGAGCGTTCCGACGCCCGGATCCGGCCCGTGGTTCGAGCCGACGTCGCCGGTGGCGAAGCCCTGTTCGGGCGTCGCGTCGAGGTTGGCGACGCGCCGCCCGAACCGGGCGAACGCGTCGCGCTCGTCGCCGGCGCGCTCGTGCTCGCGCCGGAGGACCGCGCGCGCGTCCGGGATGAACGCGAAGGCGGCGAGGGCGAAGACCGTCAAGGCACCGAGACCGGCGTACAGGAGCGCGAGGGCGAGCAGCTCGGGTGAGACACAGCCGGCGGGCGTACAGATCGCGTCCGCTCCGACCGCGCCCTTCGTCGACACCATGGTGGCGGCGTGTAGGACCGATCCCATGCTATAGTGTACCAATACGGATGAGAGGTAAATAACGTACCGACTCAGTCGCGAGGCGTCGGCGGTGGGGTCACCGTCGGCGGGGTCCCCCCCTCCCGCCCCTCGAGGAACGACCGCTCGGCCTCGCTCGGGTTCCGGTCGGGGTCCCGGAACCGGTCGAGCCCCACGCGGTACCGCTCCGCCGAGCGGGCGTCCGGGGCGGGCCACTCGCAGACCAGCTCCGCCAGCCCCGTCTCCTCGCCGGTCCAGCCGAACCCCGCCCTGTACGCCGCCTCGTAGGAGAACGGGTTGTTGACGCCGATCCGCACCCGGTCGTAGCCCCGCCCCGCGGCCCGGTCGCGGGCGAACGCGAGGAGTCGGGGACCCAGCCCCTCCCCCTGCCGGCCGTCGCGCACGGTCACGTAGCGGACCCACAGGGTGTCGGGGTCGGTCCGATCGGCGCCGAACGCCACCGCGGCGAGGACGGCCGCGTCGAGCGACCATCCCTCCCCCTCGGCGAGGCGAACCGCCGGTAGTCGAGCCGGAGTCGGGGGCCGGGCGGCCATCCCAGCAGGGCGGGCACGGGCTCCATACCGGACCGTGGGCAGCGAGAGGTATGTACGCTGTCCCGAACGAGTGAAGTCACGCCCCGCCCAACCCCGGGCCATGAACACCGGCACGGACACCGCCCTCGGCGGCCGGGTGGAGCGCTCGCCCCTCACGGCCGCGCTCGCCGGCGTCGACGTCCTCCTCGTGCTGACGTTCGTCGTTCTCGGCGAGTTCGGCCACTTCGGTGTGACCGCGACGGCGCTCGCCCGGGCGCCGGGGACGGCAGCCCCGTTCCTGCTGGGCTGGGTCCTCGTCGCGCCGCTGGCCGGCGTCTACGCCCCGGACGCCCGGCGGTCGGTCCGGTCGGCGGCCGTCCGGACGGCCGCCGCGTGGGTCGGGGCCGTCGCCGTCGGACAGTCGCTCCGCGCGACGGCCGCCTTCCCCGGGGACCTCGCACCCGCGTTCGTCGTCGTCTCGTTACTCGTCGGGCTGGCGCTCCTGCTCCCGTGGCGCCTCCTCGTCGCGGGCCGACTGGCGCCCGCGTCCGCACGCGGCGGGGCGGCCTGAACGGGACGTGGCGGCCCGGACGGGGACCCGCCAGGACCGCGAGGACGGCGAACAGGGTCGGCGGGTCGGCCACCGTCAGGACGAACCCCGCGATCGCGCCGCCGAGCGCGCCGACGCCGAACACGCCGAGGTACGTGTAGCCGTAGGAGAGCCCGCGGGCCTCGGCGGGGGTGTACTCGGCGATGGTCGCCTGGTAGAACGGCTGGACGAGGAACAGGAAGAACCCGAGCAGCGCCCCGACGAGGATCAGCGGCCCGAGCCCGAGGGTCGCCACGGGGAGGAAGAGCAGCGCGAGCAGCGCGAGCGCGCCGTAGCCGGCCACCAGCCCCAGTTCGACCGGGAACCGGTCGCTCGCCTTCCCGCCGGCGTACTGGCCGAGGACCCCGACCGTCAGCAGCCCGGAGTAGAAGAAGTCCTGCGGTTCGATCGGCCGCGGGTAGCCGGCGATTTCGATGGGTCGGAGCGACGGGAACCGACCGAGCAGGCCCGGCAGGAACGTCAGGACCCCGCGGTAGTAGAGCCCGGACAGCATCGCGACGCCGAACGCCAGCACGAACGCCGAGGCGAACAGGACCCGCGAGTCCGCGAGGAACTCCCCGAGCGAGGCGACCGACCCGGACGCGCCGGCCCGGGAGTCCCCCCCCGAACCGCCGCCGACCGCCGCCGTGACCGCCGCAGTCTCGTCGACGCTCACGCGGGCGGCGGCGACGGCACCGACGAGCGCCGGCACCGCCAGCAGGGCGACGACCACCCGCCAGTCCCCCAGGAGGAAGAGGAGGATCGCGGTGACCAGCGGCCCGACCGCGATCCCGAGGTTGCCGACGACCCCGTGGTACGCGAACGCCGACCCGCGCTCCTCGACGCCCTTCGAGATGAGCGAGAGCCCCGCGGGGTGGTAGACGCTGGCGGCGACCCCCCAGACGAACAGGGCGAACGCGACCCAGAGCAGGCTCGGCGCCAGCGCCAGCCCGGCGAACGCGACGCCCATCCCCACGAGACAGCCGACGATGAGCCGGCTGGAGCCGTAGGCGTCGGCGAGCACCCCGCCCGGGAGCGCGCCGACGCCGAACGGGGCGTACCCCGCCGTCAGCACCGCGCCGAGGACGAACGCCGTCACCGGGAACTCCCCGAGGAGGGGGACCCCGAGGCTCGCGAACTCCGCCTCCCACACGAGCAGCAGCAGCGGCAGCGACAGCTCGTAGGTGTGGACCGCCGCGTGCGCCAGCATCACCAGCCCGGTGATCGCCCGGCCGTTCCGGTTCACACGCCCCATCGCCGGTCGGGGTGTTTCAACGCGTCGGTCCGTTCGTCCGACGCGTGGCTCTGTCGGGCAGCGTTCCCCGCGCCGTCGACCCCGACTCCGTGGCCGTCGAGGCACCGCAGCTCCCGCGAGCGGCACCTCGGGACCCTGGCCGTCGCCCGGACCGTCCCGACCGTCAGTCCGGCCGGGAGTCCCCGCCGGACCGCCCCGCTCGCGTCCGGCGACCACCCCCGCCGGAGGCGATCCACCGACGGGTCATCCGTTCGTCCGGTCTCCTCATCCCCCCGACCTGTCGGGTTCATCGAGACACGTGCTCGGCGCTGGCCGGATCGAATCTACCGGCGAGCCGAGGCACCCGCAGTTTCGCGTTTATGCCTGAATAGCCTCTTCATAAGTTATGAGGAACCCACGAAGCTATTATACAGTGGCAACGTGTCGCCACCTGATTGGGTATTGGCGGAGTATGGGGAAAATTTATATCGCATGCACTATTATGATGTACCATGACACGATACTACGACGTCGTTCTCGGACTGATCCCGCTCGGGCTCGGGACCATCGCCGCCGCCATGATCTGGTTCGGTTACCCGCTGACCGTCGCCGTTCCCGTCGGCTCGGTGTTCGCGCTCGCGCTCATCGGCCACGCCATGTTCGTGCGGACGCCCACGGACGCCACTCCCGACGTGGAGAGCACCCGGGGACCGTTCCCGAGGGGCGAGTGAGCGGGTCCGCTTCTCGTTTTCCCTCCTTTCGTTTCTTCTCCCCGCCTCCCCCTCCCCCTCCCTCCGTTCTCTCCCTTCGCTTCCGGCGCTCGCTCGACCCGCGAGCACCGGCGTCCCTTCCGTCGCCGGTCGCCTGACCGCTGCGGTCGATCGGTCAGAGGGACTAAGCCACCCCCGCGGCAACCCCTACCCATGACAAACGTCCGGTTCCTCACCAGCGAGGACGTGAACGGGCTGGCGACGCCCGCGGAATACGTCGACGCCGTCAGGGAGGGCTACCGCGACCGGGGCGAGGGCGCCCCGGCGGAGCCGCGGACGAAGCTCGTCAACGACGACCCGCCCGGGATGTTCACGGGGTACATGGCGGTGCTCCCGGGGATCGGCGCGATGGGCGGGTACGTTTACGCCGCCGGGTTCGCCGATCAGGACGCCCACTTCTCCCTGCAGCTGTTCGACGCGGAGTCGGGGCGACCGCTGGCGCTGTTCGACGGGGCGTCGCTCAACCCCTACAAGACCGGCGCGGCCGGAGCGGTGGGCGTGGACGCCCTCGCCCGCCGCGACGCGACGACCCTGGGGGTCGTCGGGAGCGGGGCACAGGCCCGCGGACAGGTCCGCGCCACGGTCGAGGTCCGGGACTTCGACCGGGTGAACGTCTACTCGCCGACGAAGGCGAACCGCGAGGCGTTCGCCGCCGAGTTCAACGACGAACTCGACGCGGCCGTGGGCGCCGTGGCCTCCAGCGACGCCGCCGTCGAGGGTGCGGATGTCGTCATCACGGCGACGACCGCCTCCGAGCCCGTGTTCGGCGGCGACCGGCTCGAGCCCGGCACACACGTCACGGCGATGGGCCAGTACGACCCCGAGAAGCGGGAGCTCGACGCGACGACCGTCTCGCGGGCGAAGTACGTCCCGGATCTGCGCGACCGGGCGTTCAGCGACGCCGGGTCGTTCCTCCTGGCGATGGAGGAGGGCGCGGTCGACGAGGACCACGTCCACGCGGAACTCGGCGAGGTCGTCGCGGGGAAGGCCCCCGGCCGCGAGTCCGACGACGGGATCACGGTGTTCGACAGCGGCGGGACGGCCGTCGAGACGGTCGCCGCCGCACGGATGCTCTACGAGAGGGCCGTCGAGGACGAGGTCGGTCGGACCATCGAACTGTTCCCCGCCAGCGAGGCGCTGACCGGGGAGTGAACCGTCGGTGGGGGGGGGAGGGCCGAAGCGTTCGTCACGGGGGCGGAGGGCCGAAGCGATCAGTCCGAGGGCCGGGGTCGACCGTCGTCGCCGGTCTCGAGCCGCGAGCGGACGCGGGCGCGGACGGTCGCGTCCGCCGTCTCGTCGCCGCGGACGCGCCGGGGGCGACCCGAGCGGCGGACGGTCACCGACCGGCCGGCGAAGCCGCGCGAGACCAGCAGGGGGAGGACGACCAGCGCCAGCGGCAGCAGGGCGAGCAGCGCCAGAGCGCCACGAGAGCGGCGACGGCGGCCTCGACGTAGCGGAGTCCGTTCATTCCTTCTCACCGGGGGCGTCCCCGTACCCGTCCGTACACCCCCACGACCAAAAGTGTAATCTGAAATGTATTTCTGTAGGCGGCCTTACTGAAATCCGTTTCACCTCGGACGGCTACAGGCCGAGCGCGACGAGCAGCGGGACGCCGGCCGCGAGCGAGCCGCCGAGGTAGCCGGCGATGGCCCCGCCGTTGAGCAGGGGAAGCCCGGCGTGGGCCTGTCCCTTCGCCACCTGATACATCAACGCCAGGAGGCCGAGGACGGTCCCGGCCATCGCGGCCAGGGCGGGGAGGGTCAGCGCGAGGCCGGGGACCAGCGCGTCGACGCCGCCCGGGGCGAAGAACCCCGCGCTCGCGACGAGCACCGCGGGCATGACTGCGTCACCGAGCCCGATGAAGAACGCGTCGCGCTCGAACGCCGAATCGGGGACCGCGTCGCCGTCCGTCGCCTCCGTGGTGTCGTTCCCGCCCTCCGTCCCGTCGGGGCGACCGTCCACCTCGCCCGCGGCGCCGCCGCGACTGCGCCCCTCGTCGTCGTGACCGTCCCCCCCGCCGTGGAGAGCGTGAGCGGGAACACGAGGACCACGGGGAGCTTGAGATCCATCACCCCGGAGGCGAGCGTGAGCATGTGCTCGGTGCCGTAGACGCTGATGGCGTCGTACACCGCGAGTACGGTCAGGAGGAGCAGTGCGGGGAGGACGCCGAAGCTGATACCGAACAGCCCCGCCGCACCCATCCCCATCACCACCCCCGCGGTGTCGATGACGTACCACTCGGGGTAGGCGTACAGCCCGGCGACGACGAGCAGCGACAGGGCCCCCGCGAGGACGTTGACCCCCCAGACTGAGACGACCGGTGGGACGAGGACACCGAAGACGAAGAACGTGATGTAGCCCGCCGAGAGGACGACCAGCCCCCGGATCAGCCCCTCGACGCCGTAGCGGAACGCGGCGAGCATGGCCGCCGTGGCGACGAGGATGGCACCCACGTAGACGAGGCTGTTCGTCGGGTCGGCGGGGTCCTCGGTCGCCTGGAGCCCCGCGGACTTGAACGGCTCGACGAGCGCCAGCGCCCCCACCTGGACGAGGAGGAACGTGGTGACGATGGCGGCGACGACGACGGTCGTCCGGCGGTCCATGCCCACACTCCGCCGTCCGGGGTATTGTGCGTTCGGACTCGCCCCGCGGCGCGAACGGCGGCCCGTCGGTCGGGAGGGGGCGACGCGTGCGGCGACCCGTCCCCCGGTATCGGGCGGGTGCCGCTCCCGCCGGGACGTCCCACCTCCCGGCTACCGGGCGTACAGCGGCCGGCCGAGGAGGCGTGCCGGGGTCACGCCCGCATCGGGACTCACCGCGAGGTACGGCCGTCCGGCGGGCCCGAACACGTCGACGACCCGGCCCACCGTCTCGAGGTCCTCGTCGAATACTGCGGTCCCGAGCTGCGGGTGTTCGGCGTCCGGACACCGGAGTACCGCGAGCCCCTGGGCGACCCTCACCACCTCGCCGACGCGCCTCATGCCCGCAGCGCGCCGAGGTAGGCGGCGACGGCCTGCAGGAGGTCGGACTTCCCGGCGTCGTCGGCGTTCTGGACCAGCACCCGCCCCCGGGGTTCGTACTCCCGGGAAAAGGTCACGTCCCGCTCGACGACCGCGTCGTAGCCGACCTGCTGGACCGCCCGCGCGACCTCCTCGGGGTCCGGGTCCGGGACCGCCAGATCGAGCGGGACCCGGCGGCCCTCGGATCGGGAGAGGTTCGCGTCGAGATAGGCGGGATAGATGACGTTCTCGACCATACCGGGGGTGGTCGGGGACGTCGTAAGCCCCTTTCGGACGGTAGTGGCGAGGTGGTGTTCCGGATTCCGGACGAGGGGGGACGAGATCGTCACGGAGAGAACTGAGAACACCTCGAAAGCCCCGCGGCGCTGGAGTCGGGGGTAGCGCGGAGCGAAGCTCCGGCGACCATGCGAGCGGGCCCCCGGCCCGCGACCAGAGCTCGCTGCGCTCCTCGACCCCCGGCCTGCGGTGCTCGCGTCGCCCGCCCTCCTCCAGCGCCTCCCCCTTTCAGTCCCACCCGAGTCGGTTGATCAGGCGGCCACCCGGGGTGGGACAGGACGGGGCTGCCGGTTCGGCGAACCCGGACGAAGCAAGCACGGGAACGGAGTGAGCGCGCGCAGCGAGTCCCGGAAGCCGAACCGGCGGGGGCTTTCGAGGTGCCAGTCGTCGTGTCCGATCGTTTCCGGTTCGAACCGGTTCGACGTTCCAGGGAGCCCTACCGACGTCGCGAGACGAGCAGCCCGAGTCCCGCCACCAGCGCCAGTAGCGCCCCGACGACGCCGAACCCGGGACCGTCGGCGCCCGAACCGGGCGAGGTCCCCGGTGCGGTCGTCGCGTCGGGCGTCGCCCCGGGGCTCGACGTCGGCGAGGGTGTCGCCGTCCGGATCGGTTCGGGGGTCGCTTCACCGGTCTCTCCTTCGGGGGTCGGTGTCACCGTCGGCGTGGGCGTCGGCGTTTCGACCGCCGCGACCGCCGCCGAGAGGTTCCGCATCGGCGCCACCACCCGGGGTGCGGGCTGCTGGATCAGGTTCGTGTCAACCCGGACGATCCGGTCGTTCCGGTAGGCCGTCGTCGAGTTCCACGGCTCGCCCGTCGGCACGGCCGAGTCGTCCGGGACGACGACCACCTCGGGGTCGCGCTCGGCGACCACCTCGAGGTTGACCTGTCGATACCCGCTCACGCCGGCCGCGGCGGCGAGGTTCCGCCCGCCCGCGGCCTCGATGATCTCGTTCGTGAACGTCCCCTGCCCGGCGGTGAAGTTGAAGAAGTAGAAGAACGCCCGGGGGTTGTACCGCCCGCTCGCGTTCTCGCGGACGTCCTCGACGCTCGTGTTGAACGCCTCGTCGACCGACCGGGCGCGGTCGCGTTGACCGACCGGGCGCGCTCGCACTCGCCCACGAGCCGGCCGTACAGCGACACCTTCCCGGTTATCGAGGCGAGCGAGGAGGGGAAGCCGCTCTTGTAGACGGTGAGCCCGGCGTCCCGGAGCGATCGGACCGTCTCGTTCGGGACGACGTTCGGCGCGACGACGAGGTCGGGTTCAAGCGCCACCACCTGCTCCCGGTTGACCGAACCGTCCTGGTTGAGCACGCCCGTCCTCTCCTCGGACCCATTCAGGTACGCCGTGTAGGGCTGGACGGGCATCCCGACGACGCGGTCCTGGACCCCGAGTTCCCACATCACCTGCGCGGCCGAGGCCTGCAGGACGACGACCCGCTCGGGCTCCTCGTCGACGGTCACTTCGGTCCCGGTCGCGTCCGTCGCGCTCGTGGGGAACGAGCAGTCGGCCTGTGCGGCGCGGTCGGCGGTCGTGGCGGTGCTCCCCGTACTACTCGTCGCGAGTCCGGTCGGCGCGGCGCCCGCACCCGCCGGGAGGGCGGCGAGTGCCACCAGGGCGCAGACGGCGACCGCACCGGTCCGTGTCGGCTGTCGCATACGGCAGGCCGTCGGAGCTATGCAATAAGTACTTACCTAATCCAACCACAGTTGGGTTCCATGTACCGGCGGGCACGGACCGTGGCGTGGTCGGGCGGGCTGGCGGCGGCGCTGGTCCTCGCCATGCTGGCCGCGGCGGCGGTGGGACCGGTCCGCATCGGGCTCCTCGATGTCGGGCGGGCGGCGCTCAACGCCCTCGTCGTCCCGGCCGGACTCGACGGGTCGGGGATCCGGTGGGTCCACCCCTTCGGGTTCGAGGTCGAGCGGTCCCACCAGGTCATCGTCGGGAAGCTCCGGCTCCCGCGCATCGCCCTAGGCGCCGCTGTGGGGTTCGCGCTCGCCACCGCCGGGACGGTGATGCAGGGGTTCTTCCGGAACCCGATGGCCGACCCCTCCATCATCGGCGTCTCGACGGGCGCCGCGGTCGGCGCGGTGGCGACCATCGTCTTCCCGCTCGCGGTGCCGTTCTCCCTGCAGTGGGCGGCGTTCGCGGGGGCGCTCCTCGCGGGGTTCGGCGTCTACCTGATCGCCAGCGAGGGCGGCCGGACCCCGGTGGCGACGCTCCTGCTCGCGGGGGTGGCCGTCCAGACGTTCCTCGGGGCCGTGATCTCGTTCCTCCTGCTGTACGCCGGCGACAGCCTCGAGCGGGCGGTCTACTGGCTGATGGGCCACCTCCACACGAGCTCCTGGCCGAAGGTATGGTCAGTCCTGCTGGTCGCGATCCCGGCGTACGTCCTCGTCGCGTACTACGCCCGGGACCTGAACGCGCTCCTGCTCGGCGAGACAGACGCCCACACCCTGGGCGTCGAGGTCGAGCGGACCAAGCGGGTGCTGCTCGCGGCGTCAAGCCTCGCGACGGCCGCCGCCGTCGCCGCGGCGG
>PXRQ01000018.1 GCA_003022005.1 Halobacteriales archaeon QS_5_70_15
CGAGATGCCCGACCTCGCGGGCGCGAACCAGCTCGACGCGACCGGGGACCTCCCGGAGCTGTACTGGACCGGCGAGACCGACATGAACTGCCTCTCGGAGGTCGTCGAGGGCGTCCGGGAGCGGGGCTACAGCCACCACATCGAGCGGCTGATGGTGCTGTCGAACTTCGCGCTGCTCTACGGCGTCGAGCCGCGGCAGCTCGACGACTGGTTCCACGCCGCCTACGTCGACGCCTACCACTGGGTGACGACGCCGAACGTCGTCGAGATGGGCTCGTACGGGTCGGGCGCGTTCGCAACCAAGCCGTACGCCGCCTCCGCGAACTACGTCGACCGGATGAGCGACCACTGTTCGGACTGTCCGTACTACAAGACGAAGACCACGGCCGAGGGCGCCTGTCCGTTCAACGCCCTCTACTGGGAGTTCCTCGGGCGCAACGAGGACCGGCTCCGCTCGAACCATCGGATGGGGCTCGTCTACGGGCACTGGGACGACAAGGACGAGGAGGAACGGGAGGCCATCCGCGAGCGGGCCGCCGAGATACGCGAGATGGCCGAGCGGGGCGAGCTGTAGGGATGCCGCGGGGTCGACCGTGAACGGCGATTCCCACGACACCCCCGGCCACCGGCTGTTCGCCGCGCTGTACGACCCCGTGATGGCGCTCCCCGAGCGGGTGTCGCTGCCCCCTCATCGGCGCTACCTCGTGGAGGGACTCTCGGGGCGCGTCCTCGACGTCGGCGCCGGGACGGGGGCGAGCTTCCCCTACTTCGCGGAGCGTGCCCGGGAAGCCGACCTCGAGGTCCACGCCGTCGAGCCCGACCCGCACGTGCGCCGTCGAGCACTGGAGACGGCCCGCGAGGCGGGGCTGTCCGTCGACCTTCGCAACGCGGGCGCCGAACGACTCCCCTACCCGGACGATCACTTCGACGCCGCGCTCGCGGGCATCGTCTTCTGCACCATCCCCGACCCGTCGGCGGCGCTCGACGAACTCGGGCGGGTGCTCCGGCCCGGCGGCGAACTGCGATTCCTCGAACACGTCCGGGGCGAGGGGCTCCGCGCGCGGCTCCAGGCGCTGATCGAACCCGTCTGGAGGCGGATCGCGGGTGGCTGTCACGTCACCCGGGACACGGTCGGGCTGTTCGAGGCCCACGACGCGTTCGACGCGGTCGAGGTCGAGCGGATCGGGTTCGGACTGTTCCCCGCCGACCCATTCCTCCGGGGGACGCTCGTCCGCCCTGACGACCGGGACTCGCCGGATCGACGCCGGCGGGAACCGAGCACTCGCCGGAGCGACGGCCGGTGAGGGTCGAACTCCGATCGTCCCGCTCTTACCGAACACGGTCCCGCGATCACGGTCTAACCCCCCGGTTCCGGAGGGGGCGTGGTCCGCGAGAGGCCCGGACGTGATCGGACGGGACCCCGATCCGGGAGTGGAAAGAGCAAGCCAGCAGGGAGGGGGAGGGTGGTGTCCGGCGACGACCGCGTTCCGCCACGGCTCCCGCCGCGGTCGGTCAGGCGGTCCGGCGCTCCCGTCCGGCCGGACTGTCGCACCGCACTGTACGCCACCGTCAGGAGGACCAGCGTGCCGACGACCCCCAGTGCCGCCCCCATCGAGACGGAGACGTACCGGACCAGCACGCCGCCGACGGCGATGTCCGCGAGGGCGACCGGGAGGGCGTGGAGGGATCGGAGGCCGTCGCTCATCCGCGCCGTCCTCGCCCGCGAGGGCGACGCTGGCGCCGCAGGGTTCGCGAAACCGCTCGGGCCGCAGCGACCGCGGCACGTTCGCGCTGTTCGTCGGCGAGTGGAGGGCGTCTCATGGGCGTCTTGAGGCACCGGTCCAGTAAGTACTTCGTGGAAGGTCAAACGAGCCCTGAACCATCGACGACCGGCGACCCGCTCGGCCTCCGTCGACCGACCGGGAGCCTACGCCGGCACGACCTCGCCGACGTACTGGTCCTCCCACTCCCGCCGGTCCTCGATCTCGCCCCGACCCCGGCGCGTGAGCGTGTAGTAGTTCGTCCGTCGGTCCTTATTGCCCTTCTCGACCAGCCCCTTCTCGACGAGCGTGTCGAGGTTCGGGTACAGCCGACCGTGGTGGATCTCCTTCTCGTAGTAGTTCTCCAGCTCCTCCTTGACGGTTGGTAGTGTATTAAATCTATTAAACCTGTCCCAGCATGTTAGTGGTCCGCCGGTACTGACGGCACCCGTAAACGTCGAGACCCGACGACGGTGTGGCTGCCCGGGGACGACACATACGCTCCCCTGTATTACTGCTCCACCGACTCTCGACCGGCACCGTCCTCGGGGCGGGCCTCCGAACGTGTCCCGGGACCGCGTCCGTCGGTCCATGCGGCGGCCCGTCCGGGAGAGCGCCGCAAAGCGAGGGACGGACGCGTCACTCCGCCTCGACCCGACGAGCGGCAACGCGCCCGCGTGCGCCGGACGGGTGACGCCCGACAGCACGCCGACGGTTCGCCGGAACGCGGGCCGATCGACCGCGGCGGCCGCGGAACCGTCGGGACACCGGGGCGTGCGGAGCAGTCGAACGGGGGGACTCGAAGAGCCGGGCGGGCTGGTACGTCAAGCGGGAGGACGGGAGCGGGCTCCACGGGGGATCTCCCCGTCCCCGGCACGATCCCGTCCGGGAACGGACCGCTACTCGGCGCTCGACTCCGAGACGCGCCGCCACAGGGCCGAGCCGACGAGGCTCAACGGATCGTACGCGACGGTAACCAGCACGCTCAGTCCACAGACGAGCAACAGAACCCCGAGGAGGACGGACACGTGCGTGTAGAGCAGACTGCCGACGCCGAGGTCCGCTGCTGCGATCAGGAGGGGAGGCAGGGCGTGGCGCGGGGACCCCATACAGCTGTTCGTAGAACTACCTTTCAAAAAGCTGCTGCCTACGTTCAAATATCGATTGTCGTATCCGTGCCGATCCTCCCCCGGGGACCGCTGTGCAGGCGCCCCGGGACCGGCCCCCCGGGAACCAGTAGCGGATCGTCGCTCTGAGAATCACGGCCATTGACCGCAGCGGGGGCCCGTTCGACCGGACCCGGTCGGTGCCCGTAGCCGCGCGTGCCGATGGTCGCAGGGTCGATGACGGCGGGGCGACCAGGGACCGGTACGGGAGCGATCGGACTCTGGATGCTGAGTCGAAGGAACCGAACCGCTATTCGACACGTGCGAGCGTTAAATCCGGGTTTCAGGATACGTCGCACACGTGTGATCGGCACGTCCGACCGGTACGATTCACACCCTACAACCCGACACGACTTATGTACGTCCGGCTCACGGTGTGAATTCAGGTGAACGAAGGGAGCGTGGATCGTGGCGGAGTTCGAACCACGGTCGCTCGCTCCGCGCTCCCTGGTGCGAATCCGCCGGACACGCGATCCGCTCCTCGCGTCCGCTCGTCGCAGGATCGAATGGGTCGGGGCGGATTTGAACCGCCGGCTTCCTCCGTGTGAAGGAGGTATCATAACCGGACTAGATCACCGACCCGGTACCCCGAACACCGTCCTGCCGGGACTTAACCCTTGTCAAAGCCGTCACTTACACCAGCTCCCGTGCGTCCTCGAAGTCCTCGGGCGTGTCCACGTCGAAGAACGTCCGCATCGGAACCACGCCGTCGAGTTCGGCCTCCTCGACGGTCACCGTGTCGAGCCCCTCGAACGCGTCGAGGATGCGCCCGCCGCCGTCGGCCAGCACCCGCTCGCACCCTCGTGCGACGGCCTCCGTCCGATAGACCGCCTGTGTGGTGTTGTACCAGCCCGCCTCGGTCCGGACGAGTGCACCGTCGTGTTCGGGGGCGGCACGGGCGTGGAGGTAGTCCAGCAGCGCGGGGTCGACGAACGGCATGTCCCCCGCGACGACGGCGCCGTACTCGTATCGGTCCGAGACGGCGTCGAGACCGACGGCCATCCCCGCCAGCGGCCCCTGGTCCGGTTCGGGATCGGCAAGGACGGTCGCCTCGGCGGGAACGCCCGCGAAGGCCTCGCGGATCGTGTCCCGCTTGCCGGGGCGGGCGGCGACGACGAGCCGCTCGGTCCGGGCGGCGAGCCGGTCGGCCACCCGGCGGACGAGCGGCGTTCCGTCGAGTTCGGCGAGGAGTTTGTCGGCCTCGCCGAACCGGGTCGAGCCGCCGCCGGCGAGCACGACCCCTGCCCACGCCGCCGGATCGGGGTCCGTCGGCTCCCCGTCCCCGGGATCGGTCGCCACGGAGCCGGTGTCGCGGCTGTTCGTCCTGTCGGCCACTGTCGATAGGAGGGTGTTCTCGGCGGGGCCCGAGGGCTACGCCTCGGCCTCCTCGGTTTCGGTCCCGGTGCGTCCGAGCCGGTCGCGGGCCCTCCCGATCGCCTCGTGGGCCTCGCCCTCGGCGCGCCCCTGCAGGCGTTCGAGTTCGGCGCGGATCTCCTCGATCCGGTCGGGGTCGGTCTCGGCCTCCAAGCCGGTCAGCTCACGGAGCCGCGCCTCGACGGCCTCGACCTCCTCGCGCAGCCCCTTCGCGGCGGTCTCGGTCGCCCGTCGGAGGTAGTACCGGCTGTCCTCGAAGTGTCTGTTCATGCTCGTAGATACGGGTCCGAGAGGATATATCCCTTCTGCCGGCCCGCGTGGGACCTCCGGACGATCCGGGGAAGCCGAAGGCCGCCGTGTGGGTCGGGAGGAGCGGCGTTCCCGACCCGTGCGTCAGGGTTAACACCTCCCGGCCGAATGGTACCGTATGAGCACCGAGGTCACGGAGGGGTCCGACGCCGCCGACTCGAGGGTGACCGTCACCGAGGACGCCGCCGAGGAGGCGCTCGGCCTCCTCCGGGGCGAGGGGTACGACACCGACGAGGCGGGCCTCCGGCTGTTCGTCCAGCAGGGCGGCTGTGCGGGGCTCTCCTACGGGATGCGCTTCGACGTCGAACCGGAGGACGACGACACCGTCACCGAGCACCACGGGCTGCGGGTGTTCGTCGACCCGGCCAGCCTGAACTACGTGGACGGGTCCGTCCTCGACTTCGAGGGCGGGCTCCAGGGCGCCGGGTTCCACGTCGAGAACCCGAACGTCGTGAGCGAGTGTGGCTGCGGCGAGTCGTTCCGGACTTAGAGCAGCTCCTCGACGTACTCGGTTTCCCACTCCCGCCGGTCCTCGATCTCCCGGCGTCCACGGCGCGTGAGCGTGTAGAAGTTCGTCCGTCGGTCCTTGTCGCCCTTCTCGACCAGCCCCTTCTCGACGAGCGTGTCGAGGTTCGGGTACAGCCGACCGTGGTGGATCTCCTTCTCGTAGTAGTTCTCCAGCTCCTCCTTGTCGTACATCGGTAAAGTCTATCCCATAATTCGTGTCGAAATAGATCAAGTTTGCGGCTCGTCGGCCGGCGCCGACCGGGGAATCGGCACATGGACCCCGCGAGATGACGGTCGATCGCCGGCACCGCCTGGTAAGGAGGCTGATGAGTGACGGCACGCCCATACATCACCTGTGGGGGAGGTGCGGGCGAGCGACGGGAGGGACGGTGCCCGGCCGCCGTGAGCGGCTGGGCTCGAGAGCACGGCGACGGACGGGTTCATATACCGCGGCGTTCTACCCGTCGACATGGAGAAAGTCCTCTTCGAACACGAGCGGAGACAGTCACGGGCGGAGACGGCCGCGGTCCTGCGGGACGTCGCGGACCGACTCGACGCCGGGGAGCCGGTCACGCTGTCCGCCGGTAGCGAGTCGATGACCCTCGAGGTGCCGGCGGAGCCGACGTTCGAGGTGAAGGTCGAGCGCGAGACGAACGGCTCAACCGAACTCAGCGCCGAGTTCGAACTCGAGTGGAAGGAGGACGAGGACACCGACGAAGGCGGGGCCGGAAGCGGACTCAGCGTCGAGTGACCGCCGGGAGCCCCCCGACGGTCGACGTGCCGCGGGGGGAACGACCACCGTGCCGAGCCACCGAACGGACCCCGGGACCGAGCCACTGGGCCCAGCAGGTCACGCGTCCGTCGGTTCGGGGGGACACCGGCGCGTATCGGTCGCCGTCGTCCAGCAGTCGCCGTCGTTTCCGACGCCGACCGGAGCGGCCGCCGTCCTGATCCCGATCGCTAAACGTGCCGAACGCTCTTCGGTCATTTCTTCGATGGGAGGAAAGCGGGCGACCGGGGTGAAAAGGGCCCGGTCGCCCGCTTGCCGCCCTGAATTGGTCCCCGCTGACGCTTCGGCCCTCCAAAGCGAAGCGTCGCTTGGAGTAAGACGACGGACCGTATTAAACCTACCGACCTCGTGGAGCGGCCCCCCGCTCAGATGTACTCCTCCTCGAGGACCCACCCCAGCGCCCGCTTGTAGTAGGTGAACATCTGCCTGACCCCCTCGTGGTTCATGTCCTCGTCGTCCAGCTCGGTCTTGAGGAACTCGTACTGCTCCCTGATCTCCTCCTCGTCTCGCATGGGCGAGCGTTGGCACGCCCGGGGCAAGTGTCTTTCTCGGCGACGGGGACGGAGCGCCGACCCGGGTCCGTCGGGGGCGGGTCACACGTCGAGGACGACGTACGCGGTCCACCCGTCGGCCTCCGGTTCGATCCGCATCTCCGAGTAGGTGACCGCCTTCACGTCGCGCGCGACGACGTCCGCGAAGGGCACCCCACGGAACGAGCCGGACAGCCGCCACCCCCCGTCGGTCTCCGCGACGTGCGCCTCGTGATCGACCGGGAGGACGGCCTCAACGTCCCGCCGGTAGATGAGTTCGTCGAGGTAGTCGAAGAGCAGCGACTCTCGGCTCTCCGCGAGGACTTCGACCTCGTATCGCCCGCCCCGCTCGGGCGGGACCTCCTGGCACATCGCGGCGGCGAGGCCGTCGGCGACGGCGGCGAACGTCTCGCCGAGGGCCGCGCCGCTGGCTGCTACCGCGACGTCCGCGGTGTGGGCCCGGAGTTCGAAGCTCACGTGTCGATCCCGCGTTCCGTCCCGCCCCCGCGTCTCTCGCTCCCGGGTGTGCCGTCCCCCGGACCGTCCGGGGGCAGCCGTTCGTCGACGGTCCCGACCGTCCGTCCTCGTCCGCGGGGCGCCCGCAGCGTCCCGGAGCTCCGTAGGGCACCGTCGGACCCCGTGTCCGTGACCATGTCCGTCACGACGGCTGTCGGAGAAGAAAGGTTTCCGGACCCGACGGGGGGTCGGAGAGGACGGTCGTAGCAGGCTCGAGCGCCGCCGCGGGGTGGATCGCCCGGTGGAATTATATCCGTCGGACGGCTACGCTCGGGTGGTGAGCGTCAACGTAGAGACGCGGACCTTCGGCCCCGGCGACGACTCGCTGGTCGAGGCCGCGTGGGACCTGAAAGAGCGCATCCGCGGCGCCGAGGGTGTGCTCAAGCAGCGACGGGGCTTCTTCGTCGACGCGTACCGGCGGTCGACCGTGTACGCCCTCGTCGAACACGGCGTCGAGGACCGCCTGGTCGGCTTCGCCGCCACCCGGCGGGACGGCTACGTCCTCTTTCTCGCAGTCGATCCGGAGTTCCGGGGCGAGGGGTTCGGCGAGCGGCTCGTCGCCGAGGTCGCCGACGAGCACTCCAGCGTCTCCTGTCACGCGCGGGCGACCAACCGGAACGCGATCGATTTCTACGAACATGTCGGCTTCGAGATCAAGCGCCGCGTCGACGGCTACTACGAGGACCGCGGCGACGCCTACTACCTCAAGCTCGGCGAGGAGGGGATCCGCGACCGCCTCTCGCGGTTCATGCGCCGCTGAGCCGACCGTTCGGGAACCGAGACGCTGCGGCCGGCCACCCCGACCGCCGAGCCGTTCGCTCGTACGGTCCTCCGTGGGCCGTCACCGACGACCGCCTACCGGGGGTCGGCCGCCCATCAGTGGACCGTCACGCACGACCGTATCAGTACGTCGGCGACTCCTCGCGGACGCCCTCGCGCTCGTTGACGACCCGCGCCATGACGAACAGCGCGTCCGAGAGCCGGTTCAGGTAGGCGACGGCCGTCCCGTTGACGGGGTTCTCCGCGGCGAGTTCGACCGACCGCCGCTCGGCACGGCGAACGACCGAGCGGGCGTGGTGGAGCTTCGCCCCCGGCTCGCTCCCGCCGGGGAGAATGAACGACTGCAGCGGATCGAGCTCCTCGTCGAACGCGTCCATCCACTCCTCCAGCACCCCGACGTGCTTCTCGCGGACGCGAGGGGCATCCTCGTCGTCGGCGTCCGGGTTCGCGAAGTCCGCCTGGACGACGTGGAGGTGGTTCTGGACGGTCTCGAGCTTCCCGTCGACGTCGTCGTGGCCCGTGGGCTGCACCGTCCCGATGACGCTGTTGGCCTCGTCGACGGTCCCGTACGCCTCGATGCGGGGACTCGTCTTCGACACCCGGGACATGTCCCGGAGGTCCGTCATCCCCTCGTCGCCGCGACCGGTGTAGATCTTCATGCCCGGACGCTGGAGCGCCGGCGACTTATACCCGACCACACCGGGGGCGGGGCCAACGACACGTCGCGGTGCCGGCGTCCGGAGGCCGGGCGCTTCCGTCCGCTTCCGGTGGCCGTGCGGGCGTGTGCGACCACCCCCTTCCCGCGGTCCGCTTCGGCGCGTACCTCGTCACCCTCGTCGGGACGCGGTCGCTCGTCGCCGTCGCGTTCGCCCTCCACCGGCTCGACAGCGTCGGTCCGTTCCGGGTCGGCTGCGGGGTCTCGCCGCTCGCGCTCGGTCACGGAGTCTGCAACCGGCTCGGACACTCCTCGAGCGGGCGCTGCGTCGGGCGGCCGCGCCGCTCCCGGTCGGCCTCCTCGCCGGCCTCGCAGTCCTCGTCGCGCCCGGCGGCGCTCGTTGCCGGGCTCTCCGCTGTGAGTCGACGGACCGCGGGGACCGGGCGAGATATCACGGTCGTTCCCGGGGCGACGGAACCGCCGGTCGTATCGAACCTGACAGGACGTTCGCGGCCCGACGTCGGTTCCTATCGCGATACGCGTACGCGGTTCACCGCCCGCCGGACAACCAGTAGCTTCAATTCCCGCCCGCTCACACCTCCGGGCATGGCCCTCTACCTCGAACACTACTGCCCGGACTGCGGCGAGGACCGCGAGTTCTACAAGGCCGCGAGCATGTCGGTCCACCTCGGCCGGAAGGAGAAGTGGCACTGCACGGAGTGTGACTACGGGTTCGTCCGGATCGACGGCAGCGTCGACACGTCGGGGGCGGCCTGAGCGCAGCGGACCCGGCGACGGGCGGTCGCGGCGCCGCCACGACGTGTCCGGTCGGTCGATGTCGACCCCTCCGGCGGCGAGCGTCTCGAGCGGGTTCCACCGGCGTCGAAGACACCCGTGTGCCGCTCGGACGGTCCGCCTCGATGCCACGTCCCCGTCTCGACGGACTTCCCCGTCCGGCGAAGCCGTCGCTGTCGTCGGTTCGAGCCGCTCCCCCGACGGTGGCGGTCCGGCCGTGGCCGGCGGGAGACCTCACCGGGGTCGCGTCACGGACGGGGTAACCGCCCGCGCGGACCGTATGCGGCGATAGCGGACCGGGAACCCCCCGACAGGGACCGATCCACTCGGCGGCTCCCTGCCGGTTCGGCGGTGCGCCCGAGGAGTCAAGAGGGGGGCGGGAACAGGGGGCGGTATGAGCGAGCGGCCCGGCGGCCCCGGAGAAGGCGTGTCGGTCATCGACGAACACGGCTGGCGGGGGCGTCCCCCCCGTGACGGTCGGACCGGGCGTCGGTCCGGTCGGCCGGGCCGAGGTCCGGGGGCCGTCGCGAGGGACCGGGAGGACTGACACGCGATGCGCGACCGGACCCGGATGCTCGTCGTCGCGACGGGCACCCTCCTGCTGTCGGTGCTCGTCTGGTTCAACTACTCCGCGGTGCTCCCCCTGATCGTCGAGGACTGGGGGCTGTCGGGGACGAAGGGCGGGATCATCTTCGGTGCGTTCCAGGCGGGCTACATGCTCGCCATCGTCCCGATGGGGATGCTCGCGGACCGCTACTCGCCGCGACCGGTCGTCGGGGGCGGTGCCCTCGGGACCGGGGTCGCGAGCCTGGCGTTCGCGGGCGTCGCCACCGGCTTCCTCTCCGGAACCGCCCTCCGGTTCGTCGGCGGGATGGCGATGGCCGGCGTCTACGTCCCGGGGATGCGGTTCGTGAGCGACTGGTACCCCGAGGCCGAACGGGGCAGGGCGATGGGGGTCTACGTCGGGGGGTTCTCCCTCTCGAGCGGCCTCTCGTTCCTGCTGGCGTCGAACATCGCCGCGGCCGTCGACTGGCGGACGGCGGTCGCCGCCACCAGCGTCGGCGCGCTCGTCGCCGGCCCCGTCTTCCTCGTGCTGGCCCGGGAGAGCCCCGCGGCGGCCGCACGGGACGGCAGCGGGTTCTCGCTCGACCGTTCGCTGCTCCGGAACCGGGAGTACCTCTCGGCGGTCGGTGTCTACTCCTTCCACAGCTGGGAGCTGCTCGGGGTCCGGAACTGGCTGCTCGCGTTCCTCGTGACGGCGCCGGCGGTCGCCGCCGGGGGGACGTCCCTCGCGGGCACGCTCGTCGGGGTGACGATGGTGGTCGGCGGCGCCGGCAACCTCGCCGGCGGGTGGCTGTCCGACCGCCTCGGCAGGGCGCGAACGGTGATGGTCGCGCTCGCCGTCAGCGGCGGCATCAGCGCGACGATCGTCGCGCTCGGGGGGCTCCCGCTGCCGGCGCTGGTCGCCGTCCTGCTGGTCTACGGCCTCGCGCTCACCGCCGACAGCTCGCCGACCTCCACCGCGGTCACCGAGGCGGTGGCCGACGACCGGGTCGGGACCGCCCTCTCGGTCCAGTCGTTCGTCGGCTTCTTCGCGACGGTCGTCTCCCCGGTGGTGTTCGGGGTCGCGCTCGACGTCGCGGGGTTCGGCCTCGCGTTCGGGACGCTCGCACTCGGGGCCGCCGCCGGCCTGGTCTGTGCCGCCGCCCTCTCCCGGTACGCGGCAGGGACGAGCGTCGCGCCGGACGCCGCGTGAGAGCCCCACCCGACGCGACCCGCCCGGAGTCGGTTCCCGGTCGGGTGCCGCGGTAGTGTTCAGATAAGCTGATTCCATGCGAAGGCGAAAGATCGAAGCCAATTGTCAGCGGTGTCTGCTTCGGTATTGCTAAAACAGTTTGAAAAACTGGCAGTTCGGCGTTTTACCTCTCGAAAGATACGTTCGACACTATTCCGAGTTCCATGACGTTCATATCTGAAATCGAGGCTATGACGGCGACAGGCGTCTTTCAGTGAGTGCGAGCCATCAATAAGAAACACGGCGTCGTCGACGTCGTGTTTCTCGCGGAGTTCAGCAAAGAACGCGTGAGCGATCACCGTGTTTGTCGTCGGTTCAAGCATTGTATACAGTAATTCGTTTGGTTCGGGATCGACAGCAGCATACAGCCAATACTGCTCGTCGTTGAGTCGGATCA
Source organism: Halobacteriales archaeon QS_5_70_15 (assembly GCA_003022005.1). The sequence goes on from PXRQ01000018.1 coordinate 11,375, forward strand.
CGGTCTCGTCAACCGCGACGTGATCCGGACGCCGACCAGATTCGGGCTGTAGCTCTGCCTTGTGAACCCAGTTGTGAACGGTGGATCGAGCTCGACTGACACCAAATATCTCAAGAATAGATACGGTATTCGAAAGTGATAGACCAGCAAGATGGAGTTGAATACCGAGCTTCATCAGCACTCTCGGTGTCGCCTCTCGCTCCACAAAACCTAACTCGATCTCGTTCAAACAGCCGATGAGGCGGTCGTTTTCGGGCATAGACCACTCAGAAAACGAACCGCCTCACTCCTCATCCTTATCTGAACACCGCCGGTGCCGCCGACCGAAAGTATATCCCCCCCTGACCCGGGTGGTCGCACATGCCGACGGAATCGAGGGCCGCAGTGCTCGAATCGCCCACCGACGACCACGATTTCGCGGAGAGCCGGCCGGTCTCGGTCGGGACGGTCGACGTGAAGGACCCCGAGGGCGAGGAGGTCCTGGTGGAAGTAGAGGCAACGAGCCTCTGTCACACCGACGTCGGGTTCGCGCTCGGACACTTCGATTCCGCGAGGCGGGCGACCAGGTGAGCGACCTGGAGCCCGGCGACCACGTCGTCCTCGGACGCATCGCCTGCGGACGGTGCGGGCGGTGCCGCGAGGGGCACTCGCAGCTCTGCGAGCAGCGGGTACCCGCGAACGAGACGGGGACCCTCCGCAACGGGAACGTCCCGTTCGGCCGGAACGGGGAGCCCGTCCACCACTGCATCGGCGTCTCGTCGTTCACCGAGCACACGCTCGTCACCGAGGACGTCACCGTGAAGATCACCGACGAGCTCCCGTTCGACCGGGCCTGCCTGCTCGGCTGTGGCGTGTTCACCGGGTTCGGTGCCGTCGAGAACACCGCCGACATCGAGCTCGGCTCGTCGGTCGTGATCTTCGGGGCGGGCGGGGTCGGCCTCAACGGGATACAGGCCGCGCGGTTACGCGACGCCTCGACCGTCGTCGCGGTCGATCTCGTCGACGGGAAGCTCGATCTCGCCAGGGAGATGGGGGCGACCCACACGGTCAACCCGAACGACGTGGACGACCCCGTCGAGCGGATCCGGGAGATCTGTCCCGGGGGGGCGGACTACGCCTTCGAGATGACCGGCCACAAGGACGTCATCACCCAGGGTCTGGACGCCGTCGGCTCCAAGGGCGAGGTCATCGTGGTCGGGGTCCCGCCGTTCGGCCACCAGAGCGTCGATCTCGACGTTTACGGGATGCTGTTCGGCGAGAAGTCCATCCGAGGATCGCTCTCGGGCTCGTACAACCTCCAGCTGGCGATCCCGAAGCTCGCGGACCTGGCGGTCGAGGGGCGACTCGAACTCGATCCGCTCGTCACGGACACCCGGCCGCTGGCGGAGGCTATCGGTGAAACCGTCCCGGGGGGGGGGGGGGGGATCCGGAACGGGAACCCCGGTCACTCGAACGGGTTCTCGGCTGTCACGAGGCGGGTGACTCCCCCGACGCTGTCGAAACCATCGTCAAACGAGTGGAGGTACTCGATGTCCCGTCGATCCATCGAGGCGGCGACGACCCCGTCGGTGAGCGATAGTCGGTCGTGCGTCCTGAACAGTGAACGTCCGGCGTCGAAATCCGCCTTCGGCGTGTAGACGAGTTCGAAGCCCCGGCTCCCGATCACCGCGTCGAGCGTCTCGACCGCGACGGCGGGGGTGCTTCGAGCCTGGAGGTAGTCGAGTATCTCCTCGAGAACGTCGCTCAACACGATCCCGGTCGGTAGATCGCCCGCATCGAACGCGTTCGCTATCCTCCTCGCGCGGTCGTGATCCTGATCCCTCGACAGTCGGGCCGCGATGAGCACGTTCGCGTCGACGACGGCCCGTGGCACCAGCGCTCGTCGGCGACGAGATCGTGGTCCTCCGCGGCGTGTGTCTCCTCGCCGGTGTCGACCGGATCGAGTTCGGAGAACGCGCCGTACCGCTTGTCGACCGGCTCGACGGCGATGGTTCCGTCCTCGTCCACGGTCCATCGGAGCTCGTCGCCGGCCTCGATACCGGCCACGCGGCGGATCACGGCCGGGACGGTGACCGAGTAGCTCCCGTTCACCGTCGTCTCGTCCTCGGCTCGCCTGGACATATCCGCGGTTACGTGCTCGTTCGGGGAAGTAGTTCGTCCCCTGATTTCCCTATCGCCCGACAGTCGCCGAGCGTCCGGTTCCGTGGACTGCGGGGAACGGTGAGTCGTCTTTCTCCTACTCCTCCCGGTCGAGCGCCTGCCAGGAGAGCCGCGGGTTCCGGGCGGCGTCGGCCTGGTCGATCCGCCGGGCGGCAGTCCGCTCCGGCGCGGACTCGAGGGTGGCGTCGTCCTCCTCGCGGACGGCCTCGAACGCCGCGGCGAGGTGGTCGAGCGACCGCTTGCTCTCGCCTTCCGTGGGCTCGGTCATCAGCGCCTCGTCGACGATCTCCGGCCACTTCGTCGTCGGCGGGTGGACGCCGTGGTCGAGCATCCGCTTGGCGGCGTCGGCGGCGTCCTGCTCGCCCGCGCTCGCGACGAACTCGTGGTGGAACGGCTCGAAGGGAACCTCGTAGTCGACCTGCGAGGCGAGGTAGTTCGCGTTCAGCACCGCCTTCGCGCTCGCGTCCGCGAGGCCCGTATCGCCCAGCCGGGCGATGTACGCGTAGGCCTTCACGAGCACGAGCCAGTTCCCGAGGTCGCCGTGGACCTTCCCGATCGACTGCTCGGGGTCGTAGAGCTCGTAGCCGTCGGTCCCGTCCTCGCGGACGTGGGGGCGGGGGAGGAACTCCGCGAGCTCCTCGACCACGCCGACGGGACCCGCGCCGGGGCCGCCCCCGCCGTGGGGCGTCGCGAACGTCTTGTGGACGTTGTAGTGCATCACGTCGAAGCCCATGTCCCCGGGGCGGGCGCGACCGAGGAGCGCGTTCAGGTTCGCGCCGTCGTAGTAGAGCAATCCGCCCGCCTCGTGGACCATCTCGTCGATCTCGACGATGTCCCGCTCGAACAGCCCCAGGGTGTTGGGGTTCGTGAGCATCAGCGCCGCCGTCTCCTCGGAGAGGGCGGCGTCGAGCGCCTCCAGGTCCACGCGCCCGTCGTCGTCGTTCGGGAGCGAGACGACGTCGTAGCCGGCCATCGCCGCCGACGCGAAGTTCGTCCCGTGGGCGCTCTCGGGGATGATCGCCTCGCTTCGGTCGTCGTCGCGGGCCTCGTGGTACGCCCGGGCGACCAGGATGCCGGTGAACTCGCCGGCGGCGCCGGCGGGCGGCTGGAGCGTCACGGCGTCCATCCCGCCGATGGCCGCGAGCTGCCCCTGGAGCCCGTGCATCAGTTCGAGGGTCCCCTGGACGGTCTCGGGGTCCCGGTCCGGGTGGACGAGCCCGTCGGGGTGGGCCGCGAGGTCCTCCGTGAACTTCGGGTTGTACTTCATCGTACACGACCCCAGGGGGAACGGCCCGGACTCGACGCCGTAGTTCATCTGGGACAGCCGGGTGTAGTGTCGCGCGAGTTCGGGCTCGGAGGGCGCGGGCAGCTCGAGGGAGTCGCGGGTCAGCCCGTCGGGGAGCGGCGATTCCTCGCCGGTCTCGACCCGCTCGCTCGTCTTCTCGGTCAGCAGCGGTTCGTACAGTTCCTCGGAGTCGTCGGTCCAGCGCGCCTGGTCGTACTTCATCGTGCGGCCTCCTCGAAGGCGTCGACGAACCCGTCGACGCGGTCGTGGTTGGTGTCGGTCACGCAGACCTGGAGCCGGTGCTCGTCGACCACGTGGACGGCGTACCCCGAACCGCGGAGGTCGTCGGCCACCGCGCGTGCGGGCTGGTCGGTACGGGTCAGGAACTCCCGCATGTGGTGGCGGTCGTGGACCGGCGCCTTCGCCCCCCGCACGTCGTCGAGCCGGCCGGCGAGGTCCTCGGCCCACCGGACGCAGTCGTTGGCGAGTTCCCGGAGCCCGTCGGGACCGAGCGAGAAGGCGTGCATCGCGGCCCGGAGCGCCACCCACGCCTGGTTCGTGCAGATGTTCGAGGTGGCCCGCTCGCGGCGGATGTGCTGTTCGCGGGTCTGGAGGGTGAGCGTGTACGCCCGCCTGCCCGAACCGTCCTGGCCCGCGCCGACGAGGAGCCCGAGCGCGGCGTCGCCGACGACCACGTCGGCGCCGACGTCGACGGGCCGTTCGAGCACCGAGAGCGCCACCAGGTCCGACCCGAGGACGAACAGCGCCTCGTTCTCGTCGGCGAGCGTCCCCATCTCCGCGAGCGACTCCTCGATCACCCCGCGGACGGTCGGCGATTCGGCGTAGACCATCACCGCCCCCTCGTCGACGAGGTCGGCGAGGGCGTCGACGTCGGCCGCGCCGTCCTCCATCGGGTAGGACTCGACCGAGAGGTCCGCGCCGGCCACGTAGTTCTCGAGGACCTCGCGTCGTCCCTCGACGAGGTGCTCGGGGACGAGCACGCGGTCGCCGGTCGTCGCACGGACCCGGGAGGCGAGCGTGGCGGCCTCCCCGAGCGCCGTCGCCGCGTCGTACATCGAGCAGTTCGCCACCCCGAGCCCGGTGAGCTCGACGAGCAGGGACTGGTACTCGAACAGCGCCTGGAGGAACCCCTGCGCGACCTCGGGCTGGTACTGGGTGTAGCTGGTGAGGAACTCCGAGCGGTCGGCGAGGTGGTCGACCGCTGAGGGGACGTAGTGGGCGTGTCGGCCCCGGCCGAGGAACTCGACGAGGTCGTCGTTGTCGCCGAGGGTCTCGGCCACCTCGCGGACGACGGTCCGCTCGTCCCGCGGCTCGATGTCGAGCGAGCCGTCGAACCGGACCGGCTCGGGGACGTCGAAGAGCGCCTCCTCGCTCCCGACGCCGACCGCCTCCAGCATCGCGTCGCGTTCGGCCGCCGTGTGTGGGGCGAACGGGCTTCCGCGGTCATCGCTCACGGGTACCGACCTCCGTGCTCATGATTTCGGGGTAACGAGTGACGACGTATCAACACCTCGGTTCCAACGACGTGCGCCGGTTCGTGGTCGGAAATCGAGAGCCGATTCGGCCAAAAGCGATATTCGTGTACTGCTGGAAGTTCGGTCATGGCAACCGCGTCTACCGAACAGGGGGGAGGGGCGGTGCCAGCGACCGCTCTGACGGTCCTCGGTATCGGTATCGTGGCCGCCGCAGTGGCACACGACGTCCGGTTCGGGACCGAGGGGCTGCTGGTCGCCACGGTCGCGACGCCGGGCGTTCTGCTGCTCGGAGGGCTCGTCTACGTCCTCTGGAGCAGCCGCGACGCCGGGGCCTACCGGACGGTCGCGCGGTGGGTGTTCGGCGGCCTCGTGGCGCTCGGCGGCGGGGTCGGCCTCGTCGTCTACCTGGGGGCGGACCTCGGCGGGGCCGGCGCGTCGAACTTCGGCCGGTGGACACTCGTAGTCCTGTTCTTCGCGGGCCTGGGCGCCGTCGGCGGGCTGATCGTCGGTATGCAGTCCGTGCGAGTCGTCGAGGAGGCCCGCCGGGCCGAGGAGGCCCGCACGAACGCGCTGATGTACGCGGCCGAGCGCGACCGCCTCTCCCAGCTCAGCGGAACCAGCCACGCCTTCCTCGGGGCCGAGTCGGAGGACCGAGTGGCCGAACTGCTCGCGGACGGGGTCGAACGGGCGATCCCCGACGCGGCCTGTTCCGTCTGGCTGACCGGTCCGTCGGGGCTCGGGCCGGCGGTCGAGGGAACGCCCGTCAGCCCCGACCGTGCCGGCTCCGAGGGATTCGAGGACGGGGACGAGCGGACCGTCAGCGCGCCGGACGCGGGCGAACGGCTCTACCTCCCGCTCGCCGAACACGGACTGCTCGCGGTGACGTTCCCGCCGGGCCGCGGGTTCGACGAGCGCGAACTGGACCTCGTCCGGGTGTACGCCCGGACGGGTCAGACCGCGCTCGAGCGTGCGGCGAACCAGGTCGCCCTCGAGCGACAGAACGAGCGGCTCGACGAGTTCGCCAGCGTCGTCAGCCACGACCTCCGGAGCCCCCTGTCGGTGATCATGGGGCGGGCGGAGCTGGCCCGCGAGACCGGCGACGTCGACCACGTCGACGAGATCGTCGAGAACGCCGAGCGGATGGACCGGCTCATCGAGAACGTGCTCACGCTGGCCCGACAGGGCGAGGACGTCACCGAGCGCGAGCGGGTCCGTCTCCGAGACGCCGCGGACGCCGCCTGGGACGCCGTCGACACCCGGGAGGCGACCGTCGACATCGCCGAGGGGCCCGAGGGGCTCCCCATGGTCACCGGCGACCGCGAACAGCTCCAGCGGCTGTTCGAGAACCTGTTCCGGAACGCGGTCGAGCACGGCGGCGAGGACGCCTCGGTCGCGGTCGAGCCGCTCGGGGAGTCGGGCTGTGCCGTCGTCGACGACGGACCGGGGATCCCGATGACGGACCGCGAGAAGGTGTTCGAGCGAGGGTACTCCACCGGCGGAACCGGGCTGGGACTCGCCATCGTCGACAGCATCGTCGACGGCCACGGCGGGACCATCGAGGCGGTCGCACCCCGATCCGAGGGGAGCGGCGCTCGCTTCGAGATCCGCGACCTCGGCCTGCTGGAGGAGCCCATCGGACCGGGGGCGGAGGACGGAACCGACCCGGGCGACGGCGGAGCCGACGACCGGAACGGAACCGGCAACGAGAGCGACGGCGACGGAACCGGGAACGGGAACGGGGACGGCGTCCGGAACTGGGAGGAGGCGGACGGGACCCTCGGGGGCGGGACCACGGACGCCGGCGAGCGGGACGAACCCGGGGCCGACGGCCGGTCGGCCGGGACCGAGGGGGCGGTCGAACCGATCGAACGGGACGAGAGCGAGCTCTGATACGGCCGTGCGTGGTCCTCTACCGGCGATAACCGACGCCGTTCCGGGCGACCGACGGTAAATCGTCGCGCACGACCGTACGAACCGGTGTCCGCTCCCCGGTCGCTACCCCTCCGTCTGCTCGGCGTACGCCTCCGGGCCGAGGAGGTCCCCGAACTCGCTCTCGTCGTCGTACTCGACCTCGAGCATCCAGCCGTCCTCGAACGGCGACTCGTTGACGAGTTCGGGCGCGTCGAACAGCGCCTCGTTGACCCCGATCACCGTGCCCGAGACGGGCGCGTAGAGGTCCGAGACGGCCTTGATCGACTCGATGACGCCGAACCCCTCGCCGGCCTCGATCCGGTCGCCCTCGGCCGGGAGTTCGACGAACACCACGTCCCCGAGTTCGTCCTGTGCGAAGTCCGTGATGCCGATCCGGGCGGTGCCGTTCGTCCGCCGGACCCACTCGTGCGTCTCGAGATACTGGCAGTCGTCTGGTACGTCGAAGCTCATTGTATGAACGGTAGGCTCTTGACGCGGGCGTCTTTCTGTTCGCCGCGGACGACCACCCGCAGGGCCGTCCCCGGGTCGGCGTGGTCGACCGGGAGGTAGCCCATCCCGATCGGTTCGCCGAGCGTCGGTGACATCGTGCCGGAGGTGACGGTGCCGATGATCCGCCCGTCGGTGTCGACGACGTCGTAGCCGTGGCGGGGGACCCCGCGCTCGAGGAGCCTGAACCCGGTCAGTCGCTCCTCGACGCCCCGCTCCGCGACCGCCGCGAGGGCGTCCCGGCCGACGAACCCCGTGTCGAGGTCGACCGCGAAGCCGATGTCCGCTTCGAACGGGGTCCGGGGGTCGTCCTCGGGGTCGAAGTCCTGGCCCGAGAGGAGGAACCCCTTCTCGATGCGGAGGGTGTCCCTGGCGCCGAGCCCGCAGGGCTGGACCCCCTCGAACGCCCCGTACACCGTCTCCGCGCTCCCGGCCGGACAGGCCAGTTCGAAGCCGTCCTCGCCGGTGTAGCCGGACCGCGAGAGCAGCACCTCGACGCCCTCGACGGTGGCGTGGGCCGCCTCGAAGAACGAGAGGTCGCGGGCGGCCGCGTCGGTCGCCCCGACGACGTGGTCGGCCGCGTCGGGCCCCTGGACGGCGAACATCGCCGTGTCGTCGGTGACGTTCTCCACCGTCGCGTCGAGGCCGTGCTCGTCGCGGTAGTCCGTCCATCGCTCGAACATCTCCGCGTCGTGACCGGCGTTCGGGACGAACAGGTAGTCGGCGGACCCCCCCTCGGGCAGGCGGTAGACGACCGTGTCGTCGAGCATGACTCCCTCCTCGTCGGTGATGGCGGCGTACTGCGCGTCGCCCGGGTCGAGTTCCGACACGTCGTTCGTGGTGAGCCGGTCGGTCAGCGCCGCCGCGTCAGGGCCGGACACCTCGATCTGACCCATGTGCGAGACGTCGAAGATCCCCGCCGAGTCCCGAACCGCCTCGTGTTCGGTCCGGATGGAGTCGAACTCGACCGGCATGTCCCAGCCGCCGAACTCGGTGAACGTCGCCCCTCGCTCCGCGTGGGCCTCGCGCAACGGCGGCATCCGTAGGGCCATACGTGGGCGTCGAACGGGGTGGCTGTTATACGTTCCCCTCCGGAGCCACGGGGTCGAACGGGGCCGGCGTCCGGTCGCCGCCCGCCGTCCGCCAGGGGCTCCGCCCGCTCCGGATGGCCCGCCCGCTCACCCTGCATCCCGTTCCGTTCGGCTTTTCAGTCACGAGGCGTCGGAGCCGGTAAATATGGCCGACAGGGAGATCTGGGCGACCCGGCTCGGGTTCGTCCTCGCGTCCGTCGGGAGCGGGTCCGTCTGGGCAACGTCTGGCGGTTCCCGTTCCAGACCGCGACCAACGGCGGGGCGGCGTTCCTCCTCGTCTACCTCGTCGCGGTCGCGGTCATCGGGCCGCCGGGCGAACCTCAACGCCATCGACGCGTTCGACCGACTCGGCCACCCGCGCTGGAGGGTCGTCGGGGCGCTCGGGGTCTTCACGGGGTTCTGGGTCCTCTCGTACTACAGCGTCATCGGCGGGTGGGTGGTCCGGTACCTCCTCGGCAGCCTCACGGGCGGGTACATGGGCGACCCCGCGGGGTACTTCGGCGCCATCTCCGCAGGGCCGGAGGCGCTGGCGCTCCACGCCACGTTCATGCTGCTGACAGTCGGTATCGTCGCGTTCGGCGTCGAGGGGGGGAATCGAACTGGCGGCGAAGTTCATGGTTCCGAGCGTCGTCGTGCTCATGCTCGGCATCGCGGCCTACGCGGCGACGCTCCCCGGCGCCGGCGAGGGCTACGCGTTCTGCCTCACCCCCGACGTCGGGACGCTGCTCGCGAACCTCGGCTCGGTCGTCCCCGCGGCGGTCGGCCAGGCGCTGTTCTCGCTCTCGCTCGGGTTCGGCATCATGATCACTTACGCCTCCTACATCGGCGAGGACGAGAACCTCGGCGTCGACGGGACCGCCATCGCCGTCTGCAATACGTTCGTCGGCGTGCTCGCGGGGGTCGTCGTCTTCCCCCTGCTGTTCGCACAGGGGGTCTCGCCCGACACCGCCGGCCCGGGGGCGATATTCATCAGCGTCCCGACGGCGCTGGCCGACATCCCCGCGGGGCGTGTCGTCGGGTTCGTCTTCTTCGCCGTCGTCCTCATCGCGGCGCTCTCGTCGTCGATCTCGCTCCTCGAGGTCGTCACGTCCTACGTCATCGACCACTACGAGGTGGACCGGAAGCGGGCGGCCGTCGGCCTCGGCACGGTCGTCTTCGCCCTCGGGGGGCGCTCGGCGTGGGACACGGCGCGGCTCCCGTGGTTCGACGGCGTCGCGGTCAACCTCTTCCTGCCGCTGGCGGTGCTGCTCGTCGTGACGTTCGTCGGGTCGGTCCTCGCGGGGGACGCCGTCGACGAGGTGCGGCAGGGGAGGGACGTCTCGCGGGGGTCGGCGCTCCCGACCCTGTGGCTCTGGGCGGTACGGACGGTCGTCCTGCTGGCCGTGGCCGGCACCCTCGCGCTCGGCGTCCGCGAACTGCTCACCCCCTCCGGCGCGTACGTCGTCCCGCCGTTCTGAGCGGCGTCCGGCGGGTCGGAGGCCTCACCCTCGCCTCGACGGACTCGCGGCCGCCGGATCCGTAGGCGACGGCCCCCGTCGTCCTCGGCCCGGATGTCGGGTTATCCGCGCTCGAGATCGAACGTCGATAACCGGGACTCACACGTCGACCGGACAGCCGCGTATCTCCCCGCCGCGCATCCCGTCGGCGAGCCAGTGGATCGAGAGCACCACCACCACCGCGGCGAGGGCCGCGAACTCCAGCCCGTCGAACAGCAGCACGAGCGCCGCCGACGGGATGCCGAGCAGCGAGAGGACGCCGAGAAGGACGGGCACGCCGCAGGCGGCACAGCCCGCGCCGAGCGTCCCCAGGAGCACGCCGGCGGCGCTCGCACCCCCGGCTTCGACGGTCACGCGGTGCTCGCGGAAGTGGTAGGTCGCCATCGCGACGTCCACGCCGAGGAGCGCGGAGACGAGTACCAGCAACAGGCCCTGGAACGGGCCGTAGGCGCTCCCGACGAACGGGTAGAGGCCGACGAGGATGCGGAGCCGCCGTCCGGTCGCGAGGTCGCCGGCGAGCGCGAACCCCGCGAGCGCGGTGTTGAGCGAGAGGACGAAAAGCGAGAGGCCGGCGAGTGCGGCCACGAGCGCCAGGAGGGCGTAGCCCGGGGCGCCGAGGACGAGCCTCGCGGTGCGGCCCATCAGCCGCCAGTCCTCCCGGCGGGCCGGGAGCCGCCGGGCGATGCGGGTCGCGACGCTGGCCGACATCTCAGAGCCCCAGCGCGGCGGCGAACACGTCCGCGCCCTGTGGACCCTGCACCTTCGTCCGGAACGAGCCGTCGCGGAAGAGGTAGAAGATCGGCGTCTGTCCGCCGGCGTCGGCCGCCCGACCCGCCGCGAGGTCGGCCTGCACGGCCGCGTCGTGTCGCCCGTTCCGGGCGTCCTCGACGACGCCCGCCGCGTCGACGTCCGTCTCCTCCGCGAGGAACGTCTCGGTCGGATCGAACACGTTGTCGGTATCGAACGAGTCCTGCTCGGCGTAGTAGTGGTCCTTCAGCGCCCAGAAGGCGTCCTCGCTCGCGGCGAACGTCGACTCGAGCGCCTGTGACGCCGGTTTCCCCCACGGGTAGACCACCGGATACACCCGATAGACGAACGAGAGGTCGCCCGCCGAGACGTAGTCCGACTCCAGCGTCGGGAACGTGTTCAGTTCGAACCGACGACAGCGCGTACAGGAGGGGTCCTCGAACGCGATCATCGTCGCCGTCGCCGCGGTCGGGTCGGCCCCGAGCGCCGGCTGGTCGGCGATGCCCGTCGCCGCGGGGTGGCCCCCGAGCGGCCCGGGAGTCCCGGTCGGCGTCCCCCCGGATCCGGCCCCCGACCCGGTCACCTCGGATGTGGGCGAGGCGGCGTCGGTCCCGGCCCCGTCGGTCGATCCCCCGGTACCGTCGTCCCCGCCGTCCCCGCCGAGCGCGGTACACCCCGCGAGGGCGGCGAGGCCCCCCGCGCCCGCCGCGAGGAACGCGCGTCGTGTTCTCATACCCGTGTGGGCGCGCCCCGGCCATATCAGGGTTCTCCGGAATGGTTCTAGAATCCCGGACGGAACGGACGCCTCTCGCCGAGTGGTACTCGAGGACCGGTTCGGCCCCATCTTCGACGGGGAGTTCCGGCCGCGGTACAACGCCACGCCATTCGTGTTCGGTCAGGACGTGACGCTCAGCCGTGGAACCCGGTACCCGTGCCGATAGCTGAGTCCGCTCGGAGCGAAGCGACTCCCTCACTCGCTCGCGAACTCACGGCTCGGATCCGTCGAGTATTCGCTTCCACACATGAGCGTTTCTCGCTCGGTCACGTCGGTGGTCGCTCCCGCAGGACGTACACCGCGACGCCGACGCCGTAGAGCAGTAACAGCGTCATCCCCCCGGCGACGATAATATCGGTTCTCGATGGTCGATCCGGGCCGAGCGATGTGGTTCCGGATTGCGTCGCGGTCCCTACTGAAGCGGGCCCGCTCGTCGGTGGGGGAGTCCCGGTGTCGTTTCTTGACGGGGTCGGCGTCAGGGCGTCGGTCACGAGCGTCGGCTCG
>PXRQ01000019.1:0-4938 GCA_003022005.1 Halobacteriales archaeon QS_5_70_15
CCTCGTCCGGACTCGGCGGACGCACGTTCGGTGGGACACCTGCCATACCTACCGCCCAGCCGGTCGCGAGTTAGGTGTTGTGCCGGGCGTCGGTCCGCCCGGCCGAGTCCGGTCGCCCCGCGGGACGGTCCGGGATCGGTGTCGGGTTTTATGTGGTAAGCTACGTATGGGAGCGCGCTCACATGGCTGACCTACTGCTCGACGGCGCGCGCGTCGTCGACGGGACGGGCGCGCCCTGGTTCGAGGGGTCCGTCGTCGTCGACGTCGACGGGGGTCGCATCGAGGCCGTCCATCGCGGGGAGGGGGGCCTTCCGGAGGCGGCGACAACCGTCGACCTCGGGGGCGACGTCGTCTGTCCGGGGTTCGTCGACACGCACTCGCACTCCGATCTCGAACTGTTCCGGGACCCCGCGCTCTCCCCGAAGACCCGGCAGGGCGTGACGACCGAGGTCCTGGGTCAGGACGGGTTCTCCGTGGCACCCGTGAGCGGGGACCGCGTCGACGAGTGGCGGCGGCAGCTCGGCCCCCTCGCCGGCGAGATCGACCGGGAGTGGTCCTGGCGGTCGGTCTCGGAGTACCTCGACGCCGTCGAGGCCCGTGGCGTGGGGCCGAACGTCGCCACGCTGGTCGGCCACGGGACGGTCCGGCACGAGGTGCTGGGGATGGCGGACCGCGCGCCGGACCAGCCGGAGCTCGCGAGGATGGAGCGTCTCGTCGACCGGGCGCTCGAGGCGGGCGCTATCGGCGTCTCGACCGGCCTCGTCTACACGCCACAGACCTACGCGGGGACCGGCGAGGTCGAGCGGTTGGCCGGGCGTCTGGCCCCATACGGACGACCGTTCGTGGCACACATCCGGAGCGAGCGTCGCCGGATCTGGTCGGCGATAGACGAGTTCGTCGACGTCGGCGCCGAACAGGGGATCCCGCTCCACCTCTCGCACTTCAAGATGGGCGGTCCCCCGCAGCACGGGCGGGCCGACCGGGGCATCGCGCTCCTCGAGGCCGCCCGCGACCGAGGGGTCGACATCACCGCGGAGGCGTACCCCTACACCGCCAGCAGCACGACGCTGACGTACGTCCTCCCGCCGTGGGTGTACGCCGACGGCCCGGACGGGGCGCTGGAGCGCCTCGCGGACGAGGAGGCGCGCCGGCGTATCCGGCGCGACGTCCACGAGTACCGCATCGAGGACTGGGAGAACCCGGGCGAGTACTCCGGGTGGGGGAACGTCGTCGTCACCCAGGCCGAACAGCACCGGGAGTTCGAGGGGGAGTCGATCGAACGCATCGCCGACGAGTGGGACACCGACCCCGTACTCGCGGCGTGTGACCTCCTCCTCGAGAACGACCTGCAGGTGAGCGTCGTCAACCACTTCCTCGCGGAGCGGGACGTCCGCGAGATCCTGGGCTGCGAGCGGGTCAACGTCGCCTCGGACGGGCTGTTCGGCGGCAAACCCCATCCTCGGGTGTACGGAACGTTCCCGCGCGTGCTCGGACACTACGCCCGGGACGAGAACCTGCTCTCGATGGAGGAGGCGGTCCGCCGGATGACCGCCCTGCCGGCGCGCGCGATGGGGCTCCAGCGGAAGGGCGTTCTCCGCCCCGGGATGGACGCCGACCTCGTCGTCTTCGACCCCGACGTCGTCTCCAGCCCCGCCACCTTCGACAGCCCGAGACAGTACCCCCGGGGTATCTCCCACGTTCTCGTGGACGGCGAGTTCGTCGTCAGGGACGGCGAGGGGACCGATGCCCGTCCGGGGACCGCGATACGGAAGTAGACCATGACAGATAGGATCTCACACCTGACGGCCGCGGACGTCGAGTCCCTCGCCGAGACGCTGGACCTCGACGTCGCCGCCGCCCGAACGCGGACGATCGCCGAACAGATCAACGACGGGCTCCACTGGTACGACGACCTGGACGCATACGGCCACGCGGGGACCGGCCCGGCCACGACGCCGTCGGCAGTCCTGTACGACCCGCCGGTCGACGACGACCCGCTGAACGCGTTCATCACCCGGTTCGACCTCCCGCCGTCCGACGGCGGGGGGACCCTCGACGGGCTGGACGTCGCCGTCAAGGACAACGTCGCGGTCGCGGGCGTGCCGATGACCTGTGGATCCCGGGCGCTGGAAGGGGTGGTCCCCCAGAGACACGCGTCGGTCGTCGACCGACTGCTCGGGGCCGGCGCGACGCTCGTCGGAAAGACGAACATGGACGAACTGGCGTACGGGCCGACGGGCGAGACGAGCCAGTTCGGCCCCGCCCGCAACCCCGTCGACACCGACCACGTCACCGGTGGCTCCTCGTCGGGGAGCGGTGCCGCGGTCGGTGCCGGGACCGTCGACGCGGCGCTCGGGAGCGACACCGGCGGGAGCGTCCGCATCCCCGCCGCGTTCTGTGGGGTCGTCGGGGTGAAGCCCTCCTGGGGGGTCGTCCCCCGGTTCGGGTTCGTCGAGCTGGCGTACTCGCTCGATCACGTCGGGCCGCTGGCCAGGGACGTCGAGACGGCCGCGCGGGTGCTCGACGCGATCGCCGGGTTCGACGAACGGGACCCCTCCTCGGCGATGGCCGAGCGGGTACCGGGGTCGTTCGCCGACGCGGTCGCGGACCCGCCCGAGATCGGTTCCCTCTCCGTCGGGCTGCCGACCGGGTTCTACGGCGAGACGGTCGAACCCGGCGTCCGGGCGGTGATAGACGACTGTCTGGACACCATCGAGGCGGCCGGGGCGTCGACCACGGAGGTGTCGCTCCCGACGGTCGAGGACACCGTCGCGGCGTCCAACGTCATCACGGTGAGCGAGTTCTTCGCGAGCGTCCGGGGCGACGGCGTCCCCTTCGGGCGGAACGTCGAGTACGACACCGGCTGGCAGGACGGCCTCGCAGCGGCCCTGGACGCCCGCGGCCACGAGCTCGGGCCGATCGCGACGCGGAAACTCATCGAGGGAGCACACCTCACGGAACGGTACCGCGGTCGGCACTACGTCCGCGCCCGCAACGCCTGTCGGCGGCTCGGACGGGAGTTCGCCGCCGCGTTCGAGGACGTGGACGTGCTGATCACGCCGACGCTGCCGACGGTCGCGCCGGCGCTCGGCGAGTGGTCGCCGGACACCTACGGCGAGAGCGTCCCGATCGCCATCAACACCCGGCCGGTCAACCTGGCCGGTCTGCCGGCGGTGACGGTCCCCGCCGGATCCCACGACGGGCTCCCGGTCGGACTGCAGTGTATCGGACCCGCCTACGAGGACCCCGCTACCCTCGCCATCGCGAGAGCGGTCGAGCGGGACGTCGTCGACGGGTAGATCGGGCCGGGCCGGACCGGAGCGGTGGTCCAGCCCCGAGTGCTACTCGGCGTTCTCGAGGTGCCAGCCGACGAACTGCCCTTCGGGTTCGACGCCCAGCGCGTCGACGACGTACCCCGTCGCGAGGTAGTGGCTGGCCAGCATAGTGAGCCCCGCGACCGTCGCGCTGTCGAAGTGCTCGGCGAGTAGATCGTGGTGGCTCCCGGTCACGTCCCGATCGAGGAAGGCCCGCGTGTACTCGACGAGCGCCGTCTGCCGGTCGGTCAGGTCGTCGTGCTCGCAGTCCGCGATCGCGAGGATCACCTCGTCCTCGACGCCGAACGCGCGGGCCAGGGGGACGTGCTGGTGCCACTCGTATCGGGCGTCGAGCTTCCGGGCCGCCGCGAGGATGACGACCTCGACCTCCTGCCGGCCGAGCCCTGAGCCCTCCCAGAGGACGGTCCCCCACCGCATGTACGACCGCAGTACGGCCGGGTTGTTGCCGACGGCCTTGAACACGTTCAGTTCGCCGGCCTCGTTCTCCTCGAACAGGTACCGGTACTCCTCCGGCAGGTCCTCCCTCTCGACGTAGGGTACGTGTGCCACGCTCCTGCTACCTTTGGGGGGTGGAAAAGCGTGGCCCCTCCGAAACGTGGTCGCCCCGGCCGCTCCGGGAAATTCCCGGCACCGTGCCGGTTCGCCGTACTGACCCCCGGAGCTCCGGGGTGCCGACCCCACCGACGGACAGCGTCGGGTCCGGATGTCCGCGGGTGCCACACCCGGACCGATCCCGACCGTCACCGGACGCCACGGCCACGCGACCGTCGCGCCGCCTGACCGGGAGCGCCGCCGTCGAGGGTCCGGCGAAGGGAACGGGCGTTGGCCCGGCCACCCGCGCGAACGGAACGCCCGCCGACCGCGTGATGGCCGGGAACGGGACCGTCAGGTACCGGCTCCGCGTCCGAGACGGCCGGCCGGTGTGCGACCCGCTCAGTCCGCCAGTTCGGCCCGCACCTCCGCGGCCGTGGCGACCGTCCCGCCCGCCGCCTCGACCTCCGCCCGCGCGTGCTCGACCCACTCGACGTTCGTCCGGTCCGAACCGAGCGGGGCGTCCTCCAGCCCGACGCGGACGTGCCCGCCGTTCTCGACGGCCCGCGGGATGAGCGGCGTGACGTCGACGCCGAGCCCGGCGACCATCCACGGCGCGTCCGGCGCCTCCGACTCGAGGAGCGTCGTGTAGCTGTCGAGCGCGTACGGCTCCGGCGGGTAGCCGAACGTGTAGGTCTCGGAGAACATGAACCGGTAGATCGGCGGCGCGGTGTCCGGGTACCGCCCGGCCAGCGCCGCCCCCAGGCGCACGAAGCCGGGCTCGTAGATGGCGTAGGAGGGCGAGGCGCCGTTGCGGGCGCATATCTCGAGCCCCTCGCGGACGTGCGACTCCGGGTTCTCGTATACCGAGCCCGGTTCGTCGCGCTCGATGGCCTCGTAGGAACCGACGTTCGTGCTGCCCGGGTCGACCACCGCCCACTCGAGCAGCCCCCGACGACCGAGTTCCGCCTGGTGTGCGAACCGCTCCGCCGCCGACATCGTCGCCTCCTCGATCAGGCCGAGGGGCGGGATCGTCGGGTAGACGATCGCGTCCACCTCGTCCTGGATCCCC
>PXRQ01000019.1:5217-17937 GCA_003022005.1 Halobacteriales archaeon QS_5_70_15
GCGGCGGTGGTGGAACACCGCCTCACACGTCGTACACCGCCTGACCGACTCGACCTCGCGGCTGGCGGGCGGGGCCCCGACGGCCAGCACGACGGCGGGGTCGTCCGCCGGGGCGTACGCGTGGTGGAACTCGCCCGGGGCAAAGCGGACCGCCTCCCCCGCTCGGACGCGGACGTCGCCACCCCCGGTCTCGAACGTGGCGGCTCCCGACAGAACGACGAACACCTCCTCCTGGTCGTGGTGCGTGTGGTATCCGCCCGAGATCCGGCCCCCGGGCTCGACGTCGTACCGGTTGACTGCCACGTCCGTGGCACCGAGCCCGTCCGTCAGGACGCGGAGCGCCGGGTTCAGTTCGGAGGGGTCGACCTCCTCGACCGCCACTCTCTCCATGCGGCCTCGAGCGGCGGGCGGGTGATAACCGTCCGGGGGGACCGAGCGCCGTCCGGGGGGACCGAGCGCCGCCCGGGGACACCGACCCGCCCGCGGTCCCTCGTCCGGACCGTCGTAGTCGTCCGTCGGCGAGCGCCGATCCGGTCCGGAGGCTCACCGGTGGACCGGTAGGCCCGTCGTATCAGACGTTGCCCGACAGGAACCCGCCGGTACGGACGACGAAGTAGACGATGAACGCGAACGCGAGCCCCCACTGGGCCATCGAGACGTCGCTCGCCTCGCCGGTCGCGGCCTTCACCACCGGGTAGGAGATGATGCCGGCGGCGATGCCGTAACCGATGTTGAACGTGAACGGCATGATCAGCACCGTCATTCCCGCGGGTATCGCGTGGGTGACGTCGTCCCACTGGACGTCGACGAGGTTCCGGAGCATGATGACCGCCACCACCACCAGCGCGATGTGCGAGGCGTACAGGGGGATGGCGGCGGCCAGCGGGACGATGGCCAGCGCGGCGAGGAACAGCGCCGCCACCACGAGCGCGGTCATCCCGGTCCGGCCACCCTCCTCGACGCCGGTCGCGGACTCGATGTAGGTCGTCACCGTCGAGGTGCCGAGGATCCCCCCGACGGTGGTGCCGACGGCGTCGGCCATCAGGGGCTTCTCGATCTCCGGGAGGTCCCCGTTCTCGTCGAGGAAGCCGCCGGCCTGCGAGACGCCGGTGAGCGTCCCCGCGGTATCGAAGAAGTCCACGAAGAAGAACGTGAACACCACCAGCGCGAACGAGAACGCCTCGACGGAGCCGAGCCCCTCGAGGAACGCCCCCGCCAGCGGCGTGACGTCGTAGTTGGCGCCCGCGCCGAGGTTCCCCCGGAGTTCCCCCGCGGCCTCCGCCCCGACGAGGCCGCTGGCGGCGACGGCGTAGCCGGCGGCCGCCGTCGCGAGGACGCCGACGAGGATGCTGCCCCGGATCCCCCGGGCGTACAGCGCGAACGTGGAGAACAGCCCCACCACGGAGACGATGGCGACCGGATCGGACGCGACCGGCCCGAGGGTGACGTACGTCGCCGGGTCCGCGACGACGACGCGCATCTCCTCCAAGCCGATGATGGCGAGGAACGCGCCGATACCGGCCCCGACCGCGAACTTCACCGGCTCGGGGAACGCCTCGATGATGTACTTGCGGGCGCCGGCGACCGTGAGGAGGATGAAGACGACCCCCTCGACGACCACCGCCCCGAGCGCCGTCTGCCACGCCACCCCCAGGCTCCCGACGACGGTGAACGCGAAGAAGGCGTTCAGGCCCAGCCCCGGCGCCTGCGCGAACGGTCTGTTGGCGTACAGCGCCATGATGACCGTCGCCACGAACGCCGCGATGATCGTGACGACCGCCACCGCCTGCACCGTCTCCCCGTAGGAGAGTCCGGGGACGATGATCCCCGGCTTCTCCCCCTCGATGCCCACCAGGATGCCCGGGTTGACGACGACGATGTAGCTCATCGTCAGGAACGTCGTCAGCCCGGCCAGCACCTCCGTCCGGAGGTCCGTCCCGTACCCCTCGAACCCGAAGTAGTCCGACAGCGCGTCAGTTGCGGCCATGATGCACGTTCGAGCATGGCGGACAGTCACGATTTAAATATTTTCCTCTCGGCTCGGAACACCTATACACGAACGTGGATACCGAACGCATCGAGGACGCGCCCCGGACGCCGGATCCGGCGCCCGTCCGCTCCCGTCCCGACGGGAGCGGTCCGCAGTCCGGACCGGGCTCGTACGGTCGTGCGTACCGATGTACCGGCGATCGCCCGGCCGGGATCGGCGATCATCGGTAACGGACGACGCACGACCGTATCAGTCCAGCGCGGTCAGCGCGGCGACCGGCGCGTCGACCCGCTCGCGGGCGCGGTCCATCCCCTCCTCGCCGACGCGGATGAGCGCGAACACGCCCGTCACGTCCGCGCCGGCCCGCTCCGCGATGTCGAACAGGAGTTCCTGAGTCTCGCCCGACCGGATGAGGTCGTCGACCACGAGCACCGAGTCGCCGGGGGCCACCGCGTGCGCGGGGAGGTAGTACGTCAGCTCGATGCCGGACTGGAGTCTCCCCCGGGATTCGATGAACTCCTCGACGGCCGTCTCTCGGGTCTTCTTCGCGTAGGCGACGGGCGCGTCGAAGTGGTTCGCCATCGCCGCCGCCAGCGTGATGCCGTCCGTCGCCGCCGTCAGCACCACGTCCGGGCGTTCGAACCCGAACGCCTCGACGGCGACGGGGGGGACGAGGTCCAGCAGCGACTGGTCGAACACCACGCGCGTGTTGTCGACGTATCCCTCCTCGTCGGTCTCGATGCGGGCCGCGAACTCCTCCTCGAGCAGGCCCCGCCCGACGTCGGCGACGACCTCCCGGGCGCGTTCGACACCCGGGAGGACGTGACCGTTCACGTAGCGGTTCAGATCCCCCGCGGGGAGGCCGGTTTCGGCCGCCAGCTGGTCGTAGGTGCGGGTACGCTTGCGCGTCCGCAGCACCCGGACGGCCCGCAACTGGAGGGCTGCCTTCTCCGCGCGGTTCATGTGAGTCCCGGGCGGTCGCACGGACATGGGTATTTCGGTACAGCAGGGCGAAGAACTGTACACGAACGTGGGAGAGGGAGAGGGGGTTCTCGCCCGGCCCCCCCCGCCGCGGGTTCAGTCCCCCGGATCGGCGTCGGCGCCCGCCAGCAGCTCCGAGGCGGTGACGAGCGCCTCCAGTGCCACGCCCGCGTCGGCGAGGTTCTCGCGGGCCCCCTCCTCGCGGTCCACGACGACGAGCACCCGCTCGACCACCGCGCCCGCCTCGCGGAGCGCCTCGACGGCGTCGATGGCCGACCCGCCCGTGGTGGCGATGTCCTCGAGGACGACGAGCTCCTCGCCCGCCTCGAACCGGCCCTCGATGCGGTTGCCGGTGCCGTACTCCTTGGCCGCCTTCCGGACGATCACGTACTCGTTCCCGCCGACCATGCTCGTCGCCGCGACCAGCGGCACCGCGCCGAGGGCCACCCCCGCGAGCTCGGCGTCATCGACCCGCTCGGCGAACCGCTCGGCGATCAGCCCCAGACACGCGGGGTCCGTCTCGAACAGGTACTTGTCGACGTAGTAGTTCGACGTGCCGCCGGAGGAGAGCTCGAACTCCCCGAACGTCACCGCCTCCGCGGCCCGCAGCGACTCGATGAGCTCCGCGTCGGCGCCACCACGTCCGCCGTCGTCTCCGGTGGTCATGCCCGGTCGTGAGCGCGGATCGGTCGTAAGTGGTGTGGAACGGGCCCGGTCGCGGTCAGCCGAGGGCCACGACGAACCCGCCCTCGGTGCCGACGTACGCCTCCGACCCGACGACAGTCGCCCGCGTGAGGTCGCCGGGGTGGGCGAACGACCACCGCTCGGACCCGTCGTGGGTCAGCCCCGCGAGGCCGTCGGGTCCCTTCTCGGGCCCCCGGGTCGCGGCGACGACCCCCGCCTCGTTCGCGTGAACCCCCACGACGTGCTCGTCGACCGAGCGGACCCACCGCCGCGACCCGTCCGGGGCGACGGCGTGGACCCCGCCCTCGACGGCCCGTGGCGGGCCGCCGACACCCGCGCGGGCCTCGTAGCGCCAGCGCTTCCCGCCCGAGCGGTCGAAGGCGTAGACGTTCTCGGCCGCCTCCGGACGGAAGTGCTCCCGGGGCGGGGTGTTCCCGTTCCGCCTGCCCGCGACGTAGAGCGTCCCCTCGTGGACGGTCGGACGGTACCGGACCGACCCGCCGAGGTCGCGTATCCACCGGACCGCCGGCCCGGAGGGCGCCGCGGGGGTCCGCGTGGGGCTGGCCTCCGGACCGCCAGTGTGGGTGTCTGTCCGGGGCGTCCCGGCCGTCGTCGGCTCCGGGGTCCGCGAGGGAGTCTCGCCCGGTCCCGGGTCGCCGGTACACCCCGCGAGGCCGGCCGTCGCGAGCGCGGTCAGGAGGTCGCGTCCGGAGGGCACGTCGGTCGTTCCCGGGCGGCCCGGAATAGGCCTCGTGGAGGCACAAGCGGGTCTTTGACCGACGACGGCGCCCCCCTCAGCGCTCGGGGTGGGTCGGCGCGTCGAACCCGCCGCGGACGAGCGGCTTCGCGACGTGCCGGCGGGCGACCGGCGGGACCTCGTACCACCCGGGTTCGAGGCCGCGCTCGACCGGCCGCTCGGCCTTCCCCGCCGCGCCCGTCCCGCAGTCCCGGCACCGGTAGCCCTGATTCCGCCCCGCCGAGGACATCCGGCGGCCGCAGTCCGGGCAGGTCGGGTTCACCGGTTCGGTCCGCACGGGGTCCCGGACGGCGAACTTCTCGAGTTTGAGCGTTCCGTCACTCACCTCGCCACAGGCGGTGAGCCGGTCGCCGACCCGGAGCGCACGGACCCGGTCGCGGAACCGCTTGGTGGGCTCGAACGCCGCACACCGGAGGCTCGCGTCGCCGTCCGCGAGGTCGAAGAAGACGTGCCCGGTGGGCGTCGGTCCCCTGGTTCGTGACGAACGTCTCCCGGCGCTCGACCGGCTCGGACTCGATGCCCTCGCTGACCCGCCGGCACGCCCCGGGGTCGTCCCCCCGGATCCCGTGGAGCACCGGTCCCGGGGTGTGTGGCACGCAGACCGCCTCGGCCTCGGCCCGGTCGACGGTGTCCCAGACCGTCGGGTACCCGGTATCGGCGGCCGCGAAGACGGAGTCGTGGTCGACCTCCCGGGGGGTTCCCCACCGCCCGGACTCGCGGTAGGCGATGACCTCGTAGGTCGGCCCGTCGAACCCGCCGTCACCGTTCCAGGCCCGCCACGCGCCGACGGCCGCGAGCGCCCCCACGACCCCGCGGCCGAGCTTCCAGTCCTCGCGGCGGTAGCCGCTCCCGTCGGCGAGTGCGCGCGCCTCCGCGGGGTCGACCTCCTCGCGGACCGCCCGGCGGGAGAACGCGGCGACCGCGTCCGGGACCGCTCCGGGGTCGCTCCCGGCGACCACCACGCCCGGGTTCGTGTCGGGGTCGTCGGTCTCGGCGGCGGCCGCGACCGCATCGCTCGCGAGGTCGAACGCCCTCCCCGGGGCGACGTCCGCGTGGACCGCGAGCGCGGCGTTCCCGCGGGTCTTGTACGGGACTGCGGGGTTCAGCCGGACGAGACAGAGCCGCTCGACCGTCCCCTCGCGCCGGAGCCGCTCGGCGAGCCGTGCGGCCACGTACGTCGTGCACATCCCCCGCTCGCGGGAGTCCGTGTCGTCGAGCCCGACGATGGTCACGCCGGACGGTTCGGCGCCCCGGGGTAACCCCGTTGCGGTCCCGATTCCCCTATATCAACGTACCGCCGGGAAACCCCGGAATCGCGTGAGGGCGGCGTACCGTTCGGGGGAAACACATATACGTCAGGAGGGGACTATGTATCCCTATGTCCCGGTCGGCACTGGTCGGTAACGTGACCGCGATGCTGGAGGACGCGGGGTTCGGGGTGAGCGACCGGTGTGCCATCCGTCCGAAGAGCTTCGACGTCGCCGCCCGCCGGGGCGAGGACGTCCTGCTGCTGAAGATCCTGGCCAACGTGGACGCGTTCGACGGCGCGACCGGCGCGGAGATGCGCCGGCTCGGGACCTACCTCGGCGCGACGCCGATGGTCGTCGGCCTGCGGACCCGCGACGAGGACCTCAAGCCGAGGGTGGTTTACTTCCGGCACGGTGTCCCGGTCATCGCGCCGGACACCGCGATGGACCTGTTTATCGAGGAAGTCCCGCCGCTCATCTACGCCGCTCCCGGGGGCCTGTACGTCAACATCGACGCGGAGATCCTCGAGGACGCCCGCGAGGAACGGGACTGGTCGCTCGGCCGACTCGCGAACGAACTCGGCGTCTCCAGGCGCACCGTCTCGAAGTACGAGGACGGCATGAACGCCAGCGTCGAGGTGGACCCCGAGGCCGATCCCGACGACGAACCCGTCATCTTCGCGCTCACCCGCGTCGGCTTCGACGTCCACCCCACCTCGCGAGCGCCATTTAAAGCGGTCAGCGAGGACACCGACCGGAGCGAGGGCGCGGTGCTGACGGGCCACTCCGAGTTCAACCGGACCGCCGAGAAGCGCGCGCGCATCATGTCTTCGGTCGGCGAGGTCACCCGGACCCGGTCGCTGTACGTCGTCGACCGGGCCACCCGCGACAGCGTCGACGGGACCGCGCTGGTCGAGCGCGAGGAGATCGAGGGAATCGAGGACGCCGACGACCTGCGGGACCTCATCCTGGAGCGCAGCGACGGCGCCGCCGAGTCGGCCTGATACGGTCGTGCGTAGTCTTTTACCGATGATCGCCGACCCCGTCCGGGTTGATCGCCGGTACATCGGTACGCACGACCGTACGAGGACCCGAGGCGGCGCTCCCGCGGCGCGACGGCGGCGGCCGACACCCGCATCGCCCGGTAGCCGATCCGCCGCGACCGGCCCCAGGTACCCACGTCGCGCGGCGGACACGACCGTCGCGCCCGACCGCTTCGGCCGGCTCCGCCGGGAGCCGGGCCGGTAGTGTTCGGACGGTCGCGCGGGCCGGTCACTTAGTCCGATTGTTCACCTCTTAATTTCATTTTATATTGCTAGATATTTATAAACGAAGCCTATCGGCGTCGGCGTTCCACCCGTCCGTGGATGACATCCATAGACAGGCTCATCGACGGCGCCGAGCGGCTGACCGAGCAGGGGCTCTCGCAGGGGGAGATCGCCGACGAGCTGAACGTCTCGCGGGCGAGGGCGAGGACGTCGATCTCACGGTCGGTATCGGCAAGTCCGGCGCCCCGCTGGCGATGGTCATCAGCCAGGAGCTCGGCACCGACCTCAGCGTCTACATGCCCGGCAAGTACCACTGGGACGGCGACGAGAGCGGGACGGCCACCGGATCGTTCTCGCAGAACTTCGGGGCGATCCGGGACCGGGACTGCTACATCGTCGACGACAACATCGACACCGGCCGGACGATGACCGAGACGATCGAGCGGATCCGCGACGGCGGCGGGAGCCCCCGTGCGAACGTGGTGCTGACGGACAAGCTCGGACGGGAGGGGATCGAGGGCGTCCCGGTGTACGCGCTGGTCGAGATGGTCCAGATGGGCGAGGAGTGACCCGGGCGGGCCGTTATCCCGCGTGGTCGCCGGCGGCGACGTCACGGAGCAGGGCGAGGTAGTCCTCGACCAGCCGGGGGGTCAGGAACCGTTCGCGGACCGTCTCGTGACCCCCCTCGCCGAGGCGCCGCCGGAGCGATTCCGCCTCGAGCAGTCGGGTCACCCGGTCGGCGGTCGCACCGACGTCCTCCGGCTCGACGAGGTAGCCGTTCTCCCCGTCCTCGATCTGTAGCGGGATCCCCCCGACGTTCGCCCCGACGACCGGCGTCCCCTTCCACAGCGCCTCCGAGACGGTCAGCGCGAACCCCTCGCGGAGGGACTTCTGGAGGACGACGTCGGCCCCCCGCTGGAGGGCGTTGATCCCGGCGTCGGGCACGTCCGTCAGGAGGTGGACGTCCGCGTCGTCCTCGGCCGCGTCCTCGACCTCCCGGTACACCTCGATCCCCTCCGGGTCGTCCTCGGGCATCGCGCCGACGAGCGCGAGCTGGACCCCGGGGACCGACTCCTTCACCTCCCGGTACGCATCGATCACCCCCAGCGGGTCCTTCCAGGGGTCGAACCGCGAGATCTGTAGCATCAGCGGCCGCCCGGCGTCGAACGGGTACCGCTCGAGGTCGGCGGCCTCGGCGGGCTCGGCGGGCAGCTCCTCCAGCGGCCGGTTCTTCACGGTCAGCGGGTCGATGGCCGGGTGGATCGTCACCCGCTCGACCCCCGAGATCGTCTCCCCGTACTCCGGGAGGGTGAAGATCGCGGTCTCGACCGGCTCCAGGTACGACCGCACGAAGTCGAGGAACGCCGGCGTCGCGTCCGTGAGGTCGATGTGACAGCGCCAGACGAACGCCGTCCCCGGGAACCGCTCGGCCAGCGTCGGCGCCATCCCGAGCGTCTGCGGGTCGTGCAGGACCACGACGTCGTAGGTACCCGCCAGGGCCTCGGCGTTCTCGACGGTGACCGACCGGTAGGTCTCGCGCATCGCCTCGGTGAACTCGCTCCGGTCGCCCTGGAGCCCGTTGTGTATCGCCTTCGTCACGTCGAAGAACCCGTCCGGGGCCTCCATGACCAGCCAGTCCGTGTCGACGCCCACGTCGTTCAACAGGGGGACCAGCGAGTGGAGGATCTCCGCGACGCCGCCACCGCTCGCGGTCGAATTGACGTGTGCCACCCGCACGTCCGCGAGTTCCGCCGCCTTGTCGGCGATATCCCCGCGCTGCTGGTCCGTGATGTACGAACCGTACGCCGACAGGGTCCATTCGTCCGTGCGTGGGTGTTGCATCGGGCGTAGTTCCCTGTCGACCGTTTTCAACCTGGATGCATTACGATTTGGGTGGCCGGGGGACGCCCGTCGCGCGCTCCACCGGTCCGGACGACCATCCCGGTCCGCGCGGGATCGCCGCCCGACGTCCCGCTGGCGATCGTCCGCGGCTCCGGGGCGGCGCCTCGCTCGAGCCGATCACCCTTCGGCCGCGAACCGGTTCATCGCGTACGCCGTCCGGAGGATGTCGCCGGCCCGTCCCTCCTCGAACACGAGGTCGTCGGTGGCCTCCACGTGGTCGAGGACGGCCTGCGAGGCGTGTTCCGGTGCGGCACCGATCCCCGCGTCGTTCTCCCCGACCCAGCGCATGACCCGGAGGTCGCTCTTGGAGTCGCCCATGACGACGGCGAAGGGGTCCTCGATGTCGAGCACGTCGAACGCCGCTTCGACGCCGACGACCTTGCTCAGTTCGAGGCTGCCGATCTCGGCCGCGTCACCCTCGTAGTAGCCGATGTCGATCCGCTCGAGGACGCCCTCCACGTCCGCCGGCACGTCGCTCGCGGGGACGTCCGGCAGCGCCCCCTGGCCCTCGAGGACCGACCGGATCTCCAGGTCCTGGTCGGCGTAGTGGGCGCGCGTCCACGCGGCGGCGGCGTCCGCGTCGGCGTCGATCCCCTCGAGCGCGGAGACGGCGTCGCCCAGGAGATCGAGTTCGTAGACGAGGGCCTCGTCGATGACTTCCACGGCGGCGTCCGAGCCGGTCTCGAAGTTGGGCTTCATCGTGATGTTGAACTCGTTGCCCTGGAGGTGACACCCGTTGCGGAGCCGGTCGGGCGCGGCCGAGATGATGCGCGAGCGGATGTCGCTGAAGACGATCCGGATCTCCTCGTCCAGGTCCTCGTAGAGCAGCTGTTTCGTGTCGGCCCCGTGTTTCGGGGTGAAGACGCCGATCCCGGTCTCGTAGACGATGCTGAGGTTCCCCGAGTGGATGATCTCGCTGCCGAGCCCCTGGATGGCGAAGCCCTTGACGCTCTCGAGGGTCTGCCCGGTGCAGATGACGATCGGCATCCCCGCCTCGTGGAACGTCGTCAGCAGGTTGAGCGTCTCGCGGGGGATCTCGTTGTCGGTGCTGCCGGTCGAGCGGAGCGTCTCGTCGACGTCGAGGACCAGCACGTTCAGCGGGCGGCCGTACTTGTTGTAGAGGTCGAGCCCGGTGAACGCCTGGTCCTGTCGCGCCCGGGTCGCGAGGTCCGCGAACACGTCCCCCGAGTCGGGGAACGCGTCCTCGATCTCCCCCTTGCCCTCGGTGAGCTCCTCGTTGATCTCCCGCCAGCGGTCGAGCGCGACCGACGACTCCACCAACGGGAACAGGTCGGCGAGGTCCTGGAGCGCGCGGAGCCGCTCGGTGTCGTGGTCCTCGTACAGTTCGTAGAGCCGATCGTATGGTTCCATGGATACGATGTCGCCGGTAGACACATAAGTCGTTACCCGCCCCCTGATCGTGACGGTTCGGCGGGAACGGCTGGAGTGATCGTATCCCGGCGCAGCCGGCGTTCCGAGCCGCCGGAAACACCGACGGGGATCCCCGCGAGGGACCCGACATCGATACGCCGGGAATTTATCGTGTGTGGAACATAATCCGGGATCGGTGTAAGAACGTGACATTTCACGCAGGGGAGGAACTGGCGGCAGTGTACGACGACGCGCTCGACGAGGGGTTCGGCCTGATCGCGAGCAACATCGCCGAGCCGAACACGGTGATCGGGCTGATGGAGGGAGCGTCGAGGGTCGACTCCGACCTCCTGGTCCAGATGAGTAACGGCGCCTGTACGTTCGCCGGCAACGGCGACCCCATCGCGGGGCTGAAGGCGATGGGCAACTACATCGAGCTGATCGCGGAGGGGTACGACGTCGGCGTGTTCCTCAACATGGACCACCAGACCGACCTCGACACCATCCGGCGGCAGGTCGAGCTAGACATCCCCTCGTCGGTCATGATCGACGCCTCCCACGAGCCGTTCGAGGAGAACGTCACGCGGAGCAAGGAGGTCGTCGACACCATCGACGAGGCCGGCGCGGACATCCTCGTGGAGGCCGAACTCGGGAAGATCAAGGGCGTCGAGGACGAGATCGTCTCCGAGGAGGCGTTCTACACGGACCCCGAACAGGCCGTCGAGTTCGTCGACCGGACCGGCTGTGACCTGCTGGCGATCTCCGTCGGCACGCAACACGGCGTCGCCAAGGGGAAGAACCTGGAGCTGCGGCCGGACCTGGCGGGTGACATCCGGACGGCGCTGCGCGACCACGGGCTCGACACCCCGCTCGTGCTGCACGGCTCCTCCGGCGTTCAGCCCGACCAGCTGGAGGCGATGCTCGAGCGCGGGGTCTGCAAGGTCAACAAGGACACCCGCTACCAGTACGAGTACACCCGGACCGCGTTCGACCTCTACCGGGAACACACCGACGAGATCGTCCCCCCGATGGAGGCCGACCGCGACACGTTCTTCAACGACGTCGAGTGATCCCCGAACAAGGACTACTTCGACCCGCGGGTCGCCGGCCGGCAGATCCGGGACCGCATCGCCGAGGTGTACGCCGACCTCGCCACCGCGGCCGGGAGCGCCGGGCGGAGCCGGTACACGTAACCACCGGGGCGACCGGGGCGACCCGGGCTTCGGCCCCGACCGAGCGGCGCGGGGGACCGGGGGTCAGTCGATCGCCGCCGCCTCCAGCCGCTCGACGAGCTCCTCGTTGCCGAGGAACGTCGGCGTCCGGGCGTGCAGCCCGTCGGGGTCGACGTCGAGCAGCGACCCCGTCCCCTCCGAGGAGCCGCCCCCTGCGGTCTCCACGATGTAGGCCAGCGGGGCGGACTCGAAGTGGACCCGCAGTTTCCCGTCCGGGTAGCCGCTCGTCGCCGGGTAGCCGAACAGCCCGCCGTACTCCAGGACCTGGGCGAGGTCGGCGACCGTCGCGCCGCCGTACCGGAGCTTCAGTTCGCGCTCCAGGCCGTCGGCGAACGCGTTGAACCCGTCCGTGCGCTCGCTCGGCTTGCCCGCGAGCCCGACCACGGTCGGGTCCTCCGGGACGGTGAACGTCCCCCGGCGCTCGCTGAAGCCGTCGCGGAGCAGGTACTCCGTGACGACGTCCCGGTCCTCGCGGGCCACGGCCATGGTCGTGTAGGGCCCGTAGAGCACCATCGTCGAGGCGACCAGCTCCCGACCGGGCGCCTGGAGGGCGGCGTCGTAGACCCCGATGATGGTCCCGACGGGGTTGTTCGAGGCCAGGTTCGAGGAGCCGTCCAGCGGGTCGATGGCGACGCTGTACCCCTCGCCGCAGTCGACCGCGCCCTCGCGCTCCTCGCTCACGTACTCGCCGACACCGTCGACCGAGGACAGTCGGTCGAAGAACAGTCCGTCGGCCCAGACGTCGGCCGTGATCTGGTCCTCGCCGCTGGGGTTCTCCCCGGCGCCCGACCCGGCGTGGCTGGCGAGGTGGCCGCTCACGTAGTGGGCCGTGTCCTGGACGGTCCGAACCACGTCCTCGATCGTGCTCATCCGTTCCCTCGTGGGTCTACGCGGTGGTGGCTGCGCATGATACGTGCACGTCACGAGCGAGCGGTATCATACTACTGATTTATAGGAAAGCGTATATTTCGGTTCCGCCGCGTCGGGCCCGGACGGGGCCGGCGTCCCCGCCGGGGACCGCGGCCTGGCTCACTCCGGCCCGCCCCGCGCCCAGTCGAGCGAGCGCTCGACGGCGTCGTTCCAGCGGTCGTACTTCGCGTCGGCCCGCTCGGCGTCCATCCGGGCCGAGAACTCCCGGTCGACCTGCCAGTTCGCCCAGAGCTCCCTGATCGAGTCCCAGTAGCCCACAGCGAGCCCCGCCGCGTACGCCGAGCCCAGCGCGGTCGTCTCGTCGACCTCCGGGCGGGCGATGTCCGTCTGGATGATGTCGGCCTGGAGCTGGCAGAGG
>PXRQ01000020.1 GCA_003022005.1 Halobacteriales archaeon QS_5_70_15
CGTCGCCCGGACGATGGCCCGGGTCGAACTGATCCGCGGCCTGGAGTTCGAGGAGGCGGTCCCCGTGGAGGTCATCTCCCGCGAGGCGTACCGCGAGCGCCGGAACGGAAGCGGCGGCTCCCGGGACGAGGCGTACGGCCGCTGGAACGACCAGGTCTGGGAGGCGACGTTCCTCGTCGGCGAGGACACCGCCGTCGCCAAGGCGTTCGACTCGGTGCTCTCGGCCTCGGTGATCGGGTTCTACTCGCCACGCCAGGACCGCATCGTCGTCGTGAGCGACGCCGAGACGCCGAGGCTCGACCGGGCGACGCTATCCCACGAGCTCGTCCACGCGCTCCAGGACCAGCAGCTCTCGTTCGGCGGGGGCGGCGGGACACAGGACCTCGACCTCGCCGAGGACGGCCTCGTCGAGGGCGACGCCAACACCGTCGAGGCCGAGTACGAGTCCCGGTGTGGCTCGGAGTGGGACTGCGTTCCGCGTCCGGAGCAGTCGGACGGCGGGGGCGGGTCGTTCGATCGCGGCGTGTTCCTGACGGTGTTCACGCCGTACGCGGTCGGGCCGGACTTCGTCCGGACGCTCCGGGATCGTTCCGGCGGTGACTGGGGGGCCGTGAACGACGCCTACCAGGCGTTCCCCGAGAGCACCGAACAGGTGATCCACGCCGGGGCATACCCCGAGGAGGAACCCGTCGAGGTGACCGTCCCGGACCGGTCGGGCGAGGGGTACGAGCGGTTCGACCTCGACCGGGAGACGGATACGGTCGGCGAGGCCACGGTGTACGCGATGTTCTGGGCGAACGACGTCGTCCCCGAGGACCACCCGACGTTCGTCTACGACCAGCGGCTCTCGGCGGGATGGGGCGGGGACACCGTCGTCCCCTACCGCGGGACCGACGGCGAGGACGCCTACGTCTGGCGGACCGTCTGGGACACCGAGCGCGACGCCCGGGAGTTCCTGGAGGGGTACCGCGACGTCCTCGACGGAAACGGCGCGGTCGAGCGAGGGGACGGGGTCTACGTCATCGAGTCGGGTCCCTACGCCGACGCCTTCCGGGTCGTTCGCCGCGGGAACACCGTTACGGTGGTGAACGCGCCGACGATCGGGGACCTCGATTCGGTCCACGCGCCGCGGTGAGAGGAGTTCGGCCAGGGGGGTGTCACGCCAATGGCGTGCAACGAAGGATGCCACGTCGAAGGCCCCGAGGCACTGGAGAAGGCAGGCGACGCACGCACCGCAGGCCGAAGGCCGAGGAGCGCAGCGAGCTCCGCTCGCGGGTCACTACGTTCCCCGCTCGCGTGTCCGAGGTTCTCCCTTCGGTCGGACCCCGCTACTCCCCCGCGAGCGCGGCCACGTCCCGCTCGGTGGGGTCGTCCGGGAGCCGCTCGATACAGTCGTAACAGAGGAAGTGCTCGGTGCCGTCGGCGAGTTCGAGCGTCAGTCCCTCCGTCCGGTCGCCCTCGAACGACCACAGGTTGGCGATGCCGCCGGCGATCCGGACGGGACGCCCGCACCCGTCGCACGGCTCCCTGGCCATGACCCTACGTGAGCCGGTGCGGGCAAAGCGCTTGTGACTCCGCGGGAGCGTGACCGTTACCGCCCCGTCGGGGGGTTGAGGAAGAGCGCGTCGGTGAGGACGATCGCACCACACAGTGACCCCGCGACGAGCGAGGCGGACGTGGGCACGGGGAGCGCCGACCCGAGGCGAGCGCGCACGGGAACACGAACGGGATGACGAGCAGTGTCAGGTCGTACCGCGAGAGGGAGTCCGGGAGCGGGAGGGAGGGAACGGCGTTCGACGGTCGCTTCGCCCGGCGTCGGGATCGGTGCTGATCGCCATACTGGACCGACTCCTCACACGGAACTAACTGCGCGATAACACTGAAAACTTACCCCGAGACAGCAAGAACGTCACTCGATTTTTATGTGAACACTCCGAACGCCTTCCGAATCTACATAAATAATATATATGTGCTTTCGAAGGGCGCGGGGGCCCTTTTCGGCTCCGGACCTGAGCCCGCCTGGAGAAGACCGTCCCGGGAGTCCGGCCGGCGGGCCACGGGCGTCATCGACCGCCGGAAGGAGGAGACTTAACCGGGGAGGAGCCCTCGGTCCGCGTATGCGAGTCCTCGTCACCGGAGCCACCGGGTTCGTCGGGGGGCGGCTCGTGCCCGCGCTCCTCGAGGCGGGCCACGACGTGGTCGCCCTGGTCCGCGACCCCGACCGGTACGACGCCCCGCCGGGCACGACGGTCCGTTCCGGCGACTTCCTCCGGCCCGGGAGCTTCGAGGCCGCGCTCCAGGGCGTGGACGCGGCCTACTACCTCGTCCACTCGATGCACGCCGGCGACGACTACGCCGAGCGGGACCGCCGCGCGGCCCACAACTTCGCGAAGGCCGCCGACGAGCACGGGGTCGACCGCGTCGTCTACCTCGGCGGTCTGGGCGAGGAGCGCGAACGGCTCTCCGAACACCTCCGCTCGCGCCGGGAGGTCGAGTACGTCCTCGGGAGCTACGGGTTCGACCTGACGACGCTCCGTGCGGCGGTGATCATCGGCGACGGGAGCGCCTCCTTCGACCTGGTCCGCCAGCTCGGCAAGCGGCTCCCGCTGATGATCACCCCGAAGTGGGTCCGCACGCCGTGTCAGCCGATCGCCATCGACGACGTGATCGCCTACCTGGTGGGCGTCCTCGACAGCGAGGCGACCCGCGACGACACGTTCGAGATCGGCGGCCCCGAAGTGTTGACCTACGAGGACCTCATCCGCCGGACGGCACGCCTCGACGGTCGGCGGGAGCCGTACGTCCTCCCGGTGCCGGTGCTGACGCCGAAGCTCTCGGCCTACTGGCTCGGGCTCGTGACGGAGGTGCCGACGAGCGTCGCCCACCCGCTCATTCTCGGGCTGAAGAACTCGGTCGTCGTCACCGACCATCGCATCGAGGAGCTCGTCCCGGTCGAACTCACGCCGTTCGACGAGGCGGTCCGGCGCGCGCTCGACGGGGACGCCCCGACCGACGAGGACAGCGAGAACGGGGGAACGCTCCCCGGAGACCGGGCGAAGGTACCGTAGATGGGGCGTTCCACGGAGTACGGCGGACGCCCCGAGCCCGGTGACGCGGTCGAGTACGGCGAGACCTGGGTGTACGAGAGCATCGTCGGCGCGCTCCCGGGCATCGACCTCTCCCGGCCCGTGGCCGTCGGCATCCAGCTCGCGGTGTTCGAGGTCGGGGTGCTCCTGCTGGCGTGGTACTACGACCTCTGGACGGCGGCGGTCGCCGGCACCGTCGCGGTCCTCGTCGCCGCGGCCGGGAGCGTCGAGATGCTCCGCCTCGGCTCGCTCGCCCGCTCGGTCGACGCCCCCGAGTCCTACCGCCGGCTCCTGTTCGGGTCGAGCATCGAGGTGGTGCTGGCCGTGCTCGCGTACGTCGCGCTCGTCACCCACCTGTTCGTCTTCGATCCCCGGGGGGGCGGGACGCCGCTCGTCGAGACGCTGTTCGGCCCCGACCCCCCGGTCGCCGTCGTCTACCTCACCCTGCTCGTGCTGTGGGACCTCTGTTACCGCATCGGCACCGGCTGGTGGGCCTCGGTCGTCGCGCTCTGGCGGTCGGCACGCTTCCGGTTCGACGACGGGACCGCCCGGACGCTGCGGCGCGTGGACCTCGAGACGATGGGCTTTGGCTTCGTCCAGCTGCTGCTCGTCCCGTTCCTCCTCGACCACCCGGTGTTGCTCGCGGCCGTGGTCGGACACGTCCTCGCCGTCACCGGCGTCACCGGGCTCTCCGTCGTGCTGTTACACCGGCGGGTCGAGGGGACGACCGTCAGCGCGAGGACTTGATCCGCTCGAACTGCTCGAGGAGTGCCTCGGTCGAGTCACCGGAGTCGTACTCGATGGTGCCCCGGTAGTTCGTCCGCTCGTCGTCGAAGTCGGCGTCGACCTGGCTGGCCTTCTGCTCGCGGCGCTCGTGCTCGTCCTCGTCATAGGCACCCATTGACATGGTAACTACACACGAACTTGTGAAACGGGAATAATGAATCTATCGGAGCGATTCGGAGCACTGGGCCCGGGAATCAACACCGTTCGCAACCGGTAAATCCCCGGAAACGGTAGAGGTAGCGTGGCTGGTCCCCTCCGTTTCCGACGCTCTCACGGCTCCTGGTCCCACGACCGCGTGGCCCGGGAGCTCCGCCGCCCGCTCGATTCGAACCTCGGCGCGAGCATGGAGTCGCCGTGGTTCGGCCCGCCCGCGGGCTACGAGGCGGTCCGGTTCGAGATGCACAACGGCGACGTCGCCCTGTTCTGCTGGAGCGATGACGACGCCTACTGGCTGGGCAACACCGAGACGCCCGAGGCGCTCTGGCGCACCGACAAGGAGACGTTCGAGGAAGCGCCCTACCCCGTCTCCCGGTGGGCCCAGCGCGAACTGCTCGCGCGGATGGAGACCACCGACCCGTGGCTGGCCGAGTACGAGCACGTCGCGTGGTTCTTCCTGCCCGTCCTCTGCTCGAAGGACGGCCGGGACACGACGCGGGCGTTCTTCCGCGAACACGCCGCGGGCTTCCCCGACGCGACGAGCGAGGCGGCGCTCGGGTTCGTCGAGGACCTCCTGGCGACGGGGTGTCTCGACGACTACCGCTACGAGATGGCCTCGAAGCTGGGCACCAGCGCGGGGACGGACCTCACCCGGATGGCAGCGACGATGGGCGAGTTCATCGTCGCCAACCTGCTCCACGACGCCGGCGTCGAGTTCGAACCCGAGGTGGAGCTCGACAGCGGCCACGCGCTGGACTTCCGCGTCGACGGCCAGCACCTCGTCGAGGTGACCCGGCCGCTGCCCCCCACCCGCCGCTCTCGCGCCGACACCGCCGTCGCCGCGGTGAGACAGACCGGCCAGTCGAAGACCCGCGCGCAACTGGACGAACACCCCGGGACGACGCTCGTCATCGACTGTTCCTCGTTCCGCGACGACGAGTGGGCCGCCGTCGCCGCCGAGCGGCCCGACGTCGGCTACCGACCCACGGTGGTCTTCCGGGCCCGACCGGACGGGGCCGTCGAGGGCTACCGGATCGGGACGGTCCCGTTCGACCTCTCGGGGGCCATCGACTGGGTGGGGGAGTAGCGCGGCCGACCAGCGGGAGGCCGCGGACGACCGAGCGGGGAGCAGCGGCCCGCGAGGAGTAGCGAGGGCGCAGCGACGGGAGGAAGCGAGCCCTCGAACCGCGAGCGGGGAGCACAGCGACCCGCGAGGAGTAGCGAGGGCGCAGCGACCGGGACCCGGAACTCAAACGCCCGCGTGAGTCTCGGCAGCCTATAACCGTCCGGGCCCGTCCCTCGGATCCATGTCCGGCCGGGTGTCACGACGCGCCGTCCTCGCGAGCGCCGGGGGCCTCTCGCCGTCGGGCTGTCTCGGTCCCGGGATCCCCTCTGGCTCCACCGCGTCCCCCGACGGTGGGCCCGCGGTCTCGTTCGCGGCCGAGGTCGGACGGTCGATCACCGACGACCACCCCGCCGCCCTCCGGCTCGCGCTCGCGAACGGGGGCGAGGGGCCGCTGGTGGTCTGCTGGAACGTCTCCGACGGGCAGGGCGGCCCGTTCAACGCCGTCCGGGGCGTGCAGCGGGACGGTGACGCCGAGGTCGGCCTCTTCCGGCGCGGCGGGAGCGCCGCGCTCTGCGTGCCGGGGGACGGGGGCCCGATACCCGACACGCCGGTCGAGGGGTGCTGGTCGCCACCGTGCGAGGGGACCGACCTCCCGTCGCTCCACGGCCGGTTCGAACTCCCCCCGGAGGATCCGGAGCGTGACGAGTACGTCGTCCTCGACGGACTCGACGGACCGTGTCTGCGACCGGGGACCTACGCCTTCGACGAGGGACGGGCGGGCGTCGGCGCGAGCGTCGCCCGGGGGATGGTCGAGGACGCGTCCGTGGAGACCGAGTCCGGGTGGTATCCGCTCGAACGGCACCTGACCCTCTCGATAGCCGAGGACGGGGGCGTCACGGCGTCGGCCGAGGCGGTCGTGAGGCCACCGGGAACCACGGGGGACGGGGATTCGACGCCCCGGCCGACGCCGAAGCCCGTCGGTGGCACGAACCCGGGACGGCACGGGTGAGGTATCGGGGAAGGACCGACCGCCCACCGAACGTAAGGCGAGTGGATGCGCGGTGTCACCCTCGCGGTCTGCCCGTCGGTCCTGTTCGCGGGCTGCGCGTTCGGCGGTCCCGGATCCGCCCCCACGTCGACGCCCACGCCGACCCCCGGGTCGTCGGAGGAGTGGACGGTCCGGTACAACCTCACGAACGCGGAGCCGACCCCAGACGCGGTCACCGTCGGTGCCGTCGACGGCCCCGTCGACTCGTTCGAACTGCGGCTCGACGGCGGTGGGGCCCGAACGATCACTCCGGAGTTCCCCGCGGTACTCCGCCGAGCCACGGACGGCCGTCTACGCGTTCGAGGACGTCTCAGAACTGACTGTGGCGGGGCTGGAGAGTCGGGCGTCCGGGCGGCGGGGCTCGCGCGCTGCGGGAGCGAGGACCGGATGTACTCCGTCGACGTCCTCGTCGGGAGCTGTACCGTCGGACAGAACGGTCGATAGTCTCGACTGGGAACGACGCCGGTCGAATCTATCAATACCTCCGTCTGACGGCATACGGCCCGGCGGTCGGGCTCGGCTGTACCGGCGGCTGATGCGGACTGTCGTAACGATCTACCGGTGCTCGCCGTCCCTCCCCGGGCGATAACCGGTAGAGGACTACAGCAGTCCGTACGAGTCGCGGTGGCGTTCGACCGCCCGCGGAGCCCCACGAGGCGACCGGCTACTCCGACTCCGACTCCGACTCGGGCTCGCGGTCCCGGTCTATCGCCCGGTCGGGTTCCGGCTCGGGTTCGGGGACGCCCGCGCCGTCGCCGTTCGTCCCGTCCCCGAGCGCGCCCGCCTCCGCGAGTGCCCCGTCGATGTCGTCGAGACCGAGCATCTCGCGGGTCTCGGCGTTGAACTCCAGGCTCTCCATCGACTCGCCGCCGCCGCGCACCTCGCTGCCGGTGAGGTGCTTGCCGTAGCGGCCGACGAGCGAGGTGAGCTCCTGGGGGAGGACGAACGTGGTCGACTCGCTCTGCCCGATCTCCGCGAGCACGATGTTCGACTGCTTGTCACCCTGTGCGCGCTCGATGGCCGAGCGGCGTTCGCCCTGTGCCTCCAGGATCATGGCGCGGCGGCGGCGCTCGGCGGCGGTCTGCTGCTCCATCGCCGACTGGACGTCCCGGGAGGGCTTGACCTCGCGGACCTCGACGCTCTCGACGCGGATCCCCCACTCGTTGGTCGGGCCGTCGATCTGATTGCGGATGCGACGGTTGATCTCGTCGCGCCGCGAGAGCGTTTCGTCGAGCTCCATGTCCCCGAGCACCGCGCGCAGCGTCGTCTGAGCGAGGTTGAGCGTCGCCTTGCGGTAGTCGTCGACCTCGAGGAACGCCCGCTCGGCGTCCATCACCCGGATGTAGACGACGGCGTCGGCCGTGACTGGCGAGTTGTCCCGCGTGATCGCCTCCTGTCTGTCGACGTCCATCGCCTCGGTCCGCATGTCGAACTGGTAGGTCCGCGAGACGAACGGGGGGACGAAGTGGATGCCCGGCTGGAGGATCCCCTGGAGGTCGCCGAACACGGTCAGCGCGCGCTTCTCGTAGGCCTGGACGATCTCGACGCTGTCGCTGACGACGAGCACCGCGAGCGAGAGCAGCACCAGCCCGACGACCGTCGCGGGGTTGATGCTGACGAGCCCGAGGGCGAACCCGAGCACGACGGCGACGCCGAGCACGAGAAAGAGCGTGTTCCGCGTCGAGCGGCGCCGTGCCTCGGAGGCCATCGAGGAGTCGTCGCCCTCTACGTCCGGGCCCTCGTCGCGACCGCTTGTCCCGCCGCTCCGGCCGCCCCCCTCGAACTCCTCGACGAGGCGACCGAGCTGGTAGAAGACGCCGTCGCGGTCGCGGCCTGACATACCACACCTCGGGGGAGGCGAGCCTTAACGCTTGTGCGGGAACCGGGGCGGCGACGGCGGGGAACCGTTCGACGGGCCCGGACTCACCCGAGCCGGCTCCGGAGCGTCCCGGCGGTCGCCTCGCCGACCCCCTCTACGGCCCGGAGTTCGTCGACCGACGCCCCCCGTACGCCCTCGACGCTCCCGAACCGACGGAGGAGCCGCTTCCGCAGCTCGGGGCCCACCCCGGGCACCTCGTCGAGCGCCGTCCGCACCTCGTCGCGAACCTGCTGGTGGTAGGCGACCGCGAACCGGTGGGCCTCGTCGCGGATCCGCTGGAGCAGGTGGAGGTGGGCAGCGTCGTCCGGCCAGTCGTGCGTCCCGTCGGGCGTGACCACCAGTTCGCGCTCCTTCGCCAGCGCCACGACCGGGACGTCCCACCCGACCTCGTCGAGGGCGCCCATCGCCGCGCCCAGCTGCCCATCGCCGCCGTCGACGAGCAGGAGGTCCGGGTCCGGCCGGTCGTCCCGGCCCTCGACGGCCCGTGCCGCCCGCCAGCGGACGAGTTCTCGCATGTTGGCGTAGTCGTCGTTCTCGTC
>PXRQ01000021.1 GCA_003022005.1 Halobacteriales archaeon QS_5_70_15
GTTCTCAAATACGTTTTCGAACGCAGCACTGCCGACCGCAGAATCGTGGTTGCAAGCGTTCGCCGTCTGGTGGAATCGATGCTAAAGCTAACACGACCGGTGCAACCGTTGCGCGCGCGGCGCTCGGACTCATGGCGTCCGAGCGGGACCCGGGTCGGAACGACGCCGACACGGCGCCGGGTCACGCCTCCGGACGGTAGCCCGGCGACGACCGATTCGTAAACCGGTAGCTTGAGGTTGGTTTACGAGAACGTCGGTGGTATGAGCACGGACACCTCACAGGTCGACCTCGTCGGTGACGCGGCCGTCGAGAACCTCGCACGCGCGGCGCTGCTGGCGGCACTGACGGGCGCGTTCGCCTACGTCTCGTTCCCCAACCCCCTCCCCGCGGCGGGCGTTCCGGTCACGCTACAGGTGCTCGGCGTGTTCCTCGCCGGCCTCTTCCTCGGGCCGGTCTGGGGCGGGGCGGCGATGGTGCTCTACCTGATCGCAGGGGCGGTCGGCGCGCCGGTGTTCGCCGGCGGCTCCGCGGGGGTCGGCGCCCTGTTCGGCTCCAGCGCCGGCTACCTCTGGTCGTACCCGGTCGCGGCGTTCGCGGTCGGCTACGTCGCCCACGGCGGCCTCGAACTCGCCGACCCCTCCTCGGCCGGCGTGGTCCGGCTCGTCGGTGCGATGGTCCTCGGGACCGCGATCATCTACGCGATGGGCGTCGCCGGCCTGATGATAGTCCTCGGGCTCGGCCCGGTCGAGGCGTTCCTCGCCGGCGCGGCCTCGTTCATCCCCGCCGAGGCGTTCAAGATCGCCGCAGCCGTGGGGATCGTCCGGAGCGATGCCGTCGCGGCGGACTGAAACCGGATGATCGAGGCGAGGGAGGTGGTCCACCGCTACGGGGAGACGACCGCCGTCGACGGGGTCTCGCTCCGGGTGCCCGACGGGGAGTGTCTCCTCCTCGCGGGACCGAACGGCTCCGGGAAGACGACGCTCGTTCGGCAGTTCAACGGCCTGCTCGAACCCGACGAGGGGTCGGTGCTGGTCGACGGGGAGCCCGTCGGCGAGGACCCGGTCCGCGCCCGGACGCGAGTCGGCATGACCTTCCAGGATCCCCGGGACTCGTTCGTCTCGGCGACGGTCGGC
Source organism: Halobacteriales archaeon QS_5_70_15 (assembly GCA_003022005.1). The sequence continues at coordinate 1,135 of PXRQ01000021.1, forward strand.
GCGGACGTGGCGTTCGGGCCCGAGAACCTCGGGCTCCCCAGGGAGGAGATCGACCGCCGGGTGCGGGAGTCGCTCGCCGCGGTGAACCTCGACGGCCGGGCGGACGCGCGCATCGACGCGCTCTCCGGGGGCGAGCAGGCACGGGTCGCCGTCGCGGGCGCGCTCGCGATGGAGCCCGACCACCTCGTGCTCGACGAGCCGTTCGCGGGGCTGGACTGGCCGGCCCGGCGTTCCGTCGTGGCGCACCTCCGGCGACTGCACGCCGACGGGACCGGACTGGTGGTCGTCACCCACGACCTGCGGGACCTGGGGTGGGCGGACCGCGTGGTCGTGATGCGCGAGGGATGGATCGCCGCCGATGGCTCCCCGGGGGCCGTCGAGGACCGGCTGGCCGACCTCGGGGTCCGACCGCCCGGTCGGATCGTCTCCGTGGCCGAGGGCGACAGCGACGCCGCGACGACCCGGTGAATGGTTCTCCGGTACGATCCCGGCGACTCGCTCGCGCACGCGCTCGACCCGCGGGCGAAGCTCGCGGTCCAGTTCGCGTTCGCCGCGAGCGCGTTCGCCCACACCACCGTCGCCGGGCTCGTGGTTCTGACCGCCGTGACCGGGATCGTGCTGTACGGCGCCCGGACCTCCCCCGTCTCGACGCTCCGGGAACTGTGGGTCCTCCTCCCCGTACTCGTCGTCGGTCCGCTCCTCCAGGGACTGACCCTCTCGGCGCCGTACTTCTCGGTCGCCGAGGCGCGGTTCCCGGCGCTGGCGGCCTACCGGACGCTACTCGTCCTGCTCGTCGCCGCCGCGTACGTGCGGACCACCCCGGTCCGGGACTCCCGGGCGGCCGTCCAGCGGACGATACCGGGGAAGTCGGGCCAGTTCCTCGGGACGGGCGTCGCGTTCGTCTTCCGCTTTCTCCCCGTGCTCCGGCGTGACCTCTCCCGGATACGCGACGCCTCCCGGGCGCGGCTGGGCGACCGTCGACGGCTGGACGAGCGGATGCGCCTCGTCGCGCTCGGCGGGCTGAACCGGGCGTTCTCCCGGGCCGATTCGTTCGCGCTCGCGCTCCGGGCCCGCTGTTTCGCGTGGAACCCCACTCTGCCGGCGCTGTCGTTCTCCCGGGCCGACCTGCCGGCGCTCGCGCTCGCCGCCGCGCTCGCCCTCTCGGTCGTACTCTGACCGGAGCGAAAGCTACTATCTCGCCGATAAGTCGAGGATGCGGACACAGGCTGTATATTCACTGACGGGTGAACGCGGCGGTGGGACTCGAGAGGACGTCCCGATTCCACGGGACGGCGCGGGGACCGTCCGTCCCTCACGTGACAAAACTTAAGCGCGTCGCTGCCCGGTATGGGGGTATGCTCCGGACGCTTCCGCTGCAGGCGGAGCCCGTCACGCGCGAGACGTTCTGGGGGATCTCCCCCGTCGGGAAGGCCGTGTTCTACTTCCTCGCCGCGGTGACCATCTGGGTGTTCGCCTACGGGGTCTACGAGCGGTTCAGGCGCTACTCGGAGGGGGCCGAGGACCCGTTCGACCGGCTCGACGATCTCCCCAGCCGGATCCTCGAGGCCGCACGGGTCGTCGGCTCGAACGAGAAGCAGTTCAACCGCGATCTGGTCGGCGGGCTGATGCACGCGTTCATCCTCTGGGGCTTTCTCACCCTCCTCATCGGGACGACGATCCTCGGCATCGACATGGACGTCTTTCGGGTGCTCACCGGCCAGTCGTTCTTCGTCGGGGACTTCTACCTCTCGTACTCGCTCGTGATGGACGCGATGGGCCTGCTGTTCGTCGTCGGGGTCGGCGTCGCCATCTACCGCCGGTACGTCGAGCGCAACCGGCGGCTCTGGGGGAAACACACCTCCTGGGAGGACGACTTCCTCGTCTGGTCGCTGTTCCTGCTCGGCGTCGGCGGCTACCTCCAGGAGGGCCTGCGCATCCTCGGGACGAGCGCCGTGCGCGACGTCTCCTTCGAGACGGTGTCGTTCGTGGGCTGGTTCGTCAAGGACGTCTACGAGGCGGCGGGGATGACCCCCGAACTGGCGGGGGCGCTCTACCCGATCGCGTGGTGGTCGCATTCGCTGCTCGCGTTCCTCTTCCTCGCGGCCATCCCGTACGCCAAGCCGTTCCACATGATCAGCTCGTTCGCGAACGTCGTCACGCGCGACGAGAAGGCCGGAAAGCGGCTCCCGGGCGTCCCCGCGGACCTCGACGAGACCAACGCCGAGTCGATCGACGACTTCACCTGGAAGGAGCTGCTCGATCAGGACGCCTGCACGAAGTGCGGCCGCTGTTCGGTGGTCTGTCCGGCGAAGGCCTCCGGGCGACACCTCGACCCGCGGGACGTCATCCTCGACCTGAAGTCCTACCGGGAGTCGGTCGACGCCGGCGGCGAGCGGGAGCCCATCATCGCCCCCGACGGCGGCGTCATCGAGACCGAGACGATGGAGTCCTGTATGGCCTGCATGGCCTGCATGGACGCCTGCCCGGTCGAGATCGAGCACCTCAGCTCGTTCACCCGGCTCCAGCGGCAGATGACCGACGAGGGGATGATCCCTCCGAGCCTGCAGGACGTCTTCCAGAACGTCATGCAGAAGGGCAACACGTTCGGCGACCCGAACCGCGACCGCGGGAACTGGACCGAGGAACTGGCGTTCGAGGTCGCCGACGCCCGCGAGACGAGCGTCGAGTACCTCTGGTACGTCGGGGACTACCCGAGCTTCGACGACCGGAACAAGAAGGTCGCCCGATCGCTCGCGAAGATCTTCGAGAACGCCGACTGCGAGGTCGGCATCCTCTACGACGAGGAGGTCTACGACGGCAACGACATCCGACGGGTCGGCGAGGAGTTCCTCTTCCTCGAACAGGCGGGGACGCTCGTCGCCTCGTTCGAGGCGTGCGAGTTCGAGAAGATCCTCTGTACGGACCCACACTCGTACAACACCTTCCTGAACGAGTATCCCGAGATCGATTTCGAGGAGTTCGCCGACGACCCGATGATGCCGTTCGACCGCGAGGAGCCGTGGAACCCCGACGGGGAGATCGACGTGTACCACTGGACGCAGGTGATCGAGGAGCTCGCGAACCGGGGGGCGCTCGACCTCCGGGGGGACGAACTCGACTACACCGTCACCTACCACGACCCCTGTCACCTCGGCCGGTTCAACGACGAGTACGAGGCGCCGCGGGAACTCGTGCGGATGACCGGCTGTGACCTCCACGAGATGCCGCGCAACCGCGCCGACTCGTTCTGCTGTGGTGGGGGCGGCGGCGGCCTCTGGCTCGACCAGAACGAGGACGTGAAACCGAGCGAGGAGCGCCTGCGAGAGGCCTTAGAGGACACCGACGCCGGCGGCGCCGTCGAGAAGTTCGTCGTCGCCTGCCCGATGTGCATGACGATGTACGAGGACGGCCGCAAGACCGGCGGCTACGAGGAGGCGATCGAGATCGTCGACGTCGCCGAGCTCATGATCGAGGCGCTGGAGGCCGGCACGGGCAGCGGCACCGGCGAGGAGTACCTGGAGGAGGCCATCGAGGACACCGGCGGCGACCCGGCGGCGACCTCCGACGACTGACCGCTTTTTTGTCCTCGGGTTCCCTCGCTCGTTGCGCTCGCTTCGGAACCGCTCGTCGGAAAGACGTGGGGGGAAAAACTGCGTGCTACGAAAGGGCGAAGCCCTTTCGGCATGACGAGAGACGCGAAACGTCTCTCGAACCACCGCTCGGGCCTTCGGCCCTCGCGGCGGGTGAGTGTGCTGGGGCCTACCGCGACAGCATCGCACGGATGGGTGTGTAAGGTTCCACTGTGACAGCCCCGTAGGTAGGTGTGCTCTCCCGTGGGCGACGTTCCCGCCCCCGGCCGTCCGTGGTGATAGGTACCGACGAACGCGCCCACAGGTTCAAGTACCGGAACGGGACCAGACCCTCCGATGCACGCCTTCACGGACCTCGCGACGGCGGCCTACTGCCCCCGGAAGCTCTACTACCGGCGGACCCGCGGGGACGAAGAACCGCCCGAGGAGGCGGCGGAGAGGGCAGGGCGGGTCCGGGAGGTCGCCTTCCGCTACCCCGAACTGCTGGACCCGACGAGCGACCTCCCGCCGGAGGTGGAGGCGACGCCGACGCAGTTCCGGACCCGGCTCTCCTGTGCCCGCGAGCGGTTCGACCGCGAGGTGTGGGCGGGGCTGGTGGATCCCGACGCACGCGACGTCTTCCTCGAGGGCAAGGAGGCCCGGGGGATCGCCCACAAGCTGTTCGGTGACCCGCCGAGGCCGTCGCTGGCCTTCGCCGGCGAACCCCCCGACAGGGGGGTGTGGGAGCCACAGGGGGTGCGTGTGGTCGCGGCCGCGAAGGCGCTCGCCTGGGAGCGACAGCGCCCGGTCGAGCGGGCGTTCGTCGAGTACCCCGTCCACGGCGTGATCCGCGAGGTCCGGCTCACGACCCGCCGGAAGGCGGCCTATCGACGGGCGGTCCGGGTCGCCGACTCGATGGACGGCCCGCCGGCCAGGGTCGACAGCGACGCGAAGTGCCGGGCCTGCGAGTACCGGGCGACCTGCGGGACGCGCACTCGCTCGCTGCGCTCGCTGCTCGGGCTGTGACAAAGACTAACACGCGTTCCGGAGGAGGGACGGTATGTTATCGCTCGAGTACCGGATCAACGACTTCGTCGAACGGCTCCGACACCTGCCGGAGACCCCGCTCGCATCGCTCAGGCGATCGATTTGGTGGATACGGAAGACGTTCCTTACCAAGGAACGTCCTGGGAACCCGGGGTACGTCGTCCCGCTCACGGAGGACGAGGTCGAGCGGCTTCTCGGACACCACTACTTCGACCCCGGGTGGGAGTTCTCCTACTCCTACCGCCACGAGGTGGTCAACCTCCGGCGGGTGGAGTTCTACGATCGTCCCGACTACCCCGAGTACGAGTGGTGGCAGGTCCACGTCCGCGGGTACGACCACCCGGAGGGGATCGAACTCATCCCCCACTTCGAGACCGAACCGACGGAGAACCCCGACGCCCACATCGAGGAGGTCGGCCTCGAACTGGACCGCGGGATGGACGCGCTCCGGGCGGTGCTCGAGGACGAGGGTATCGACTACCACCTGCGGGAGACGCCGATCTAGTCCCGGAGCCAGGCCCGCACGGCGTCGGCTTCCGCCCCCTCGCGGATCACCGGGTCCTCGAGCGACGGATCGACGACCGTGCTCTCGGTGCCGGGGGTCTCCCCGGCGTCGAGGACGACCGCCGCCTCCCGGACCGAGCGGGCGACCTCCGCCACCCGGCGGGCGCTCCCCTCGCCCGAGAGGTTCGCGCTCGTCGCCGTCACGGGCCGGTCGGCGACCACCGTGACGGGGCCGGGGAGGAACTCGCGCATGAACCGCTCCTCGCGGTCGGTGGGGTCGGCGTAGTCGAGCGCCGCGTCGACGTCCGGGACGCCGAGCGACAGCGGCCGGTCCCGCGCGCGACCCTTGAGCTCGAAGGCACGCGCTATCGCGTCGGTGTCGAGCGCGTCGGCGCCGAGGCCGTACACCGTGTCGGTCGGATAGACGACGAGGTCACCCTCGCGTATCGCCTCCCCGGCCGGCGCTACGTCGTCCTCGTTCACGTCCCGGGGCCCCGGTGGGGTCGGCATCCCTACAGCGACTCGACGGCGTCCTCGACCGCCTCGTACCGCGGGAAGTCCGGGTACTCGGTGGCGACCCACGCGTACTGGACCGTCCGGTCGGTGTCGACGACGAACGCCGAGGGGCGGGCCTCGCTCACGCCGGTCATCCCGTCGAGGTCGTGGGCGACGCCGTACGCCTCGGCGACGCCGTTCCCCGGATCCGAGAACAGCCGGAACCGCTCGAACCCGCGCCACTCCCGCAGGAACGCCTCGTGCTCGTAGGGGGTCGAGACGCTCAGGCCGACGACCTCGGCGTCCCACTCGTCCCAGCCGCGGTCGCGGATCGCCTGCCAGGTGTAGGTGGCGGGGAAGTCCCCGTCCATCGCGTGGAAGACGAGCACGACCGGGCCGTCCTCCAGGAGGTCGGAGAGCGAAGCGTCCTCCCAGTACCCCTCGTTGACGAGCGGCCGGGTGAACTCGGGGGCGGTCCCGCCGACCTCGACGTGGTCGGTCGGCCCGAGCTCGGTCACCTCGAACTCGAGCCCCATCGAGGACATTCACTCACCACCGTCCGCGCGTGCGACCTCCGCCTCGTCCGCCTCCGGCCCCCCGGGCCCGTACGTCGCATCGAGGTACTCGACGATGTTG